>JBBSGM010000023.1:0-40242 GCA_038254065.1 Mycobacteriales bacterium | reverse complement strand
GGTGGTCCCGAACCCGCTGGCGACGAGTTCGACCGGATCGTGGCGGGCTGGCGGCGGGAGGGTCCGGTTCCGCGGTGGCCTGACCCGGCTGGTGAAGCCGGCGCGGCCGGTGAACCCGTCGCGGCTGCCGAGACCGGCCCGTTCGGCGAGACGGACCCGACCGGCGAGACGGACCCGGCTCGGGACGCCGCGTTGCCGTCCCGGTCTCCGCACCCGCACAACACTGCGAAGGACCTGGGCGACGAGGACCATTTCGTGCCACCCGAGCCGCCACCGCTGCCCCGGCTCGGTCCACCCGCGGCCGTCGGGCTCGGCCTGCTGACCCTCGGCCTGTTACTGGTCATCTCCCCGGAGTGGTTCGGGATGTCCTCGCTCTACGGGCTGCCGCTGGGCTTGCTCACGCTCGCCGCCGGGCTCGGTTGGCTGGTGCTGCGGCTGTGGCCGACCTCGTCGCCGCCCGGCGACGGTGACGGGGAGGACGACGGCGCGGTGCTCTGACCGGCCGACCGGCGGTGACCTCCGCCGCAGGTCTCGGCGGACGGGTTACCCGCTCGGTCACCCGCGGTACACCGGGATCCGCTGCACCGGGCGGCGCGGTCCGTGCGACGCGGCGGGCTCCGCCGGGCCGGACGGGCCGCCGGCCCCCTCCGCCAGCGCACTGCGCAGCACCGCGAGCAGCCCGGCCGCCTGCTCGGCCAGCCGAGAGGCGAGCTCCGGACGCTCCCCACGCAGCGCGGCGATCAGCGCGCACACCGGGCACGCGGCGCAGCTCGTCGAACCCTCCCCGGAGGGCACTTCCGCGCGGAGCCGCTCGACCGCCGGCTGCAGCCGGTCGAGCGCGGCGATCGCGAACGCGCGGAGCTCACCGGCCGGGCCGCCGTGCCGGCCGCAGCCGTCCGGACCGCCCGTCATCGCATCCAGACCGCGGGGTCGGGCCGGAACACGACGCAGAGGTCGTCGCGCTCCAGCCGGGCCGACACGGCCGCGCAGCGCCGCAGCACAGACGGCAGCGTCACCAGGCGCCGGGTCGTCCCGGCGGTGACCGCCAGCTCATCACCGATCCGGGCCAGCTCCAGGGCCCCGTCGGCCGCGCAGGGCAGCCGCAACCTCAGCTCGAACTCCGACTCCGGCGCGGTGCCCTCCCCCGCGATACGCCGGACCTGCAGTGACGGTGGCGCCGGCGGGCCGGGCGCGACCGGGTCGGTGTCACCGTAGAGCGCGCGGGCCAGCTCGAGCAGCGCCGCGACGCCGGTCGGCTCGGCGGCCGTGTGGCCGGCAGTACCCACCGGCACGGTGGCGTCGGCGAGCTCGGCCAGCTCGGCGAGCACGACCTGTTGCTCGGCGTGCCGCTCACGCAGCCAGCGTGCCGCCGGGCCGCGCAGCGACGGCGGCGGGCCGGGCAGCACCCGGTTGGCGATCAGCCCGTCGACGCGCAGCCCGTGCAGGGCGAGCGCGGTCAGCGTCCGTCGGGTCTCCGCCGCGACCACCCGCTCGGGGGTGAGCACCAGCCGGATGCTGGTCCGGTCGCGGTCGGTGAGCAGTGCGCGAAGGCCGGCGAGCTGCTCGGCGAGGGTGTCCAGGGCGTTCACCGTCCTGTCCCAGCGGGCCAGCTGGTCCACGGCGCCACGGCCGCCCGCGATCCCGGCGAGCATTCCGCGCACTGCGCGCCGGTGAGCCGGGAACAACCGCTCCAGATAACCTGACAGCGCCTCGGGCAGCCCCAGCAGGCGCAGCGTCTCCGCGGTCGGGCCGCAGTCGACCACCACAACCTCCCATGGCCCGGTCTCGGTCAGCCTGCGCACCTCGTTGAGTGCGAGCAGATCCTCGACGCCGGGCAGCACGGTCAGCTCGTCGGCGACCAGCTCATCGACACCGGCGCCGGAGAGCAGTGTTCGAAGATGGCCTCGCAACTGTGCCCACGCGTCATCGAGCAGGACGCGGGCGTCGATGTGCGCGGCGAACAGGCCGCTCGCCAGCTCGGCAGGCTCCCCGTCGAGGTCGGCCTCGAAGGCGTCACCCAGGGAGTGCGCCGGGTCGGTCGAGACGACCAACGCCTTGCGGCCGGAGCGGGCCAGCAGGGCGCCCGTGGCCGCGGCCAGGGTGGTCTTGCCGACTCCGCCCTTGCCGGTGAACAGCACCACGCGCACCAGCGGAGCCTAGCTGGCCGGCGCCGCAACCGGCATCAGCGGCCACCGGTCAGCCCCGCTCGACACGCCGTTTCAACCCCTTCAGCGCGGTATCGATGATCACCTTCTCGGCCTTGCGGCGCAGCATGCCGATCATGGGGATGTTCAGGTCGACGGCCAGTGTGTAGGTCACCGTAGTCTGCTCGCCGGTCTGCTCGCCGGCCTGCTCGCCGTCGCCGAGAAGCTGGTAGGAGCCGGTCTGGGCCCGCTGGATCTGACCCTTGACCAAGGTCCAGCTGACCGAGCGCCCGTCGGGTGCCCAGTCGTAGTCGAGGGTGTAGGAGTCCTTGATCGGACCGGCATCCATGGTGAACCGGACCCGCTCGGCCCGGTCGCTCCCGCCCGGCCTCAGTACCTCGACGGTCTTCACCTGCTCGGCCCACTCGGGGTACGCGCGGAAGTCGGCGATCACCTCCATCACCCGCTCCGGCGAGGCGGCGATGGTGATCGAGGACGTGGTCGCGTCGGCCATGGCGGGCAGGTTACCGGTCGGTCGACACCCGCCACTACGCGCGAGTCGCGGGGTTTCGCGGCGCAAGTCGCGGGCGGTACGCGGAGGACGTCTCGTCCTCGACGCCGACCACCGGCTCCGACATCGGCGCGCCCTGCACCCGCGGCGGACCAGGCCGGATCGATCGAAAACCGGCGATGCGTCCCGGGCCACGGACAGGATAGGTTTTCCGCCGGAGAGCCCGCAGGCGCCGGCCAGGGAGGTCATCCCCAGTGCGTGAGTACAGCGTGCCCGCAACGCTGCGGGTCGGCGACGAGGAGAACCTCGTCGACCCCGTCTTCGACAATGCGGCACGGCATGCCGACGCGGTCCTCTTCCGTCGCCGCGGTGTCGGCGGGTGGACCGGAGTGCCTGCCGGCCGGTTCGCCGAGCAGGTCGTGGCGGTGGCCCGGGGCCTGGTCGCGGCCGGCATCGTCCCCGGCGACCGGGTCGCCCTGCTCTCGCGCACCCGCTTCGAGTGGACCCTGGTCGACTACGCGATCCTCGCCGCCGGCGGCGTGACCGTGCCGATCTACGAGACGTCCTCGGCCGAGCAGATCGCGTGGATCCTCGCGGACTCCGGAGCCGTCGCGGTCGTCGTCGAGTCCGACCGCCACCGCGGCCTGGTGGACGGCGTCCGCGGCTCGCTGCCGGAGCTGGGGCGGATCTGGCAGCTCGAGCCGGCTGCCTCGACGCCGGATACGCGTGGTGCCGTGGACGAGCTGACGGCGCTCGGCTCGGACGTTCCGGACGAACAGGTCCATGCCCGCCGTCGCGCGCTCAGGGCCGATCACCTCACGACGTTGATCTACACCTCCGGCACCACCGGCCGCCCCAAGGGCGTGGAGCTGACCCACCGCAACCTGGTCACCGAGTGCAGGACCGTCGCCGAGGTGCTCCCCGAGCTGCTCAACGCGGGCGCCTCGGTGCTGCTGTTCCTGCCGCTGGCGCATGTGTTCGGCAAGGTCGTCCAGTGCGGCGCGATGCAGACCCGGACCACGGTCGGGCACTCCCCTGACGTCGCCGACCTGCTCGCCGACCTGGCCGCGTTCGCCCCGACGTTCCTGCTCGCCGTACCGCGGGTGTTCGAGAAGGTCTACAACGGCGCCCGGCAGAAGGCGCACGCCGAGGGCAAGGGCCTGATCTTCGACGCCGCGGCCGACACCGCGATCGCGTGGAGCCGGGCCACCGACACCGGCGGCCCCGGGTTCGCGCTCGCGGCGCGGCACGCGTTGTTCGACAGGCTGGTCTACGGCAGGCTGCGCGCCGCGGTGGGCGGCAGCGCCGTCGCCGCGGTGTCCGGCAGCGCCGCGCTCGGCGACCGGCTCGGGCACTTCTTCCGCGGCGTCGGGCTGCCCGTCCTGGAGGGCTACGGGCTCACCGAGACCTCGGCGGGGATCACGGCGAACACGCTGGTGGCACAGCGCATCGGCTCGGTCGGGAGGCCGATCCCCGGGCACGCAGTCCGGATCGCCGACGACGGCGAGATCCTGCTCGCCGGGGACATCGTGTTCCGGCGGTACTGGCGCAACCCGGCGGCCACCGTCGCCGCGATCGAGGACGGCTGGTTCCACAGCGGTGACCTCGGCGAGCTCGACGACGCCGGCTTCCTCACGGTCACCGGCCGCAAGAAGGAGATCATCGTCACGGCCGGGGGGAAGAACGTCGCGCCGGCGGTACTCGAGGACCGGCTGCGGGCGCACCCGCTGGTCAGCCAGTGCATGGTCGTCGGCGACGGGCGACCGTTCATCGGCGCGCTGGTGACCATCGACGCGGACGCGGTGGCGGCCTGGCGGGAACGCCGTGGCAAGCCTGCCGGGAACGGCGCCGCCGACCTCGTCGACGACTCTGAGCTGCGTGGGGAGATTGCGGCCGCGGTCGAGGACGCCAACCAGGCGGTGTCGCGGGCCGAGCAGATCCGCGAGTTCCGGATCCTGCCCGACGACTTCACCGAGACGGCTGGCGAACTGACGCCGACGATGAAGATCAAGCGCAGCGTTGTCGCCGAGAGGTACGACGTCGCCATCTCCGCGATCTACAGCGGGGCACCGCAGCGCGCCTGACGATCCGGGCCGCCCAGCAGCGCGCGCAACCTGGCGACCTGCGCGGGCCACGTCCAGTCACGCAGCATCCACGCTCGGCCGGCGGCGCCCATGGCGCGGGCCCGGTCGGGATCGGCGAGCAGGCAGGCGAGCCGGTCGGTGAGCGCCGCCTGGTCCCGGCCACCGACGACGTAGCCAGTACGGCCCTCCTGCACCGTCTCGGGCGCCCCCCCGGAGTCGCCCACCACAACCGGTATCCCACACGCCGCAGCCTCCAGCGCGACGATGCCCAGCCCCTCGATGTCCAGCCCACCACCGCGGGTCCGGCACGGCAGCGCGAACACATCCGCGACGGCCTGGTGTGCCGCCAGCTCCGCCGTGGGGACCGCGCCGGTGAACACGACGTGTCCGGTCACCTCGTATGCGGCGGCGAGCCTGCGCAGCCGGTCGGCGTCCGGCCCGGCGCCGACGATCAGCAACCGGCTGCCCGGCACCCGGTGGCGCAGCGTCGCGAGCACCCGGACAAGCATGTCCTGGCCTTTTCGGGCCACCAACCTGGACACGCAGGCCACCACCGGCGCCTCCCCGAACCCGTAGCGGGCGCGCAGCGCGGCCCGGGCGGCCGGATCGGGGTGGAAGACCTCGGCGTCGACGCCGGGCGGCAGGTACTCCAGCGCGGCGTCGGGGCCGAACGCGGCGGCCACCCTGCGACGGGTGTAACGGGAGACGACGGTGAGCGCGTCGGCGTCGCGGCCGATCCGGCGCAGGGCGTGGCGGGCGCCGGGCAGCATCGACCAGCCGACCTCGTGCCCGTGCGTGCTCGCGACGACCCGCTCGATCCCGGCCTGGTGGCGCAGACCTGACCCGAGCAGGGCCAGCGGCGCGGCCGCGCCGAACCACACCGTGCTCGCACCGTGCTCGCGGGCGTACCCGGCGGCCCGGCGAGCCACCGCGGGGAGGGGCAACATCAGCGACGTCGGATGCCGGTGTACCGGATAGCCGCGGGTTGCGTCGAACTCGCGGGCGCCGGGCCAGGCGGGCGCGTAGACGGCGAGCTCGCCAGGCGGCAACCGGTCGGCGAGAGCCTGCAGGTACGTCTGAATCCCGCCCGCACGGGGTGGGAAGTCGTTGGTCACCAGCAGCGTACGCGACACGGGCGCGACGCTAGCCCGCGCCACCTCGGTCCGCACCGATGACACGCTCTGTGCCGGCCGGGCAGCGAGTAGGCCGGGCAGCGAGTAGGCCGGGCACCCGGAGCGGGCGGCGACCGATCACCTCGGACCGGCCGCCGCCCCATCGCGGGGAGCGGACGAACCCTCTTCCCTGGGACATCGGTGACCCCACAAGGTCTCGGGAAGATTACGGAGCCGGACCGGCGTGGTCCACTACCCCGGACCTCCGGCGTGGCGCGGGCAGGACCCTCCACTCGAGCGGTGACCGAGAGTGTCTGATCATCGTTCTGCTTGCGGCAATCGCTACCCGGTGTGACACTGACCCTCCCTTGGGGCATCCTGGGCGCCCGTCCGGCGCGGCGGAGTGGCGACCAGCCGCAACCTCGGAACAAGGCCCTGGTCGGCCAGCACATCGAGCGCGCGTCGCTCCGGTGCGTCGAGCTGCACGATCGACGCGCCCGACGGCATCCTGGCGGCGACCCCGCCGGCGGCCGCGGCCGCCGGCGGACCCAGCAGCACCCCGATCACGCAGTCCCCGCAGGCCTGCCCGCGGACCGCGCAGCTGTCACAGTCGATGATCATCGTTAGCTCCCCTGGATCGGTCGTCCGAACATGTGCGGACGCTACGACAGGGCACCGACAAAAACCGGATCGTCGACCACCGTCGAGCAGCCGGACCGGCGCGGGGGATACCGCGGGAGGAGGGGCAGCTCGATCTCGTCGGCGGCCCACCCGCCGACGGCTCAGCCCCGCACCAGGCGGGCCAGCAGCACCGCCGAGGGCAACGCGTGCGCACCGCGCCGGCGCACCGACTCGGCCACCGCCCGATCCGATGTCACCACCAACACCGGGCGTCCCTTCGGCTCTGCCCCGACCAGCGAGCGGATGACGTCGTCGGCGAGCACCCCCGGCTCGCTGAACAGCACCCGTACCCCGCGGAAGCCGTGGATCGGAGCGGCGATCACCCCGGCCCCGTCGAAGACCACGGTGACCTCCACCCCGGTTCGCGCGGCCAGCGCCCCGAGCTGGCCGACCAGCCGGGTGCGCTGGTCGGCCAGCGGGAGGTCCGGGTAGCCGGTCATGCTGACGTTGTAGCCGTCCACCACCAGGTGCACCGCGGGCACCGCGAGCAGTCCGTCCAGGGCTGCGAGGTCGTCGACCGGGGTGCCTGCGCGGGCGCCCCGCACGCCCGCGATCAGGTCGGCCGGTCGGGGGCCGCCACCGCCCAGCGCGAGCTCCCGGCGCAGCCCGGCCACGGCGCCACCGAGAGTGTCCAGGAGCAGCCCGAGCCGTACCTCGTCGGCCTGCCGGGCCTCGCGGACGGCTTGGCGCGCGGCGGCCACCTCCCGGGTCGCGCGTGCCGCGCGGCGCCGCTCCTCGTCAGCACGGGCCCGCGCCCGATCGCGCTCGGCGAGCGCCGCCGCCAGCTGCGCGTCGACGGTGCGACGCAGCTCGCCGGCCGCGGCCTCGGCGGCGGCCTGTGCGTCGCGGGCGGAGCGCAGCACCGCACCCTGCTCGCCCACCGTGCGGCGCAGCTGGGCGAACTCGGCGTCCCGGGTCTGACCGGCCGCCCGGACCTGGTCGCGGGCGTTCGCGAGCTCTCCGCGCAACCGCTCCAGCTCGACGGTGAGCTTGTCGACCCGCGACAGCGCGGCGTCCCGCTCGGCCCGCAGCTCGACCACCTCCCCGCGGCGGGCCGTGACCGCCACCACCGCGGCGGCGTCGGGATCGGCACTGAGCACCGCGGCCGCGGCCGCGGTGCGCGGATCGTCGGTGGAGACCACCAGCTCGCCGGGACGGTGCTCGTCCCACCAGGCCAGCACGGCGGTGCGGAACGCCGCGTCGGACCGCAGCTCGGCCAGCAGCGCGGGACCACCGAGCTTTGCCCGCTTGGCCGGGGTGAACCGCACGAGGCGCCGCAGCGGCACCGGGACGTCGGCGACGGGGAGCTCAGCGACGGCGGCGGCCGCCACCTCGGCCAACCTCCCGCGGACCGGTTCGGGCAGCCGATCCCAGTCCACGCGATCCTGGGTGGGCGGGCCGGGCGCGGCGTCGCCCACACCGGGCCGATCGCGCGCGTCGAGGGACATCGGTCCAGGTTACGGTGCCAGGACCGAGAGTTGTGCACGACTGCGTCGGGACTGTCGGTACCGCCGGGGCCACCTTCTCCGCGGGCCAGGGCCGAGCAGGGATCAGCCCCGCGGCGCCGTCGACAGCGCGGCCCAGCGTTCCAACAGACCGGCCGCCGCACCGGAGTCGACGGCCGACGCGGCCCGCCGGGTGGCGGCCACGATGGTCTCGGCGAGGTCGACCGGCGGCCCCTCGAAGGCGGCCAGCGCGCCCGCCGCGTTGAGCAGCACCGCGTCGCGGACCGGCCCGCGGTCACCGGCCAGCAGCGACCGGCAGGCCGCGGCGTTGACCGCGGCATCGCCCCCCCGCAGGTCCGCGGGTGAGGCTGCGGGCAGGCCCAGCGCCGCCGGGTCGAGCGTCTCGGTGCGCACCTCGCCGCCACCCGCCACCCAGACGGTGCTGGTCGTGGTCGTGGTCAGCTCGTCGAGCCCGTCGTCGCCGCGGACCACCAGCACCGACATCCCGCGGCCGGCGAACACCTCGGCCAGCACCGGGGCCAGCCGGGGGTCGGCGCATCCCACGAGGGCGGCGGGCGGCTGGGCGGGGTTGGTGAGCGGGCCGAGCACGTTCATCGCGGTGGGCACGCCGAGCTCGCCGCGCAACCCGGCGGTGTGCCGCATCGCCGGGTGGAAAACCGGCGCGAAGCAGAACCCGATGCCGACCTCGGCGACGCAGCGGGCGACCTCGTCGGGCGGCAGGTCGATCACCACCCCGAGCTCCTCCAGCAGGTCGGCGGCCCCGCACGCCGACGACGCCGCCCGGTTGCCGTGCTTGACCACCCGCACCCCGGCGGCGGCCACCACGATCGCGGCCATCGTCGAGATGTTCACGGTATGCGCCTGGTCCCCACCGGTGCCGACGATGTCGACCGCGGGCCAGGGCACCACGACCCGGCGGGCGTGGGCGAGCATCGCGTCGGCCAGCCCGGCGACCTCCGCGGCGGTCTCCCCCTTGGCCCGCAGCGCGACGAGGAACCCGGCCAGCTGGGCCGGGGTGGCCTCCGCAGAGAGCACCCGGTCCATCACCCAGGCGGTGTCGGCGGCGTCGAGGTCCCGGCCGGCGAGCAGCCTGCCCAGCAACCCGGGCCAACCGGCGGCGGCCGGGTCGGCCACGGCTAGTCCCGCACCGCGAGCTCACCGGACTGGGCCCGGCGCAGCACGTCGGCGACGGTCTCCGCCGCGGTCAGCGGGTCGAGCGGGTGCACCAGCACGGCGTCGGCCTGCGACCAGGTGGCGAGCCACCGGTCGTCGCGGCGCCGCACCGTGACGATCACCGGCGGACAGCCGGCGATCTCGTTCTTCAGCTGCCGGGACAGCCCCATCCCGCCGGTGGGCTGGGCCTCCCCGTCCAGGATCGCGAGATCGACCTCGCCGGCGTCGCACGCGGCGAGCACCTCGGCGATCGCGGCGACCTCGAGGAACCGGACCCGTCCCACGTCGGGCGCCGGACGGCGGCCGACGGCCATCGTGATGCCCTCCCTGACCTCGGGACGGTGGCTGAACACGAGTACGGTCCAGGTACGCTGCTGATCCGGGACGCCCGTTGCGCTGCTCACCGGCTGCATGCTAGTCAGCGCGGCCGGAGCTCCCGCGGTGGTGCACCGTTGCCCGACGGGATCGCGATCGACCTCCCGGTTGCCCCGACAAGCTGTAGAAGTTCGGGAGGGGTAATAATGCCCGGGTGACGACAGCGGCTCCCAACATCAGCGCGCGGATCCACTCGCTGAACCGCCCGAACCTGGTCAGCATCGGTACCATCATCTGGCTGTCCAGCGAGCTGATGTTCTTCGCCGGACTGTTCGCGATCTACTTCACCGCGCGGGCCCAGAACGTCGGGGTGTGGCCGCCCCCGCCGACCCGGCTCAACGTCCCTTACGCACTGGTCGTGACGATCATCCTGGTTGCCTCCTCGTTCACCTGCCAGTTCGGGGTGTTCGCCGCCGAGCGCGGGGACGTGTTCGGGCTGCGCCGCTGGTACCTGCTCACCCTCGTGATGGGCACCGCGTTCGTGCTCGGCCAGGCCAACGAGTACCGGGGCCTGATCGAGGAGGGCACCACGATCCCGTCCAGCGCGTACGGGACCGTCTTCTACCTGGCGACGGGTTTCCATGCGCTGCACGTGACCGGTGGCCTCGTCGCGTTCATCCTGCTGCTGACGCGCACCAAGCTCAGCAAGTTCACCCCGGCCCAGGCCACCGCGGCCATCGTCGTGTCCTACTACTGGCACTTCGTCGACGTGGTCTGGATCGGGCTGTTCGCCGTCATCTACTTCATCCGCTAGGCCACCAGGACACGACCTCGAGGGTTGGACGACGCCGACGATGGACTCCATGGATCCCACGACCAGCACACCACCCGAACCCCGTGCTCCTCGTGGTGCGCGGCCGCAGGGCAAGCTCCGCCGCAGGCTCGCCGGGGCCCTCGCGCTGGGGTTCGGCCTGCTGGCGGTCGGGGGCCTCTACACGGTGCTCGCCCCGCAGCCCCAGCTCGCCAGCGCCCAGGGGGACGCCGCGCTGGTCGCCCAGGGTCAACAGATCTACAACAACACCTGTATCACCTGCCACGGTGCCAACCTGCAGGGAGTGCAGGACCGCGGCCCGAGCCTGGTCGGCGTGGGTGCGGCGGCGGTCTACTTCCAGGTGTCCACCGGTCGTATGCCGGTGGCCCGCCAGGAGGCCCAGGCTCCGCGCAAGCCCCCGGTGCCCGAGCTCGACCCGGCCACCGAGCAGGGCCGGCAAAACCTCCAGTCGCTGGAGGCCTATGTCCAGGCCAACGGTGGGGGCCCTGAGCTCCCCGCCGCGACCGGTGCCGCACTGCGCGGACCCGACCCGGCCCGCGGCGGCGAGCTGTTCCGGCTGAACTGCGCCGGCTGCCACAACTTCACCGGCCGCGGCGGCGCGCTCTCGTCGGGCGACTACGCCCCGGTCCTGGACCCGGCGTCGGAGGAGCAGATCTACACCGCGATGCTCACCGGCCCGCAGAACATGCCGAGGTTCGCCGACAGCCAGCTCACGCCGGCGGAGAAACAGAACATCATCGCCTACGTCCTCTCCGTCCGAGGTGAGAACAACAGCCCGGGCGGGCTCGACCTCGGGAGCATCGGCCCGACCTCCGAGGGCGTGGTCGCGTTCGTGGTGGGCCTCGCGGCGATGGTCGGCATCGCACTGTGGTTGGGAGCGAAGTCATGAGTGCCGGAAGCGCGGACCAGCCCAGCATCGGCGCGGAGCACAACGACCCGCCCGTTCCCAGTGCCGCCGAGCTGGCGGAGATGACTCCGGAGCAGCTGGCCCGGCTCGCCGGCGAGCTGGACGACGTCGAGGTCGTGCACAACGCCGCGATGTGGCCGGTCCCCGGGACCACGGCCGAGAAGCGGGCCGAGCGGTCGGTCGCGCTGTGGTTCGGTCTGGCGGCACTGTCCGGGCTGGCCTTCATCGGTGCGTTCATCTTCTGGCCGTACCGCTACGTCGCCCCCTCCCAGGACGGGTACCTGCTGTACTCCCTGTACACACCCGTGATCGGGTTCACCTTCGGCTTCGCGGTGCTGGCGCTGGGCATCGGTGTGATCACCTACGTCAAGAAGTTCTTCCCGGACGAGGTCTCGGTGCAGCAGCGCCACGACGGCCGGTCCGACGAGCTGGCCCGCCAGACCGTGCTCGCCCAGCTCGTCGCGGCCGGCCGGGACACCACGATCGCCCGGCGCTCGCTGATCAAGCGCTCGGCAGGCGCCGCGGCCGGGCTGTTCGGCCTCGGCCTCGGCGTCGCGGCGATCGCCCCGTTCGTCCGCAACCCGTGGAAGGGTGGCGACCAGGCCGCACTGTGGGTCACCCCGTGGCGGCCGGTGAACGGCGAGACGGTCTACCTGCGGAGTGAGAACGGCGGCCACGGCGACGTGGTCCGGATCCGGCCGGAGAACATGGCGTCCGGAGCCATGCAGACGGTGTTCCCGTTCCGGGAGTCCGAGCGCGGCGACGTGGAGACCCTGGTCTCCGTCGAGCGCCTCGCCGACTCCCCGGTGATGCTCATCCGGCTCCGGCCCGGCACCACGGTGGTCCACCGGCCCGGCCAGGAGAGCTTCAACTACGGCGACTACTACGCCTTCTCCAAGGTGTGCACCCACCTCGGCTGCCCGGCATCGCTGTACGAGGCGCAGTCCAACATCAGCCTCTGCCCGTGCCACCAGTCGCAGTTCCTGATCACCGAGTCCGCGGCACCGGTTTTCGGGCCGGCCACCCGGCCCCTTCCGCAACTGCCCATCACGGTCGACGATGAGGGATACTTCGTCGCGCGCAGCGACTTCATCGAACCCGTCGGCCCGGCATTCTGGGAGCTGAGAGCATGAGCGCGAGCACCACGCCCACCACCTCCGCGGGCGGCATGCAGGCCAGGGCGGCGCAGAGCCTCGACGAGCTCGACCAGCGCTACCACCCGGCCGCCGGGCTGCGCAGGCAGTTCAACAAGGTCTTCCCGACGCACTGGTCGTTCATGCTCGGTGAGATCGCGCTCTACAGCTTCATCGTGCTGCTGCTCTCCGGCACCTACATCGCGCTGTTCTTCGACCCGTCGATGGTCGAGGTCACCTACAACGGGTCCTTCGAGAACCTGCGCGGCGTGCACATGTCCCGCGCGTTCCAGAGCACGGTCGACATCTCCATGGAGATCCGCGGCGGCCTGTTCGTCCGCCAGGTGCACCACTGGGCCGCACTGCTGTTCATGGCCGCGATGGTCGCGCACATGTTCCGCACCTTCTTCACCGGCGCGTTCCGCAAGCCGCGGGAGGCGAACTGGGTGATCGGCGTGCTGCTGCTGTTCCTGGGCTTCATGGAGGGCTTCACCGGCTACTCACTGCCCGACGACCTGCTCTCGGGCACCGGGCTGCGCATCGCGTCCGGCTTCATCCTGGCGATCCCGGTGGTCGGCACCTGGCTCCACTGGATGATCTTCGGCGGGGAGTTCCCGGGAACGGAGATCATCCCGCGGCTCTACATCGTGCACGTGCTGCTGATCCCGGGCATCCTGCTGGCGCTGATCGCGGTGCACGTCGGGCTGGTGTGGTACCAGAAGCACACCCAGTTCCCGGGGCCGGGACGCACCGAGCGCAACGTCATCGGGGTCCGGATCCTGCCGGCGTTCGCGGCCAAGGGGGGCGCCTACTTCGCGGTGACCGTCGGCATCATCGGGATCATGGGCGGGGTGTTCCAGATCAACCCGATCTGGAACTTCGGCCCCTACGACGCCGCCCACATCTCGTCGGGCTCCCAGCCCGACTGGTATGTGCTGTTCACCGAGGGCATGCTGCGGATCTTCCCGCCGTGGGACATCCATCTGGGGTCGTACACGATCCCGCCGGCGTTCTGGGCCAGTCCCGCGTTCCTGCCGGTGCTCTACGTGCTGGCCGCGATCTACCCGCCGATCGAACGTCGGTTCACCGGGGACAACGCGCTGCACAACCTGCTGCAGCGGCCCCGGGATGCGCCGGTTCGCACCTCGCTGGGCGTGATGGGCATCGCGTTCTACACCGTGTTGGTGCTGAGCGGCATCAACGACTGGATCGCGTACTTCTTCGACATCTCGCTCAACGCCACCACCTGGGCCGGGCGGATCGGCGTCCTACTGGTGCCGCCGATCGCCTACTGGGTCACCTACCGGATGTGCCTGGGCCTGCAGCGCGGGGACCGCACGGTGCTCGAGCACGGGATAGAGACCGGGATCATCAAGCGGCTGCCGCACGGCGAGTTCATCGAGGTGCACCAGCCGCTGGCCGGGCTCGACTCGCACGGGCACCCGCTCCCGCTGACCTACCAGGGCGCGCCGGTGCCCAAGAAGATGAACCAGCTGGGTTCGGCGGGATCGCCGGTGCAGGGCTCGCTGCTCACCCCGGACCCGGTCGGGGAGACCCGGGCGCTGGAACGGGCCAGGGCCGAGCTGGCGGCGGCCGAGAACGCGTGGCACAACGGGACGGGTCCGGACAGTGGCACCGCGGAGCGGGTGGCCCGAGAGAGCGAGCGGCGCGCCCTGGCCGGCCGGCCGGACGGCGGCCGACCGAAGGACGTCACCGACTGACCGTCCGGGCCGTCAGCGCCGGGCCGTCAACGCCGGCGTCGGGCCGCGAGCACGGTGAGCACCACGAGCACCGCGGTGCCGAGCGCCTCGACGACCAGCGCGGCGGGCACCAACTCGCCGCCCAGCGTCTCCGGGAAGCCGAACAGCCCGACGGTGAGGCTGACGACGAGCGAGGCGAGGGTCCCTGCGGTGAACAGCGCGCCGAGCGCCGCGACCGCCGCCAGCAGCCGCGACGGCACCGCCAGGACCGCCACGGCCAGCACCGCTGCACCGACCGTGTTGAGCAGGAACAGCGGCCCGATCACCGGGATGTTGCGGTAGCCGTCGAACCACAGCTTCAGGTGGATCGCGCCCATCGCCAGCGTGAGCAGGGCGCCGAGCACCCGTCCGGCGGTGGGCAGCAGCGCGGGTCGGGACGACCCGACCCGCCTCTCGGGGATGGTCATCCCAGTAGCGTAAGCGCGTCGGCGCTCGCGGTGGCCGCAGATGGGTTCGGGGAGATCCCGAGCGACCGGCGTCAGACGGGTGGAACCGGACCGCCGTCTGACGAGGCGCCGTGGTGGCGGCGGGTGCCGGCGGCCGGTTGGGACCACGCCGTCGATTGTCGGGCGGGACCCGATGCCGTCAGCCTTCGCGGTGCGGACGTCCGATCCCGGCGAGGTAGAGCACCCCAAGTACGACGAGTGGGAGCACGGTCCACCCGAACCACGGGTAGCTGACCTCGCCGCTGGTGGCCGACACCAGGCCCCACACCGCGACATTCACCGCCAGGATCGAGCTGAAGATGATCGTGAGCACCTTCATCGCGGTGCCGCCACCGGTTGCCGAGAAGACCTGACCCCGCGCGGCGGGCGCAAACGGTGTCGCGGTGGCCTGTGGTGCGGGGAGGTCCCGAGTCAGCACGGCCAGCTCGCCGCGGGTCTTCGACGACCAGAGCGCGGATACCCGCTGGTCGAACTCGCTCAGATCAAGCAGCCCTTCCCCGTGCAAGCCGCGCTTCCCGCCGGGGTCGCTCGCGGGCGCTCTCTCACCACTACTGGTAGGATCCATCCATGCGCATCATTGAGCCTCCAGCTCTGCGCGCCGAGGTAGTAATCTCGCGCGTCGGCTGAGCCAGGCTGCCGGCGCGCGTTTCGCCGCCGCCCTCGCGGCACGCTGTGAGCTGTCCACCGATGTGATCGCCACCGAGATCTGGCTCGGGTCCATCCTCCCCCGCGTACCCAGGAGCCCCATCGCCATGAGCACCCTCGCCGAGGACTACCGCCACACCTCCGACCGCCCGTCGTCCGACATCATCTCCCGCATCCACCGCAGGCACAGCATCGTCACCGCCAACGGGTTGGACGGTGCGATGTCCGTCGCGGCGATGCTGCAGAGCTGCGGCTACCCGATCCGCGACTTCGCAGTCGACGTCCGGGAGGGCATCGTCTACAGCTCGCTGAGCTGCACCATCTCGATGACGGCTGCCGAAGCCTGCGGCTTCGCCGACCGGCTGGGCGCGCTTCCCTCGGTCGTCTCGGTCGACCCGTTCTGACGCGTACGGCGGACCCCACGGTCAGCGGACCGGCGCCCCCTCCCGGCACGCCGCGAGCATCTCGGCGAGCTCGGCGACCTTGACCCGTTCGGTACCGCGCGTCGCACCCAGCCGCAGCTCCTCGGCGTCCAGGCGCAGCCAGTCGGTCCAGTCCACGGGCTGCACGCCGAACTGCGCCAACCGGGCCAGTAGCGCGTCGCGGCCCGGGTGGGCAGGCGCCGGCAGGGTGGGCAGGTCGGCCAGCAGGGCGGCGACGGTCTCGGCGGCGTCGCCCTTGTTCGTGCCGATCACCCCGGTCGGCCCGCGTTTGACCCAGCCGGTGACATAGGCGCCCGGCACCGGTACCCCGGCACAGACCACCCGGCCACCGTCGTTGGGCACCGTGCCGGTGACCTCGTCGAACGGCAATCCGGGCACCGGCGCGGCGGTGTACCCGATGGCCCGCACCACGAGTCCGACCGCGAGCGTCTCCTGCTCACCGGTGGCGCGCACCCGGCCGTCCACGATCTCGTTGCGCTCGACGACCACGCCGCCGACCCGGCCGGTGCCGTCGTCGACCAGCCGCACCGGGCTGCGCAGGAACCACAGATGGACTCGTCGGGAGGTGTCGCTGCGCCGCGGGGCGGTCGCCCACCCGGTGAGCATCTCCAGGTTCTGCCGCTGCCGGCGGTCGGGCTCCGCGGTGTTGTCGATCCTCCCGGCGAGCAGGCCGTCGTCGTGCACCAGCACCTCGGCGTGGGCGAGCTCGCCGATCTGGCGCAGCTCGGCCGGGGTGAACCGGACGTGCTGGGGCCCGCGCCGGATGAGCACGTGCACGTCGCGGATCCCGCTGCGGGTGAGTGCGTCGAGCACCGGGGAGGGGATGTCGGTGGCGGCCATCTCGTCATGGCTCTTGCCCAGCACCCTGGCCACGTCCAGGGCGACGTTGCCCGCCCCGACCACGGCGACACCCGGGTGGTCCAGCGGCGGGTCGAGCTCGGTGAAGTCGGGATGGCCGCAGTACCAGCTGACGAGAGCGCCGGATCCCAGGCTGCCGGTCAGCTCCTCGCCGGGCACGCCGAGGACACGATCCACCGAGCTACCGGTGGCGTGCACGATGGCATGGTAGTGCTCGCGCAGCACCTCCAACGGGATGCCGGGCTCGCGGCCGACGGACACGTTGCCGAGGAAGTGCACCTCGGCCGGATCGAACGGGCGTTGCAGCACCCGGATGACCGACTTCATCTTCACGTGATCGGGCGCGACACCGTAGCGGACCAGACCGTACGGGGCGGGTAGCCGATCCAGCACATCGACACTGACCCCGGTCTCGGGCGCCGAGGTGAGCAACGAGGCTGCCGCGTAGAGCCCGGACGGACCGGCCCCGATCACCGCCACCCGTGGCTGGGAGGTCATCCGCTCTCCTTGCTGCACATGTCCGGAGCCACGCCCGGTGCTGGTCCCGTCAGTCGATCTCCAGCGACGCTACCTCGCCGGCCGACCCCCACGCATACCCCCACCCCCGCGAGTCGGGGTGTCCGTGCGGCCGTGTCGGGCTATTCGTGCGACTGCCCGTCGACGTCTCGCCGCGCGGCAGAATCGGCAATCGCACTGATCGCGCGACACATTCGCCCGGATACCGCGACTCGCGGAGTCACGAGGATGAAGCCCTCGCTGGCGTCGGCAGCGCCGAGCTCAGGGGCGGATACCCGTTGGCGGAGGTCCCCCGGCGCGGTCTGCCGCGCGGAGCGCGAGGGCGGTCGCGATGGTGACCGCCAGTCCGCCGCCACCGGCGAGGACGAACGTGGTCCGCGGGTCGGTGGCATCCAGCAGGAGCCCACCACCGACATAGGCCAGTGCGGCGGCGACGCCGACGGCTCCGTAGAGGTTGCCGAAGACCCGGCCGAGCATCGCCGCGGGCACCGTACGCTGGACGATGGTGTTCACCGCGACGTCCATCGCGGCGATGCCGATGCCGCGGACGGCCTGCACGATGAAGGCGGCCGCGACCGCCCAGGCCAGGCCGGTGAGCAGGTTGCCGGCGCTGCTGAGGGCGAGTCCGGCGATGAGCAGCACCACCGTCGACGCCCGACCGGCGCCGCGGCCGAGCAGTGCGTACCCGGCCAGTAGCCCGATGCCCACCGCGGCCAGTAGCAGCCCGACCGCGGAGTCGCCGCCGCCGAGGGTGTCGGTGGCGAGGAAGACCAGCGCGACGTCGTCGATCCCGTTGGACGCGACGACGCCGCAGAACCCGAGCCCGACCGCACGCACGATCGGGCTGGCCCAGATGTAGGCGATGCCCGCCGTGACGTCGTGCAGGAACGACGTCCGAGCATCGATCGCCGGCGCGTGATGCGGCATCGCGGGCAGGAAGACGAGCACCGCGGCCGAGACGACGAACGTGGCGGCGTCGACCAGGAGGACGCCGCGAACGCCGAGGACCGGCACCAGCACCGCGGCGGCGAGCGGACCGAGGGCCTCGGAACCGTGGGTGCCGAACCCGATCGCGGTGTTGGCGCCGGCCAGGTCCCGGTCCTCGACGAGAGCGGCGACCGCTGCCCGGGAAGCGGGTTGGAACACCTGGCCGGCGATGGCCCGCAGCGCGACCAGGACCAGCAGCATCGGCAGCGCCGGCAACCGGACTGCGATGACCACGACCAGCCCGGCCGCCAGCAGCTCGCAGGTCACCATGACGCGTGTGAGGTCGACCGATCGGTGAGCGCACCCGTGAACGGGCCGAGCAGAGCCGGTGCGAAGTCGCCGACGAGCAGCAACAGCGCCACCGCGAGTGCCGTGCCGGTACTGCCGGCGACGTACAGCATCAGGGCTACCAGGCTCATCGAGTCGCCGAAGGACGACGTGCTCCGGGCCGCCCACAGCCTGGTGAACGGCGAGTTGGCGCGGATCAGGGCGACCGCACCACGCGGGCTGCCTTCCGCAGGGGCCGGCGCGTCGCCACCCATCGTCGCCTCCGAGACCAGCGGACGGCTGCTGGCCGGTGCGGCTGCAACCGGCGACCTGCACCCGGCCAGCCGCACCGTGGGGCCACAACGTCGCTATTCAGGTGCCCGAGGCCGCGTTGTGGTCCCACAGTGCGGGACGCACCGGCGAAGGCAGGTCACGAACGTTGGCACGCATGGGCGGAGAGCGCCACCGATGACACGGATGGCCCGACTCGGTCACCCGGATAGCCCGACTCGCGGGTCGGGGGCGGGTGGGCAATGGGCGATGATGGCGTGGTGACCGGACAGCTCCCCGATACCGTCCTGCTCGACCTCGACGGCACCCTCGTCGACTCCGCTCCCGGCATCCTCGGCTCACTGCGCGAGGCCTTCGACGAGCTCGGCCTGGACTGGCCGGAGCACGCGCTCGGCCGGCACGTACTCGGGCCGCCGCTCTACACCACGTTGCCCGGTATCGTCGGCGCGGACCGCGCCGCCGAGGTGGTCGCCGTCTACCGGCGCCGCTACGGCGAGACCGGACTGCTGGCCAGCGAGCCCTACCCCGGCATCGACGCGCTGCTGCACGAGCTCGGCTCGAGGGGCGTCCGGCTCGCACTAGCCACCAGCAAGGCCGAGGTCTACGCCCGGGCGATCCTGGACAACCATGGCTGGACCGAGCTGTTCGCCGAGATCACCGGCGACACCCTCGACGCTGCGCGGCCGACCAAGACCGCGGTCGTCGCCGAGGCGCTGCGGCGCCTCGGGACCCGCGAGCGCGCCATCATGGTCGGGGACCGCAGGGACGACGTCGCCGGCGCCCGGGCCCAGGGGCTCGACTGCGTCGGAGCCGGCTGGGGGTACGGCTCACCCGGCGAGCTGCTCGACGCCGGCGTACTCGCCGTCGTCGCGACACCGGCGGAGCTGGGCGCAGCACTCCGCCGCGCCCACATCCCCGCCCCCGTCGCCACCGGCGGCCCTTTCGGTGAACGAGAGCGCAGCCCGTGGTCCGACGGCTACGGCAGCGGCCCCAGGCCGGCCGAAGCGGCGGGATCGCCGGGATGAGCGCGGCCCGGCCCGTCGCATTCCCGTCGGGGAGCCGGGTGTACCGCGGGTGTGCATGCCCCGAGCCGGGCCGGCGCGAGCAGCTCCGGGTCCACCCCGATGTCGCCCGGTACCGGCGCACCGGTCACCACCGCGGCCCCGAGCGCGGCAAGCGCAGGTGCCGACTCGATGCCCGACCCGCCCTGACCGGCGAAGAAATGGAACCCGGGATACTCGGGTCTGGCGCCGACCACCGGGCAGCGGTCCGTCACGAAGGAGCGCAGCCCCGCCCAGCTCGTCACGATCGAGCGCAGCCCCAGGTCGGTCACCGCCGCGACCCGGTCCAGCGCGGCGGCGACGTCGACCTCATCGGGACGGACGTCACCCGGCTCGGTGAGGGTCTCGTCGCCGGGCGAGACGAGCAGCTGACCGACCTCGGCCTTGAAGTAGAACCGCTCCCCCACCTCGACGACCATCGGGAGCGGTCCGCCTCCGCGCGGCCGCAGCCGGGCCGGCTCCCGGACCCGGGCCACGGCGATCGTCCGGCGCAGCGGGGCCAGTCCGATCGGCGCCACCCCGGCCAGCGCGGCGACGGCGTCGGCCCAGGCGCCCGCCGCGTCGACGACGTCGGGCACCTCGACGATGGCGTCACCGGCGTATACCCGCCAGCCGGCACCGGTCCGCTCCAGCCCGGTGACCGGTGCCCCGCTGCGGATCGTCCCGCCGCGCCTGCGCAGCCCGCGCAGGTAGGCCTCGTGTAGCGCCATCGCGTCGACGTCGGCGCCCGCCTCGGTGAGCCCCGCGGCGTACAGCACGTGCGGGCGCAGCACCGGGCAGCGGCGCAACGCCTCGGCCGCAGCCACCGGGACCGGCGCGTCCGGCTCACCCTCCCGCTCCGTGAGCAGCTCGGCCAGCACCCGCTCGCCGACGTCGTCGAACGCCGCCCAGAGCACCGGGCGCGGGCTCAGCAACGGCGGTGCATCCAGTTCCGCGGCCAGCGCGGCGAACCGAGGCCGGCTCGCGGCGACCAGTGCGCGGACCGGGCCGACCCCGTGCCCGGGGATGTAGGTGGCGGCAGAACGGCCGGTGGAGTGCATGGCCAGGACAGGCTCGGCCTCCAGCAGCAGCACCGTCCGGGCCGCCGCGAGCTCGTATGCGATCGACGCACCCGCGATGCCACCGCCGATCACGACCAGGTCGGGTACGGGCGTCATCTCGCCTACGGTAGGCCCGAAATATCGATGGCGAGCCGAGGCGAACCCGGTTACCGTTGTGGTCATGCGCCTCTGAAGCCGCACGGGTCCCGCCCGTCGCCCCCTCCCGCCGCCGCTGCGCCGCGGGAACACCGTCTCGCCCCAGCCCAGGCCGACTCCGTCGGCCGCCGCTGTGCCGGGCCCGCATCTCACCAGGAGGATCGCATGCGTGAGCAGACCCCTGTCCCGGCCGACCCCGCCGGGACCGACCCCGCCGGGGGGGATCCCGCCAGCAACGCCACTGTCCGCGCCGACACTGTCCGCACCGACGTCGCCGGCACCGATCCTGCCGGCACCCACCTCGCCGGCGAACCCCCCGCACCCACCGACCCCGCCCCCACCCGCGCCGCCCGCCGGGCCCGCGGCAAGGGCGAGCGGCAGCCGCTGCCGCCGGCCGGGACCGGCCGGACCGGCCGGCGGACACCCGTGTCCCGGCGGACGGGCTACGCGGCCCGCCGCAGCGGCTGACCCGTCCGGTCGACCGTAGCGCAGGTCGCCCGCCGGTCGGCCCGTCGCACTGCCGCCTTCCGCGGCGGCGGGCCGGCCCCGGGGATGGTCCGGCGTCGTGCCAGGCTGGCCAGGTGCGGAGCACCGAATGCGAGGTCTGGTGGGCCCGTCCGCTGGCACCCGAGCAGTATCCGGTGCTCGTCGGCCTGCTCGACCCGCACGAGCGCACCAGGCTGCGCGCCCTGCGCCGACCCGCCGACCAGGGCCGTTACCTGGCCGCGCACGCACTGGCCCGCCTCGTGCTGGGCGTCCGGCTCGACGTGCAGCCGGCGGCGCTGCGCTTCGACCGCACCTGCCGTTGCGGTCAGCAGCACGGCAAGCCGCGGCTTGCCGACGAGGCTGTGCCGGGCTTCTCGCTGACCCATTCCGGTGATCTCGTCGGGCTCGCCGTCGCCGACGGCGCGGTCGGGCTGGACGTCGAGCACGTCCGCCCGCTCTCCGACGTCGCCGGCATGGCGGCACAGGTGTGCTCGGCCGTCGAGCTGGCCAGGCCGCCGCCGGCCAGCACCGCGGCGTTCCTCACGATCTGGACCCGCAAGGAAGCGCTGCTCAAGGCGACCGGCGAGGGGTTGTCCCGGCCGATGGCGTCGATCACCCTCGCTCCGCCGGGCGAACGGCCTCGGGTGCTGAGGTGGTCCGGGGCCAACGCCCCACGGGAACCCGTCTGGCTCGTCGACCTGTGGCCGGCGCCCGACCACCCCGGCGCCGTGGCCGGGTTCGGCGAGCGGGCGCCGTTGATCAAGGAGGCCGACGGCGACGCGGTCCTGCTCGGCGCGCCATGATCGCCGACACCGCACGCTCAGGGCTGTTCCGAGGACCATGGGTGTGCGCTCGCGGCGATCGCCACCGGACCGTTGCGCCTGGGTACGCAGAGCCATAGGTCGCCGCGACAGGTAGCTCGGTCGAGCGGGCGCGAGGGCCGAACCGAGCCGCCGCCGCGTCCTGTCGGGGGCCGGGGCGAGAATGACCCAGTGGCCGACCGGTGGGTGCTGCACCTCGACATGGACGCGTTCTTCGCCTCCGTCGAGCAGCTCACCCGGCCGACCCTGGCCGACCGGCCGGTGCTCGTCGGCGGCACCGGGCCGCGCGGCGTCGTCGCGGGGGCGAGCTACCAGGCCAGGGTGTTCGGCGCGCGTTCGGCGATGCCGATGTCGCAGGCCAGGCGGCTCTGCCGGCGGGCCGTCTTGCTGCCGCCGCGGTTCGCCTTGTACACGGCGGTCAGCGAGGCGGTGATGGGCGTGCTCGGCGAGGCGGCACCGGTGCTGGAGCCGGTGTCGCTCGACGAGGCCTTCCTCGAGCCGCCCGCACTGGCCAGGGCCGACGCCACGGCGGTCACCGAGTTCGGCGCGGCGCTGCGGGCCGCGGTGCGGGCGCGCACCGGCTTGCCCGCCTCGGTCGGTGCAGGCTCGGGCAAGCAGCTTGCGAAGATCGCCTCTGAGCTGGCCAAACCCGACGGGCTGCGCGTCGTCCGCCGTGACGAGGAGCGTGCGGTGCTCGATCCGCTCCCGGTGCGGGCGCTCTGGGGCGTCGGGCCGGTGTCCGAGGCGGCGTTGCACAAGCTCGGCATCACGACGATCGGCAGGCTCGCCGCGATGGACCTCCGCGAGGTCACCGGGCTGCTCGGCGCGGCGATGGGCACCGAGCTGCACCAGCTGGCCCGCGGGGTCGACGAGCGTCCGGTCGCCCCCAGGGGAGCGGCGAAGCAGATCAGCGCGGAGACGACGTTCGACACCGACCTGACGGCGATGGCCGACGTCGACGGCGCCGTCGCCCGGATGGCGGGTGCGGCGCACCGCAGGCTGCTGGCCGACGGGCGGGCGGCGCGGACGGTCAGCGTGAAGGTCCGCAGTGCCGACTTCACCACGGTGAGCCGCTCGGAGACCGCGAGCGACGGTAGCACCGACCTCGCGACCCTCACCACCGTCGCGCAGCGGCTGGCCCGGTCGGCCGTACCCGAGGGTGGGGTGCGGCTGGTCGGGGTGTCGCTGTCCGGGCTCGGCGACACTCCCCAGGCCGCGCTGTTCGAGGCCGTCGCCGCCGGCGAGGGATGGTCGACTGCTGCGGACGCGACATGGGCCGCCGAGTCCGAGGCACCGCCGGGCATCGACCTGGCCGCGGGCGTGCCGGTCACCCGGCCGTGGCGTGCCGGCGACGACGTCCGGCACCGCAGGCACGGGCCCGGCTGGGTGCAGGGCGCCGGGCACGGCCGCATCACCGTCCGCTTCGAGACCCGCGGCACCGGTCCCGGCGTCGCCCGTACCTTCCCCACCGACGATCCCGAGCTCGAGAGGGGCGATCCGCTGGACAGCTGGCTACCGGCTACGGGCCGCTGACCGGGTCCTTGTCCGCGACCCCCGCCGAGTCGAACGTCGCGACGTCGCGCAGCGCCCTGGCCGCGCCCTGCACCACCGGCAGCGCGAGCAGCGCTCCGGTCCCCTCTCCGAGCCGCATGCCCAGGTCGAGCAGCGGTTCGAGCCCGAGCTGGGCCAGCGCGAGCCGGTGGCCTGGCTCGGTCGAGCGGTGCCCGGCCAGGCAGTACCCGACCGCGTCCGGGCACAGGGCCGCAGCCACCAGCGCGCCCGCCCCGGCGTTGACCCCGTCGAGCAGCACCGGTACCCGCATCGCCGCCGCGCCGAGCACGAACCCCGCGAGCCCGGCGTGCTCGAGGCCGCCGAACACGGCCAGCACGCCGATCGGGTCGGCCGGGTCCGGGCGGTGCCGTCCCAGCGCGGCGCGCACCACCTCGGTCTTGTGCGCCAGGGTAGCGTCGTCGACACCGGTGCCCCGGCCCGTCGCCGCGGCGGCATCCGCACCGGTGAACGCGCACACCAGCGCCGCCGCCGCGGTGGTGTTCGCGATCCCCATGTCCCCGGTGAGCAGGCAGCGGTTGCCCGCCGCCACCAGGTCACGGGCGGTCTCCACTCCCACCTCGACGGCGGCTCGGGCCTGATCCCTGCTCAGCGCGGGTCCGGTGGTCATGTCCGCGGTGCCCGGGGCGACCTTGCGCGGGAGCAACCCCGGCATCGGATCGAGCTCGACCGCCACACCGACGTCGACGACGCACACCTCCGCCCCGAGCTGGCGGGCGAAGGCGTTGACCACCGCCCCGCCGTGCAGGAAGTTCACCACCATCTGGGCGGTGACCTCCTGTGGCCACGGCGTGACCCCCTGCGCGTGGACGCCGTGGTCGCCCGCGAACACCGCCACGGTGGCGGGCTCGGGCAGCGGCGGCGGGCACGTCCGCGCGATCCCGGCCAGCGCGACCGCCACGTCCTCCACCCGGCCGAGCGATCCCCTTGGCTTGGTCATCCGGTCGAGCCGGTCCCGTGCCTCGGCGCGGGCGCCGGCACCGGTGGGCTCGATCGCGGCGATCGTCTCGGCGAGCAGGTCCATCGGTTCCTCCCCCGGCCGTGCCCGGCGTCCGTAGGTGTCGTGGTGCACGGCCCAGGACAGCGGACGGCGCCGTGCCCAGCCTGCGGCGGCCAGCTCCGGTTCGGCCGCGAACTCCCGGACATGGCCGACGCACAGGTAGGCGACGACCTGCAGGTGCCGGGGCAGGCCGAGCAGGGCGGCGAGCTCGCGCTCGTCGAAGAAGCTGACCCAGCCCACCCCGAGACCCTCGGCGCGTGCGGCCAGCCACAGGTTCTGCACCGCCAGCGCCGTCGAGTACCCGGCCGCCTGTGGCTGGTGTAACCGGCCGAGGGTGTGCCGGCCGCCACGGGTCGGGTCGCTGGTCACCACGATGTTGAGCGGCGTGTCCAGGATCGCCTCGACGGTGAGCTCCGCGAACGCCGCGGCCCTGGCCCTGGGCAGCGACGCCGCGTAGGCCGCGCGGGCCGCCGTGGCGAGCGCGTGCACCCGCTCGCGCAGCGCGCGGTCGCGGAGCAGGACGAAGTCCCAGGGCTGGGAGAGCCCCACGCTCGGTGCGGCGTGCGCGGCGGCGAGGACCCGGCGCAGGACGCCGTCGTCGACGCCGACATCGGTGCGGAACCCGGTCCGCACGTCGCGTCGGGCCGCGACCACCCGGTAGAAAGCCGCCGCGTCGAGGTTCACCCGCAGACCGTCGACACGCTGGTCAGCCGACCACAGTGGGGTCCCGGTGGTCAAGGGGTCCCGGTGGTCAGGTGTGTCCCGGTCACGCCTCCGGTGCCGAGGTGGAGGTCGGGCGGGACCGCTCGCCGGAACCAGCCGCGGTGCGGGCCTCGGCGGCCCGGACCAGCGTGTCCACCAGCTCCGGGTGCGCGACGGGCGACCGGGCATCCGCGGTGACGGCGGGCGCCGCGACGGGGATGAGGCGAGTGACGCGGCCGAGGGCAGCCCGGAGCTGGTCGCGGTCCATCTCGCTGCGGGCGTCGTCGATCGCCTGCCCGCCGACCGCCGTCGCAGCCGCCTCGATGACCTCCATGTTCCGTCCGTGACTGCCTTCGGGCT
Source organism: Mycobacteriales bacterium (assembly GCA_038254065.1). Taxonomy (GTDB): domain Bacteria; phylum Actinomycetota; class Actinomycetes; order Mycobacteriales; family Pseudonocardiaceae; genus Pseudonocardia. The sequence continues at coordinate 14,476 of JBBSGM010000023.1, read as the reverse complement.
CGGCGCGGTTGACGGCGGTGGCGATGCCCGCAAGCGCATCGAGCAGGGCAGTGGCGACACGGGCGTCGCGCGCGTAGCGGCCGATCTCGACGAGAGAGGACACGTAGAGGGCGAAGGTCTGGCGGGGGGCGACAACCGTGGTGGCCCGGTGCCGGGCGGTCCGGGTGGCGGGCAGCGGGGCGGCGGCGACCGAGCTGAGGAGGTCCTGGAGGTATCCGATGCAGGTCACCGCGCTGCTGGGGTCGTTGACACCGGGGGCGATGGCCCGCAGTGCGATGTCAGTGAGCTGGCGCAGTCCGAAACCGGGGTCGCCCGCGAGGTCGCGCTCATGGGTGACCGGCGCCGTGTGCCGCAGCAGGGCCACGGTCGGCCGGTCGAGCGGCCTGGCGCAGTAGACTTCGAGGATCGGGCTGGTGCGCGTGACGAAGTCGCCGGGCCGGACGGTGAACCGGACGAACGCGGGCCGGCCCCCCAGGTCACGGGCGGCCGCGACGGGATCGACCGAGCGGACGTAGCCCGGCCGCTCGGCCAGCAGCACGCGGTCCGGTAGTCCGGCCGGCCGGTACTCAGTGCGGCCGGGGTCCCTGGTGAGGCCGGGCGTCGCGGTCGCCGCCTCCGCATGGGCGGTGGCGAGGGCGTCCCGGGTCCGCTTGGCAATGGTTGCCGCGAGGTTGGACACCTGGATACTCGTGACCATGTGGTGGATGAACATCACGAGCAGCACGAGCCCGACGAGCGCGAGCAGGATCGAGACGACCACCGACAGCGACGGCACGAACCGCCGGTTGACGTCGCCCGGGTCGCGCACCGTGACTGCGACAAGCAGGCAGTAGAGGACGATCCCGATCAGACTGCCCAGCACGACCTTGGACAGCTTGCTCCGCACGAAGCCACGCAGCGCGCGCGGGGTGAACTGGGTGGAGAGCAGCTGCAGGGTGACCACGGTCAGCGACGACGTGAGCGTCGCGACGGTGACCAGCGATCCGGCGATCGTGCCAAGGATGGTCTGGGCCGACGACGGGCTGATGAACAGCCCCGGGAACACTCCCGCCTCGCCGGCCAGGCCGTCGATGGTGACCAGCACCACCATCAGCGCCGGCCCGAGCAGGAGGAACAGGGTGGTGACGAACCAGAAGCCGGCTATCAGCTCGGGCAGGTGCCGGATGAGGTCCCGAATCCGCACCATCGTCACAGTCATGTCCGAATCGTCACAGTCACGTTCGCACAGTAGGGGACCTTCGGTGAACAACAGGACTGGTCGCGCTCCTCGGTCTGCGAAACCGCCCGACCGTTTACTTGTCGATGACGTCGCTCACTCTTCGGTGGGCTTGAGCCCGGCAACCGGTCCCACCACGATGATCGCGGGCGGGCTGATCTCGTGCGCGCGGACCTGCGCGGCGACGGTGGCCAGTGTCGCGCGCAGCGTGCGCTGGATCCGGGTGGTGCCGTCCTGGATTACCGCGACCGGGGTGTCCGGCGCGCGGCCGTGCTCCACCAGCGCCGCCGCGAACAGCCCGATCCGCTCCACGGCCATCATCAGCACCAGCGTCCCTCGGAGCCGGCCCAGCGCCGACCAGTCGACCAGGCTGCGCGGGTCGTCCGGCGCGACGTGTCCGGACACCACAACGATCTCGTGGGCCACCCCGCGGTGGCTCACCGGCACACCGGCGACCGCGGGCGCGGCGAACGCGCTCGTGATCCCGGGTACGACCGTCACGGGCACCCCGGCCGCCGTGCACGCGATGACCTCCTCGAAGCCACGGCCGTAGACGAAAGGGTCACCGCCCTTGAGCCGGACCACGAACTTCCCTGCCCTCGCGCGGTCGACGAGCAGCTCGTTGATCCGCTGCTGCGCCATCGCCCGCCCGTAGGGGATCTTCGAGGCGTCGACGACCTCGACGTGCGGGCCCAGCTCGTCGAGCAGCTCGCGGGGGCCGAGCCGGTCGGCGATGACGACGTCGGCCCGCGACAGCAGCCGCCTGCCGCGCACCGTGATCAGCTCGGGGTCGCCGGGGCCGCCGCCGACCAGTGCGACCCCGGGGCGCACCGGCTCCGCGCTGTCGCCGACCACGCCGGCGCGCAGTGCCTCCAGCAGCGCGGTGCGCACCGCGGCCGAGCGCCGGTGCTTGCCGCCGGCCAGCACCCCCACGGTCAGGCCGTCGAACTCGCCGGTCGCGGGGGTGACCGCGGTGCCCGCCGTCCCGTCGTCGGCGCGCACGCAGAACACCCGGCGGCGCTCGGCGTCGGCGCTGACCGCGGCGTTGACGGCCGGGTCGTCGGTGCAGACGAGCACGTACCAGGCGCCCTCGAGATCGCCGTCAGCATAGTTGCGGGCGGTCCAGGTGAGCTCGCGGGCCGACGCCATCCCCTCGACGGCGGGCGTGGCCTCCGGGGAGACCACCTCGACGGCCGCGCCGCCCGCGAGCAGCCGGACCACCCGGCGCTGCGCCACCTGCCCCCCGCCGACGACGACGACGCGACGGCCGGTGAGGTCGAGCCCGACCAGGTAGTGCTCGGTGGTCACCCGCGCTCCCTCCCGTGGGCTGGCTCCGGCTCGCCGACCGGACACCGCAGCATAACCGCGCGCCGCGGGCCGTCCGGTTCCGCGAGTGTCTAGACCTACGTGATCCGCGCAACGTCGCCGCAGGTCAGCACGGTGCGTCGAGCAGCGCTGCCACCGCGACCGTCACCCGCTCCCCCACCGACTTCGGCACCAACAGGAACACCCGCGCACCCGTCGACCCCGCCAGCTCCCGCGCGCCGGCGAGCGCCGCGGCCTCGGCGACGCTCCGGGTTGCCGCGACCGCGCGGACCCGCTCGCTGGGGTTCGGCACGTCGACGGCGTCGAGCGCGGCGGCCGGGTAGGTACGGAGCCGGGCCGGGGCGATCGCGGCGAGGAGCCCCGGCTCGCCCGCGCGGCGGTCGATGCTGGCGTAGGCACGCACGTCGCCGGCATCGAGGCCGTGCGCGTGCAGCACGCCGTCGAGCAACGCGACCACCGCGGCCGCGGCAACCCCGCGGGCGCTGCCGAGTCCGACGACGAGCTGCACGCCTGGCAGTCTGCCCGGCCCGCGCCGGTCCACCGACCGAGCTGCGCCGATCCGGAGGCCACGCGGCGCCGAGCCGTCCGGCGCCGATCCCGCGGACACCAGCACCGATCCGACCCGCCCCGCGGCGCCAATCCGCCGGCCACGGAGCCCCGATCCGACCCAGCTCCGCTCAAGATCTGCACGTGCAATCGAACGCGCGCGGCCGAACGAGCGGCGCGGTCGGACGTGGCGCGGTCGGCGGCCGCGGCGCGGTTGGGCGGCCGAGCAAAGTAGCGAGCCAGTCAGGCTCGCGCTGCTGCCCGCCCGGCGTGCGTTGCCGCCCGGCGGACGAAGCGAGCTGCTGACTTCGGCGTGCCGGCCGGGTGGGTGTGCAGGAACGACGCGTGCACCCCACCGTCCACGAACCCCTCCGGCTCGCTGCCCCGCCACCCCCAGGCCGCGTCGGTGCCGCGCCGAGGGGCGACCGCGCAGTGGTGGAACTCGTGCCCGGACACCCGGGTGCCCGCCGCGAACGCCGACGAGTCGGCCAGCGCGACGGCGTCGCGGTAGCCCAGCGTCAGCCGTCCGGTCATGGACGCCGACGCGGGCAACACGCCGCACATCGCAACGCCGTCGAGGTCGCGGCACAGGTAGGCCAGCCCGCCGCACTCGGCGTGCACCGGCGCGCCGGACGCCGCCAGCTCCCACACCGCCGCCCGCAGCGGCGCGTTCGCCCCGAGCGCCGCGACATGCTCCTCGGGAAACCCCCCTGGCAGCACCAGCCCGGCCGTTCCCGCCGGCAACAGCTCGTCGCGCAGGGGGTCGACCACCACCACCTGCGCCCCCGCCGCCGTCAGCAGCTCGACGTGTTCCGCGTAGCCGAAGGTGAACGCCGCTCCCCCCAGAACCGCCGTGCGCGGAGCACGACCCTCGGCCTGCCGCCCACGACCCACCTCGGCGGCCGGGTTCCACGCCGGACCGGCCGGCAACGGCTCCGCCAGCCGCAACACTGCGTCCAGGTCGACGGATTGCGCGACCAGCACCGCCATCGCGTCGACCGCCGCCGTTGCCGCCGCGCCATGCTCGACAGCCGTCACCAGCCCCAGGTGCCGCGACGGCACCGCCAGCTCCGACCGCCGCGGCACCGCGCCGAGCACCGGCAACCCGACCTCGTCGGCCGCCGCCCGGAGCACCTCGACGTGCCGCGCGCTGCCGACCCGGTTGAGCACCACCCCCGCAATCCGCACCGTCGGATCGAACGAACGGAACCCGTGCAGCAGCGCCGCCAGGCTGCGGGACTGCCCGCGGCAGTCGACAACCAGCACCACCGGGGCCCCGAGCAGGCCCGCAACCTGGGCGGTCGAGCCGGCCCCGTCGGATACCCGGCCGTCGAACAGCCCCATCACGCCCTCGACGACGGCCACCTCGACCCCCGCCGCACCGTGCCGGGCCAGCGGCAGGATCCGCTGCTCGCCGACCAGCACCGGGTCCAGGTTGCGGCCGGGTCGGCCGGCGGCGAGCGTGTGGTAGCCGGGGTCGATGTAGTCCGGCCCGATCTTGAACGGGGCCACCGACGTGCCGCGCCGGCGCAGCGCCGCCATCAGCCCGGTCGCGATCGTCGTCTTGCCGCTGCCCGACGCGGGCGCGGCGATCACCAGAGCCCGGGCCACCTAGTGCCCGCGAACAGGGTGCGGCAGGTACGGCTTCTCCAACACCGCGAGCTCGTCGTCGGACAGCGCCACGTCAACCGCGGCGACGGCGTCCTCGACGTGCCCGAGCCTGGTCGCGCCGACGATCGGCGCGGTCACCACCTCACGGTGTAGCAGCCAGGCGAGCGCGATCTGCGCCAGCGGCAGGCCCTGGCCGGCGGCGACCGCGCGCACGGCGTCGACGACCGCGAAGTCGGCGTCGTCGTAGAACCGGTCGGTGAACTCGTCGCTGCGCGCCCTGGCGGTGTTCTTCCCCTCGCGCGTGCGGTTGCCGGCCAGCACCCCGCGCGCCAGCGGGCTCCACGGGATGACCCCGACGCCCTGGTCGAGGCACAGCGGTTGCATCTCCCGCTCCTCCTCGCGGTAGAGGAGGTTGTAGTGGTCCTGCATGGAGACGAATCGGGTCCAGCCGCCGCCGTCCGCGGTGTGTTGGGCCTTCGCGAACTGCCACGCGTACATGCTCGACGCCCCGAGGTAACGGGCCTTGCCGGCGCGCACGACGTCGTGCAGCGCCTCCATCGTCTCCTCGATCGGGGTCTCGGGATCCCAACGGTGGATCTGGTAGAGGTCGACGTGGTCGGTGCCCAGCCGGCGCAGCGATGCGTCGATGCCCGCGAGGATGTGCTTGCGAGACAGGCCACGGGCGTTGCGGCCCTCGCCCATCGGCAGGAAGACCTTGGTGGCGAGCACGTAGTCGTCGCGGTCGGTGAACAGCTCGCGCAGCAGCGTGCCGGTGACCTCCTCGCTGGCGCCGAGGGAGTAGGCATCGGCGGTGTCGAAGAACGTCACCCCGGCCTCGACGGCGCCACGCACGATCGGGCGCGACGCATCGAGATCGAGCACCCAGTCCCGCCACGACGGCGAGCCGTAGCTCATCATCCCGAGGCAGATCCGGGAGACCTGAAGCCCGGTGTTGCCGAGTCGCGTGTATTCCATCAGCTCACCACTCGATTCCCCGCTGACCCTTCTGGCCGGCGTCCATCGGATGTTTGATCTTGGTTGTCTGCATGACGAGGTCCGCGGCCTCGATCAGCTCGGGCGCGGCGTCGCGCCCGGTGATGATCACATGCTGACGGCCCTCTCGCCCGGCGAGCACGTCGAGCACCGCGTGCACGTCCACCCAGCCCCACGTGATCGGGTAGGTGAACTCGTCGAGCACGTACACGTGGTGAACCTGGTTCTCGATCCGCCGCCGGATCTCGGCCCAGCCCAGCGCGGCCGCCGTGGCGTGGTCGGTCTCGGTTCCCGGCTTGCGCGCCCACGACCAGCCCTCCCCCATCTTGTGCCACTCGACCGGGCCGCCCTCGCCGGTCTGCTCGTGCAGCCGGCCCAGCGCGCGGAACGCCGCCTCCTCGCCGACCTTCCACTTCGCCGACTTCACGAACTGGAACACCCCGATCGACCAGCCCTGGCTCCAACCACGCAACGCCAGCCCGAACGCGGCGGTGGACTTGCCCTTCATCTCGCCGGTGTGCACGACGAGCAGCGGCCGGTTGCGCCGCTGGCGGGTGCTCAGCCCGTCGTCCGGAACCGCGGTGACCTTGCCCTGCGGCACGTCTACCTCCTTCGTCGGTCGTGCGCGGTCCACATCGCATCGTAGAGCCGTGGCTGCTGTCCGACCGGCTCCCGCGCTCGCTCGGAAGGACTCCTCGCAACGACCCGGCGACCGGCCAGTGCGCCGTTCCCCCTCACGATCAACCTCGCCACTCTGTTGTAGCGACGATTGCCAGGCGCAGTGAGCTTGCCAGCTCAAGGCCTCCCGAGCAGCCACCCAGATGCCCTCCAGGGCGAGACCCTTTGTGTCCGATCGGGCGCGAGCCCGGTGGTCCAGGCCGAACCCAACCGAGTAACGCACCCGGTGGCCGTACCCGGCGTTGAGGCCGCTGAGACCGGCTCCAGGGTCGCTCCCGGACATCGGACGGGCAGAGTTCTCCGCGCCCGTCTCGCCGTCCTTCGCGCCGCCGATCCGGCTCCGGCCCCGGTCGATGGGGGGTGATCGTTTCGAGATGCACACCATTGCCCTCGGTGGGGTGCCGAAGTGCATCTCGGAAGGATCACGCCGTCGTCGCTGACGTGAGCAAGCCCCGTCGGCGTGGTGCCGGCAGGGCCTGCTCGTCGGGGTGGCGGCTTGATCGTCGGGTGCGCGTGGACGTCCGCGCTGCGGCTCGCTCCAAGAGAGCCGCACCCCCTCGATATAGACCTCGAAATTCTCTGGCGACGGTCAGCGTCGACATGCCATTGGTCCTCGCTGCCCTCGGCGCCGGCGGTGGCTGACTGGCCAGACGGCCAGGCGATGAGCGGCCCTGCTGGCTCCGAGGTCGAGAGGTTCGGTCTGACCAACCACCCGGGAGACATGTCGTGGCTGGTCACCCGGCGACAAGAAACGCCTGGTGCCTATCCTCGGCGAGAGCTGGACGGAGAAGCGATGATCACCTACGAAGTCACTGTCACTCGCGCGGACGACCTGTGGATCGCCGACATCGCCGGCCTCACCGCAGCAACCGAAGTCCAGCAGTTCGCCGACCTCGCGGTCGAAGTCCGAGACCTGGTCGCCGGGCTCACCGACTCCGATCCTGACGACTTCGACCTGCGCTGGCATCACGTGTGGAAGCCCCGCTGCAGGTCATAGCGACGCCGGCGGCCAGGCCTCGGTCCTGGCTCATGCGCGGATTACGAGTGCTCTGGCACTCGTATCCGCGCACGAGAGTTCAGGCGGCTCGGGTGGCGTGGACGACGCCGGCAACCCGCTCGGCGGACAGCTCAATCAGCCCGACCACCGGCGCTCCGGCTGCGGCCGCGATCCGACCGGCAAGGCCGAGCCGCACCGGGCCGCCCTCGCAGTCGACCACGACGGTGGCGACCCGATCGGCGGCCAGCAGCCCTGCCGCCCGACAGGCATCGTGCACGGGGTCACCGCCAGGGTGAGCGGCCACCGTGGCCCGGCCGTCGGTCAGCAGCACCAGCAGGGCGCGGCGACGCGGGTCGCGCAGACGCTCGACTGCGAGCACCCGCCGGGCGCGGAGCAGGCCGTCGGCCAGCGGGGTGCGCCCACCCGTTCGCAGCGCCGCCAGCCTGGCACGGGCCGCGGGTACCGACGAGGTCGGCGGCAGGACCAGCTCCGCGCCGGCCGCCCGGAACGTCACCAGCCCCACCTTGTCCCGGCGCTGGTAGGCGTCGCGCAGCAGCGACAGCACCGCGCCGGACACCGCACCCATCCGCGCCCGTGCCGCCATCGAACCGGACGCGTCGACCACGAACAGCACAAGGTTGCCCTCGCGGCCCTCGCGGACCGCGCGGCGCAGGTCGTCGGGGCGCACGACGAAACCGGTGCGGCCGCGGGAGCGCTGATGCGGCGCGGCGGCGGCGATCGTGGCGGGCAGGTGCACGTCGGCGGCGCGGCGCGGCGTCTCGCCAGACGCGCGGACGACGCGGCCGGCGTCCGTGCGCGCCCGGGAGCGACGACCGGGGGCGCCGTCGCCGAGGCCCGGCACCTGGAGCAACCGGGGACGGAACGGCGTGGACGGCGGTGGCGCGGCCCGCGTCGGCCCGTCGATATCGGGCGGCGCAGTGGCGCCGGTCGGTACGGGTGAACCGTTCGCACCGCCCGAGCGCGGCACGCCACCGCCGGGACCAGGGCCGTCGGGGCCGGGGTCGTCGGGGGGACCGTCGCCATCGGGGCCACCCGTGGGGCGGCGGTTGTCAGGCCCACCCGCGACGCCGTCGCCATCCGAGCCTTCGCCGTCGACGCTGCCGGTGGGGCGGGGCACGCCGCCCCGGTCCCCCGGTTCCCGCCCACCGGACCCGGCTCGCTCGGCCGCGTCGCGCAGCGCCTCGTCGAGCGCCTGGTCGTCGATCCCCGGCTCGTCGAACGGATCCCGCCGAGCGCGGTGTGGCAGCGCCAGCCGCGCCGCGACCCTGACGTCCTCCTCGGTCACCTCCGCCCCTCCGCGCCAAGCGGCATGAGCGAGCGCGGCGCGGGCGATCACCAGGTCGGCGCGCATTCCGTCGACGTCGAACGCGGCGCAGACTGCCGCGATCCGGCGCAGCTCCGCGTCGGGCAGCGACACAGTGACGAGCCGCGTCCGGGCGGCGGCGACGCGGCGTGCGGCGTCGACCTCGGCCCCCGCCCACGAGGCGGCGAACGCGGCGGGGTCGGCCTCGAAGGCCAGCCGCCGCCGGACCACCTCCACGCGGGTGTCGACATCCCGGGAGGCCCGCACCTCGACGGCCAGCCCGAACCGGTCGAGCAGCTGCGGGCGCAGCTCCCCCTCTTCCGGGTTCATCGTCCCGACCAGCAGGAACCGGGCCGCGTGCGACACCGAGACCCCGTCGCGCTCGACGTGCGCGCGGCCCATGGCCGCCGCGTCGAGCAGCAGGTCGACGAGATGGTCGTGCAGGAGGTTGACCTCGTCGACGTAGAGCACGCCGCGGTGCGCGTCGGCGAGCAACCCCGGCTGGTAGGCCCGCACCCCTTCGGATAGGGCGCGCTCCAGATCGAGGGAGCCGACGAGCCGGTCCTCGGTGGCCCCCACCGGCAGCTCGACGAGCCGCGCGGGCCGCCGCGCCGCCCGCCCCGCCTCGGCCGAGCTGCCGTGCGGCCCGTCCGGGCACGCCGGGTCCGGTTCCGCCGGGTCGCAGCTGAACCGGCACCCCGGCGCCACCGTCACCGCCGGCAGCAGCGCGGCCAGCGCGCGAACGGCCGTCGACTTCGCGGTGCCCTTCTCCCCCCGCACCAGCACCCCGCCGACCCCGGCGTGCACCGCGTTGAGCAGCAGCGCGAGCCGCAGGTCGTCGTGCCCCACGATCGCCGAGAAGGGGAAGCGCGGGACCGTCACACTTGCGAGCCTGCCAGACCCGACGCCAACACCGGCAACCCCGCCGGTGCACCGCACGAGATCACCTGCTCTAGCGCCGCGGTGTCCAGGTGGGCCTCGACGAGGTCGCCGAGCAGGTCGAGCTGGGCGGCGCGCTCGGCGGCGAAGCAGGTGCCGGGCGCGGCGGCGAAACCTCGGCGGCCGGCCTGCACCGCAACCCTGGCGAGCAGCCTGCGGCGGAACGCGTCGTTCTCCAGCAGCCCGTGCCAGTGCGTACCCAGCACGGTTCCGTTGTCGGAGCCCTCCCCCGGCTCGGTCAGCAGCACCGGGTCGCCGGACGCGACGACGCGGCCGTGGTGGATCTCGTAGCCGGTCACGGGCTCGCCGAACCCGACCCCGGCCGGGTTGCCGAGGTGCTTGCAGGCGTCGAAGGTGATCGAGAGGTCGAGCAGTCCGAGTCCCGGCACGTCCGCGCCGCCGGCGACCTCCACCCCGAGCGGGTCCACGATGCGCCGTCCCAGCATCTGGTAGCCGCCGCAGATCCCCAGTACCGGCTTGCCGGCCCGGGCGTGCCCGACCACCGCGTCCGCCAGCCCCGACGCCCGCAGCCAGGCCAGATCCGACACCGTCGCCCTCGACCCCGGCAGCACCACCAGGTCGGCGTCGAGCAGCCGCGAGGACTCGGTGACGTAACGCACGGCCACGCCGGGTTCGCAGGCCAGCGCCTCCGCGTCGGTCGCGTTGGAGATCCGCGGCAGCCGCACCACCGCGACCCGCAGCCACTGCGATCCGCGGGGCGACGACGGCCGGCCCAGCACACCGTCGGCCACCGCGGACAGCGAGTCCTCGGCGTCGAGCCACAGCCGATCGGACCAGGGCAGCACCCCGAAGGTCGGCCGCCCGGTGAGCGCGCAAAGCTGGTCCAGCCCGGGAGCCAGCAGCGCGGGATCGCCGCGGAACTTGTTGATCACGAACCCGGCGATGCGGGCCTGGTCGGCCGGGTCCAGCACGGCGAGCGTGCCGAACAGGTGCGCGAGCACGCCGCCACGGTCGATGTCACCGACGACGACGACGGGCAGGTCCGCGGCCTGGGCCAGCCCCATGTTGGCCAGGTCGGTGGCCCGCAGGTTGATCTCCGCGGGCGAGCCGGCGCCCTCGCAGAGCACCACGTCGTACTCGGTGCGCAACCGCGCCAGGGTTTCGACGACGACCTCGCGCAGCGCCGCGGTGCGGCCACGGTAGGACCGTGCGCTGACCTGCCCGTCGGCGTGCCCGAGCACCACCACCTGCGACGTCCGGTCGCTGCCCGGTTTGAGCAGCACCGGGTTGAACGCGACGCTGGGCGCCAGCCCGCAGGCGTGCGCCTGCATCGCCTGGGCCCGGCCGATCTCCCCACCCTCGACGGTCACGACGGAGTTGTTGCTCATGTTCTGCGCCTTGAACGGCGCCACCGCCACCCCGCGCCGCACCAGCCACCGGCACAGCCCGGCGACCAGCGCGGACTTCCCCGCGTCCGACGCCGTCCCGGCAACCAGCAGCGCACCCCGCACGCCCGCCAGTATCGCCGTCCGGATTCCGACGGCATACCGTAGGAGGGTGCGGTTCCTGTTGCGGCCGAGCTGGCTGGCCTTCATCGCGGTGGTCGTGGGGTTCGTGGTCGCCTGCTACACGCTGCTCGCGCCCTGGCAGTTCGGCCGTGAGGCGCAGCGCGACGCCCAGCAGCGGGCGATCGACACCTCCTACGCTCTCCCGCCGGTCCCGCTGACCGACCTGGTGCCCGCGGGTGCCGAAGTGGGCCGTGACGTCGAGTGGCGGCAGGTCCAGGTGAGCGGGACGTACCTGCCCGAGGCGGAGACTCTGGTCCGGCTGCGCGTCGTCGACGGCAAGCCCGCCTACGAGGTGCTCACCCCGCTGCGGACCACCCGGGGCGGCCTCGTCACGATCGACCGCGGCTGGGTCAGCAGCGGCGGGCAGGCCGTGCCCGACTACCCGGCCCCACCGACCGGACAGGTCAGTGTGACCGGGCGGCTGCGGGTGAACGAGACCGACCCGCAGGGCCGTGCGGTATTCACCAGCCAGGGCCACCGTCAGGTCTACGCCGCCGACTCCCGGCCGGTCGCCGCCGCCACCGGCCTCGACCTGCCGCCCGGCTACGTGCAGCTCTCGGCCGACCAGCCCGGCGTGCTCGGCGTGCTGGCCGTGGCGCCGAGCACCGGCGGCGCACCCTTCAGCAACCTGTCCTACGCCCTGCAGTGGCTGACGTTCGGGGCGATCGCGCTGGTCGCGATGGGCTACTTCATCCGGCTGGAGCTGCTACAGCGGCGGGACCGGCGGTCCACCGCAGGACTGCGCGAGGCGCCGCTCGCCGACCGCTACGGACGCCGCTGAGCGGTGCGGACGGCGGATGACCACTCGTCATACTTGCTCGCCAGGAACTCCGCCTCGTCCAGATGCTCGTAGAGGTCGGTACACAGCAGACGGAACGCATCGGTGAGGATGGGTGGGCTCGGGTCCATCGGTGACCTCCTGGGGGCTTCGGCGGGGCTCGTCCCCCCGTCGACGACCAGGGAAACCCCTTGGCCCTGGGACACGCAAGAAACAATGGGACAAGGTGGCCGCGTTGCCGCCGATTTCTCGCTGTACGGGTCTAGGGTCGGCGCGGGAGGTCATCTATGCGCGACCACGAACCGACGATCCGCAGCCGGGAGCTCGGCGAGGGACTACGCCAGGCGATGCAGCAGGCGGGGCTGAACGGCCAGGAAGCGGCTGCCCTGCTCGGTTGGTCTCCGAGCCGGGTGTCCCGGCTGCTGTCCGGCAAGCGCGGCGGCAGCGAGGTGGACGTCTCGGCGTTCCTCGCGGTCTGCCGGATGACCGGCACGGAGCGGGACCGGATGCTCGCGATGTGCCGGGAGCAGAACACCCCTGGTTGGTTCCAGCAGCACGGTTCCCGGCTCCCCCAGCAGCTCGTGACCTTGATCGACCACGAGAACAAGGCAGTCGCGATCAGTTACTTCCAGGCAATGATCGTGCCCGGCATCTTGCAGACCGGCGACTACGCCCGCGCCGTGATCAGCCGCATCGCCAACGTGCCGGCGAACGAGGTCGACGACCGGGTGGCCGCCCGGCTGGCCCGCCAGAGCCTGTTCAGCCGGGACCGTCCACCCAGGTTCAGCTTTTACCTGCACGAGTTCGTGCTGCAGCTGCCGGTCGGCGGTCCAGCGGTGATGGTCGACCAGTTGCAGCATCTGCAACGGATGTCCCTGCGGCCCTACCTCACCCTGCGGGTGGTACCTGCCACGTTCGGGGCACACGCTTCCACAGCAGGTTCCTTCACGCTGATGGAGTTCGCCGAGTTCAAGCCGGTGGCCTACCTGGAGAGCGAGACCTCCAGCCTGTTCCTGGAGAGGCCAGAGGAGATCACCGCCTACCAGCGCATCCTGGTGGCCCTGGCGGAGGCCGCGCTGGGCGAGGGAGAATCGAGGGAGCTGATTGCCACCCTGGCAACCGAGCTCTACGCGGATCGAGAGGACCACGATGACCGCGCCTGAGCCGGACGAGATTGTCTGGCACACGAGCAGCTACAGCGGCAACGGAGAGGCATGCGTCGAGGTCGGCCGGCGCACCGGCAGCGGCGAGAACGGCGCCGAGGTCGCGCCCGCGCCGGATGCCGTGCTGGTGCGCGACTCCAAGGACCGCCCCGGCCCCGTCCTGACCTTCTCCACCGCCGCCTGGCGAGGCTTCCTCACCACCCTCACCCCCTGACCAGGACGCGCCTCAACCGACGCGTTCCCGCTGACGGAACGACGGCCGGTCCGGTCGGAAGACTGCACGCCGCACCGGCAGCAGCACCGCACCCGCCGCCGCCCCCGCGGCCACCGATCCCACCCACCGGGACAACCGCGCCGCCCGGTGCAGGTCGGACACCTCCGGCGGCCGACCCGCACCCAGCGGTGGCCGATCCTCGACACCGCGGGGGTAGACCGTGTGCCCGCCCAGGCGCACGCCCAGCGCCCCGGCCGCGGCCGCCTCGACCGGCCCGGCGTTCGGGCTGGGATGGGCCCCGGCGTCGCGGCGCCAGCAACGCAGCGCGGTCCGAGGACTGCCACCCACCACGGGCGCCAGCACCACGACCAGCAGCGCGGTGACTCGGGCCGGCACCAGGTTGGCGACATCGTCGAGCCGGGCACAGGCCCAGCCGAACCGGGCGTAGCGCGCCGAGCGGTAGCCGACCATCGCGTCGAGGGTGTTCACCGCGCGGTAGCCGAGCAGCCCCGGCACCCCGGCGACGGCGCCCCAGAACAGCGGTGCGACGACGGCATCGGAGGTGTTCTCGGCCAGCGACTCCACCCCGGCCCTCGCCAGCCCGGCGGCGTCCAGCACTGCCGGGTCGCGTCCGCACAGCCCGGGCAGCCGGCATCGGGCCGCGTCCAGATCGTCACGTTCGAGATCGCCGGCGAGGGCGGCACCCTGACCGGCCAGCGAAGTACCGCCGAGCACGACCCAGGTGGCTAGCGCCGAGATCGCACCCTGCAGCACCGGCCGCCCCCGGGCACCCCGCTCGGCTGCGGCACCCAACGCCACCGCCCCGCCCACCAGCACGCCCGCGTACCACATCCCCGCGGCGCGCCGGTCGGCGTACCAGCGGCGCTCGGCCTGGACGGCGAGCGCTCCGAAGCCGGCCACCGGGTGCCCGCGCCGGGGGTCGCCGAACACCGCGTCGGCGGCCACCCCGGCGAGTAGCCCGGCGGCACGAGCCCAGCCGTTCCGGGCCCGGCTCACGGGACTCACCCGACCTACCGTGACAGAACCCGTCCTGGGCCGTGCTGCCGGGGTGCCGGGCGGCAGGGGTGACCGACCGAATGGCCTGTCCTGATCGGACTAGTCTGCCGGGTATGTCCGGGACACCCGATGCACGGGGCGTCGG
>JBBSGM010000022.1:0-40604 GCA_038254065.1 Mycobacteriales bacterium | reverse complement strand
CAGGCGGAGTAGACCCGGAGCGTGGTAGCCCCACCGCCACCATGACCGAGCCGGCCCGCGACTGTCCGGATGTCGACTCCGGCAGAGATTAGTTCAGTAGCGGAGTAGTGCCGAAGTTGGTGCAGGTGCATGTCCCAGCCCAGCCGCGCGCACATGCGCCGGTAGCGCTGGGTGAGAGTGCCCGGCTTCAACCAGACCGAATGATCGAGTGCGGGGGAGAAGACGCGGCCATCCGGCTCGATCGCTACGCCGACGGTGGCAGCGTCGATTTCGCAGCGCTGCCGGTAGGACTGAAGCAGCGCCACGGTGTCGACATCGAGCGCGATGCGGCGTTGCTGGTGGGTCTTAGTGGGCTTCTCCCACGTCGTCGCGCCGTCCTGGCCAATGCTGGTCCGGATGACGATGACCGCGTTGTCGAGGTCGAGCAGATCCCAGCGCAGGGCGCAAAGCTCGCCGCGGCGGGCGCCGGTGGTCATGGCGAGCCAGAGCAGCACGCCCCAGGCGAAGTCAGGGAACGCGGCGGTGAGGATCGCTGCGGCCTGCTTCGGGGCCGGAGGTTGGGCGTCATGCTTGACTGATCGCGGGGCCTCGGCCTGGTCGAGCGGGTTGACGTGGAGCCACCGCCAGCGGACGGCCCGCCGCAGGGCACCGCTGAGGCAGAAATGGATCTGTCGGATTGACGAGGCGGCGAGGGGCTTGCACTGGTGCGGCCGGCATCGGTCAGTGCATTCGTGCGGCCCGCTGTCGCGGTGCTCGACGACGGGCCGGCCGTTGCAGTGCGCCCGGCAGGTCCGCAGGATCAGGTAGAAGGAGTCGAACGCCTCGCCGTTGAGCTTCCCGACCGGGAGCTTCCCGAGCAGCGGGCGGACGTGGTTGCGGATGTAACCCTCGTAGCTCTTGCGCGTGGTGACGTCGACATCGAGGACTTCGAGATATCGGTCCATCAGCTGGTTGACCGTTGCCTTCGTGCGCGGGTTGCGCTGCTCGTCGACCTGGCTCAGCAGGCGGGTACGCGCCCTCTCCGCGTCAGCAGCTGCCCGCGGCCCCGGTGGGATGCTCTCGGTCAGGTAGTGCCGACGGCCGCTGAGCGGGTCGACGCCGGCGTAGACCTTCACTCGCAAGGAGCCGCTGGGCAGCGTCTCGACCTCGCCGCGGCGCCGGCCTCGTGGGGTGGCTTTCGAGCCTGCCATACGGTGATAGTAGCCGACTCGCACCACGTATGGCACCACGCTCGGTGCTACCTGAGGTCAAAACTGTCTCTGACCTGGTGCCCCCGGCAGGATTCGAACCTGCGACGCACGGTTTAGGAAACCGATGCTCTATCCCCTGAGCTACGAGGGCGTACCGGATGATCCTAGCTGGGTGGCGCCGAGACGTCAGACGACGACGATCCTGAGCGCAGGGTCGAGGGCGGCGAGGTCGTCCGGATCTGCGGTCATGACGGTTGCACCCAGCCGGCGGGCGAGCCACGCGACGTGCGCATCGATGACGTCCGAGGTGCTCGACCTGGCGAGCAACAGGCCAAGCGCGGTCGCGACGTCCTCGGTGAGCGGATCGACTCGGACCGCCTTGGCGCGGATCAGCCTCAGCACGGCGTGCTGCCGGGCCGAGCCCCGCCAGGCCTGTGCCACGACACCGGCCGGCACGAAGGCGCTCCGTCGGCTGCGGTGCAGCTCGTCGGCCAGCGCGAGCATCCGGGTGTCGCGGCGCTCGAGGGCGATGAGCGCACCGGCGTCCAGCACGACGGCCGTCATGCGAGGTCGACGCCGTCAGGATCGAGTACCGAGCGGGCCCAGCGCCGATCCTCCTCGGAGATCCCGCCGGCCTCGGCGATCATCTCGTCCAGGGTCGCACGTGCCGCTGCCCAGTCGGGCTCGTGCTGGGCCAACGCGGTGAAGTACCCGGACACGCTCTCGGCGTGACCTGACTCGACGGCTCGCTGGGCTTTGGCTGCCACCTGCGCGGGCACGCTGATCGTGATCCGAGCGCTGCTCATACTGAAATCATACAATGCGAGTAAGGTGCCGGGGAACCGGGATGCAGGTGAGGTCCCGGGCGACGATGATCTCGCCGTCGGACACCGCCGCGGCCTCGTCCCGGAACCGGGTCTGGTCGGGGTAGCGCTGAGAGAAGTGCGTGAGCACCAGTCGACGCACCCTGCTCGCCGTGGCCACGGAACCGGCCTGCGCGGCGGTGAGATGACCGTACTCGGCGGCCAGTGCGGCGTCCTCGGTGAGAAAGGTGGACTCGATCACCAGCAGGTCGACACCCTCGGACAGCGCGTAGACCGCGTCGCACAACCGAGGCCGACACGGCAAGGACGCTACGTGATCATCGACGTCGGTGCCGTGGCAGGCAGCGTCAACGGCCGTCCCGGGCGGCGATCGCCTCGCCGAAGATCTGCGCCATCCCCGCGTAGCCGCGGTCGTTGGGATGGAAGTGGTCGGCCGCCAGCTTGCCTCCCCAGTGCCGGGTCCGTGGGTCGCGCAGCTCGGCCAGCGCCAGGTCGCGCTCGGCAACGGCGTCCTCGATCAGCCGGTTGAGCTCCAGCGCGGCCGCGTGCGTCCCCGGCTGGTTCCCCACCACGGTCCCCGCGGGCACCCTGCGCAGCAGCTCCGTCATGTCCCGGGTCAGGGCGGGACGCAGCGCGCCGCTCATCATGTCGTTCGAGCCGATGAGCAGGGTGACCAGGTCCGGCGCGACGCCGAGGTCCCGCAACACCGGGAGCTGGCGGTGCAGCACGTCGGCGACCCGACCGCCGCTGATCGACAGGTTCACCACCCGGTAGGGCGTACCGGCCCCCGCGAGCTGCGCGGCCAGCTGCCCGACCCAGCCCTGGTCGTGCGCCGACGCGCCGATGCCTTGGGACATGGAGTCGCCGAGCACCACCCAGAGCGGCCCGGACGCGGCCAGCGCCGCCAGGTTGTCCCGCTGCCAGGCCAGTGCGTACGGCCCGACCTGCGCCTGCACCTCACGGACCCCGGGCAGCAGCCGGGAGGCCAGTGCGAGGAACCGACCGGGCGGGCGTCCGGAAAGGTTGGAGTAGTCGAATCCCGTCGACACGCGTCCAGTCAAGCAGCCTCGGTCAGGTGCGCGCAGGGTGAACAGCAGGACCGCGGGGAAACGAGTGCCGTCCCTCTCAGGCACCTCTCAGACCGCCCGTCCAGACTGGACGCATGCGAATCCTCGTCGTCGACGACGACCGGGCCGTGCGCGAGTCACTACGCCGTTCGCTCGCCTTCCACGGCTACGACGTCGAGCTGGCGAGCGACGGGCAGGCGGCGCTGGAATGCGTCGCCGGCAAGCGGCCCGACGCGATGGTGCTCGATGTGATGATGCCGCGACTCGACGGGCTCGAGGTGTGCCGTCGGCTGCGCAGCAGCGGTGACGGGCTGCCCATCCTCGTGCTCACCGCCCGTGACGCCGTCTCGGACCGGGTCGCGGGCCTCGATGCGGGCGCCGACGACTACCTCCCCAAACCTTTCGCGCTCGAGGAGCTGCTGGCCCGGCTACGGGCACTGCTGCGCAGGCGCACGCCCGACGACATCGCCGCGGCCGCCGGGCAGAGCAAGCCGCTCCGCTTCGTCGACCTCTCGCTCGACCCGGACACCCGCGAGGTGCGGCGCGGCGAGCGTCCGATCAGCCTCACCCGCACGGAGTTCTCGCTGCTCGAGCTGCTGCTCGCGCACCCACGACGGGTGCTCACCCGGGCCCAGATCCTGGAGCTGGTCTGGGGGTACGACTTCCCCACCACCGGCAACGCACTCGAGGTCTACATCGGCTACCTGCGCCGCAAGACCGAGGCCGACGACGAGCCGCGGCTGATCCACACCGTGCGCGGGGTCGGCTACGTGCTGCGCGAGTCGCCACCGTGAGCGTGCACACCCCGGTGCCGTCGCCGATCGGGGAGGTGCCGGGCATGCGCAGCCGGGTGCAGGCACTCGACCGCATCTCGTTGCGCGGCCGGATCGGGATCCTCGCGGCGCTGGTGGCGGCGGGTGCCGTCATCCTGGTGTCGCTGGCGGCATTCCTCACCGTACGCGCGAACATCCTCGCGACCCTCGACGAGAACCTGCGGCAGCGAGCCGACGCGGTGGCCAACAGCGAGCTGGCCGATCCGGCGCAGCTGGTCACGATCCCGCCCGCGGCGCTCGGTGCCGGCGACATCCGGATCGCGCTCCTCACGGCAAACGGCTACGCGCTCTCCGCGGGTCCCACCTCGGCGCCGCCGCTGGGGCGCGAGGAAGTGGCCGTCGCCCGCGGCACCGCAGAGTACTCCCGCCGTACCGTGGTCTCCACGGATGGCGGCTACCGGGTGGTGGCGGTGCAGGCCGGGCCCGGCCGGGCGCTGGTGATCGCGCAGCGGCTCGGACCGACCCAGCAGGTGCTCACCAGGCTCGGTGTCGCGCTGCCGATCGTCGGCGGGATCGGCGTGGTGCTCGCGGCGCTGGCCGGGATCGCGGTGGCCAGGGCCGGACTGCGGCCGGTCCAGCGGCTGACGGCAGCCACCGAGCGGGTCGCGGCCACCGGTGACCTCCGGCCGATCCGGGTCAGCGGCTCGGACGAGCTGGCCCGGCTCACCCACAGCTTCAACGAGATGCTCGGCGCCCTGGCGGCGTCGCAGGAGCAACAACGCAGGCTGGTCGCCGACGCCGGACACGAGCTGCGCACCCCGCTCACCTCGTTGCGCACCAACCTCGAGCTGCTCGCCGCGGCGGCGCAACCCGGCGCGCCCACACTTCCCGCGTCCGACCGCGTGGAGCTCCTCGACGATGTCCGCGCCCAGGTCGAGGAGCTCTCCACGCTGGTCGGGGACCTTGTCGAGTTGGCCCGCGAAGACCCGCCGATGGTGGTCGCCGAGCCCGTCGAGCTGACCGACGTCATGGACCGCGCCCTGGAGCGGGCCCGGCGCCGGGCGGGGGACGTCGCGTTCGCGGCCACGCTCATCCCGTGGACGGTGATCGGTGACGCCACTGCGCTCGAGCGGGCAGTGCTCAACCTGCTCGACAACGCGGCGAAGTGGAGCCCGCCCGGGGCGACCGTGCGGGTGCGGATGCGCCAGCTCGACGACTGGACGGTCCTTATCGAGGTCGCCGACGCCGGGCCCGGCATCGCCGAGCAGGACCTGCCACGGGTGTTCGACCGCTTCTACCGGGCCGACGGCGCTCGCACGATGCCCGGCTCCGGGTTGGGGCTGGCGATCGTGCGGCAGGTCGCGGGGCGGCACGGGGGTGCCGTCTGGGCCGGCCAGGCACCCGAGGGCGGCGCGCTGCTGGTGCTGCGGCTGCCCGGGCGGCGGCCGATGCGCTGAGGTCATCCCGAGCGACCGCTCCGACCTCCCTGAAGCGGGCCCGACGCGCCGGGCGCCTCGCGAAGCGCGCGCCGGGGCGGCTCGGACCCGCATGCAGCAACCCCGCTACGGTGATCGTATGGAGATGGTGCCGCCCGAGATCGGCCGGGCCCTCGTGGTGATAGTGGACGACCGGGTGAGCCACGGCGAGCGCGAGGACACCACCGGCTCGCTGGTCACCGAACTGCTCGAGGAAGCACAGTTCGTGGTCGACGGGGTGGTCATCGTGCCCGGTGAGTCGGTCGCGATACGCAATGCGCTCAACACCGCCGTGATCGGGGGGGTCGATCTGGTGGTGACGGTGGGCGGTACCGGGGTGTCGCCGCGCGACGTCACCGCCGATGCCACCGCGGGTGTGCTCGACCGACCGGTTCCAGGCATCGCCGAGGCGATCCGCGCGTCGGGGTTGGCAGCCGGTGCGGTGGACGCGGGGCTCTCCCGCGGCCTGGTCGGCGTGTCCGGCAGCACCCTGGTGGTGAACCTGGCGCCGTCGCGCGCCGCCGTCCGCGACGGGATGGCGACCCTCACGCCGCTGGTCTCGCACGTGATCGCGGAGCTGTCCGGACTCGGATCGGACTGACGGCCGTTCTGGAGCGGCCGCCGGGTCGCGTCGCGGTGGCTCGGCTGGTCTCGGCCGGCCTGGGATGCATTGGCCGTCCCGGGTTGCCTGACGGTGCTGGGGCACACTGGGGCGATGGCGGAAATGTCCGAGCGGGTGCGGCGTCGGCTCGATGACGTCTTCGGCGACGTGCTGCCCGACGTCACCCGTGACGAGACCGGTGAGCCGGTTGCGGAGGGATCGGACGAAGCGCCTCCCGACGAGGAATGGCTGCGCGCCAACCGGCCGCCGCACCACGACCGCTCCTGAAGGCATCGATCTCCCGGACATCGGTCAGCGCAGGGTGAGTGCGACCTGAGCGGAGAGCGAGGCCCCCGCCACCCGCGTCGCCGAACCTCGGGGAAGCGCGACGAGCACAAGCCGGCCGCGGCCGGCGCCCCCGAGCCCGATCCGGTTGTCGGCAGGCAGCACGGTGAGCACCACCGCGTCACGGGCCAGGACAACCGGCTCGCCCGCCGCCGGCCCGAGCGTGACGACGTCGACGACGCTGCCGGGACGTAGCAGCCCGGCCACGTCAGGGTCGGCGAGCCGGATCGGCACACTGGCCGCGTCGGGGAGGCCGGTGGCGGAAGCGGCAAGCTCCGGGCCGGCCAGCCGGAGGTCGGTCAGCGGCTCACCGGCCCGGGCCGCGCCGGCCAGCACCCGCCCGTCGGCGGTCTCGGGAGCGGTGAGCGCCCCGGCCGGGACGAGGTCGGCAGGCCACCGCCGCAGTGCGAGGTCGGCGCGACCGAGCGTGCTGCCGGGAGCCAGATCATGGGCGGCGACGAGCAACGACGCGTTGTTGCCCGCGGCACCCGGCTCGAGCGCCAACGCCAGGGCCAGCGCGGCGAGCAAGCCGGCAGCGGTCCGGCGAGCGAATACCATCCTTCGCCAGCCCGGACCGTGCAGCAACTCGACGAGCCTGTCACGCAGGAGCGGCGTCAGGTTGGCCGCCCGTCGCGCCGATCCGCTGATGCCGCGCATCCTGCCTCCCGTGGGTCCGGGTTCGACGGTATGGCGGTGAGTGCGGCAGGGCGCGAACTGTGGGCCGGATTGTGGAAAGCCGGGCCGGCATGGGGACAACGCGGCGCCGCGGCGGATGCTGCCGAACCACCGATCACGCTCGCGCCCCGCAACCGCGGGCAGGGCGAACGCGGTCATGGTGGATGAGCCGGGCGCCCCCGCGAGCCGGGCTTGCCGGCGGGGAGGAACGGTGTAGCGGGTCCGTACGGTTATGAGGAGGTGGTCGCCGGGGCGCTGTTGGCAGAGCTGCTCGACGATCTCGACCCGGCCGAGCCCGATCCAGAGGACGATCTCGAGCTGGATCCCGATCCCGAGGAAGACTTCGAGCCGGATCCCGATCCCGAGGAAGACCCCGAGCCGGATCCCGATCCCGAGTCCGAGGACGACCCTGAGCCCGATTCGGACCCCGACCCCGACCCCGAGGAAGACCCCGAGCCCGAAGCGGCCCCCGCGCTTTCCTTGCCACCGCCGTTAGACGAGCTCGTGCCCTCACTCGCAGTGGCATTCTTACGGCTGTCGGTGCGGTAGAAGCCGCTTCCCTTGAACACGATCCCGACCGACGTGAACACCTTGCGCAGCACGCCCTGGCAGGCCGGGCACTCGTTCAACGCGGTGTCGGTGAAGGACTGCACAGCCTCGAGCCGATGGTCGCAGGCGGTGCAGGCGTACTGGTAGGTCGGCAAGTGATCCTCCGCAACTGGCACTCTCACACAGAGAGTGCCAGTCTAGCTCGGGTCGCCGAGCATCGTCACACCTGTCCCCGGTAGCAGGGCTCCGGTCACCCGGACATCGTGCGGCTCGGCGGGCAGCTCGTCGACGAGCTCGCCGTCGTACAGCAGCGCGATCAGTGGCACACCCGCCCGGGCCAGCGGAAGCGTCCGGTCGTAGTAGCCGCCGCCGCGGCCGAGCCGGACCCCGCACCGGTCGGCGGCGAGCGCCGGGACGAGCACCAGCCCGGCGCGGGTGATCGAGGCCACCCCCAGCCGAGGGCCGGTCGGCTCGCGCAATCCGAGCGGCCCGCCGGCGAGCGAGCCGGGCCCGCAGTAGCGGGCCCAGTCCAACGGCCCGACCGCGCCGGGCACCACGGGCAGCAGCACCTCGTGCCCCGCGCCGCGCAGCGCGTCCAGGCCGGCAACCGAGCCCGGCTCACGGCCCACCGGCAGGTATGCGCACACCGGACCCCCGACGCCGTCGGCCAGGCGGACCGCCGCGGCGGTCAGTGCGACCGCCGCCGCGGCCATGGCATCGGCGGGCAGTGCCCGGCGCGCCGCGAGCAGCAGGGCCCGCCGGTCTCGCTTGGCTGCGGGACCGGGTGCGTGCGCGCGAGCCGTCACACCGGCACGTTACCGGCGCCGATAAGCTCGCCGACCATGAGCGAGCCTGCGGGCGAATCTTCGACACAGCGCGAGCCGCCGCCCTTCCGTACCGCCGTGGTGCCGGCCGCCGGGCTGGGCACCCGGTTCCTGCCGGCGACGAAGACGGTGCCCAAGGAACTGCTGCCCGTCGTGGACACCCCGGGGATCGAGCTCATCGCCGCCGAGGCGGCGCAGGCGGGGGCGCGCAGGTTGCTCATCGTCACCGCGCCGGGCAAGGACACCGTCGCCGCGCACTTCGCGCCTGCCCCCGAGCTGGAGGCGCAGCTGGCGAGCCGGGGCAAGGATGCGCTGCTTGCCAAGGTCCGCCGGGCCGCGGAGCTGATCGAGGTCACAACCGTCATCCAGCACGAGCCCAAGGGTCTCGGACACGCCGTCGGTTGTGCCGCGGCTGCGCTCGATGACGACGAGCAGGCGTTCGTCGTGCTGCTGCCCGACGACCTCGTGCTGCCCACCGGGGTGTTGTCCCGGATGGCACAGGTGCGTGCGGAGTACGGCGGCAGCGTGCTGTGCGCGTTCGACGTCCCCGGCCCGGAGATCTCGGCCTACGGCGTGTTCGAGGTGTCCGACACCGGCGATCCCGACGTCATGCGGGTGCACGGGATGGTCGAGAAGCCACCCGCCGACCAGACCCCGTCCACCTACGCCGCGGCAGGCCGCTACCTCCTCGACCGGGCGATCTTCGACGCGTTGGGCCGGATCACCCCCGGCGCGGGCGGTGAGCTGCAGCTCACCGACGCCGTCGCCCTGCTGATCTCCCACGGGCACCCGGTGCACGTGGTCGTGCACCGGGGCGCCCGGCACGATCTCGGCAACCCCGGCGGCTACGTCCGCGCGTTCGTCGACTTCGCGCTGCAGCACCCCGACTACGGCGCCGACCTGCGCCACTGGCTCACTGCACGGTTGGCGGGTTAGGCGGGCGTGCGAACGGTCGACGAGCAGCTGGCCAGGATCCTCGACGCCGTGGTCCGGCCCGCCCCGGTGCGGATGGCGATCTCGGACGCACAGGGCCTGCGATCCGCGGAGGAGGTCGTGGCGGCGCGCTCGCTGCCGGGTTTCGACCAGGCGGCGATCGACGGCCATGCGGTGCGCAGCGTGGATCTGCTCGGCGCCAGCAAGGCCGAGCCGGTGTCCGTGCCGGTGGTGGGCGAGATACCGGCCGGGTCCCGGCAGCCGCTGCGGCTGCAGCCCGGACAGGCGGTCCGGGTGGTCGCGGGCGCGCCGCTGCCCACGCTCGCCGACGCCGTCGTGCCGGTCGACCGTACCCACGGGGGCGGCGACCGGCTGCAGGTGTACCAGGGCGTGCCGTCGGCGGCGTTCGTGCTCCGGGTCGGCGAGGACGTCGCGCCCGGTGACGTCGCGGTCCGGTGCGGCGCGGTGCTCGGGGCGGCCCAGGTCGCGCTGCTCGCCGCCGCGGGTCGGGACAGGGTGCTCGTGCACCCACGGCCCCGGGTCTCGGTGCTGTCGGTCGGCGACGAGCTCGTCGACGTCGCGCGCACCCCCGGTGCCGGGCAGGTCGCCGACGTCTGCACGCATGCGGTGTCCGCCGCCGCCCGTGAGGCCGGCGCGGAGGCGTCGCGGATGCGGCTGGTGCGCACCGACGCCCGCGAGCTGCGCGCCGCGGTGGAGGACCTGCTCCCGGTCAGCGAGCTCGTGGTGGTCTGCGGGGCCGTCGACGGAAGTGCGGGTGCGGAGGTGCTGGCGGCGTTCGAGGGCGTCGGTCAGCTCGACGTCACCCGGGTCGCGATGCATCCCGGCTCCGGTCAGGGGTTCGGCCGGCTCGGGCCGGGTGCGGTGCCGGCGTTGCTGTTCCCGTCACACCCCGGCACCGCGCTGATCCTGTTCGAGGTGCTGGCCCGGCCGCTGATCCGGCTCGGTCTCGGCCATGCCGACCCCTACCGCCGGACGGTCACGGCGCGGCTCACCTCACCGCTGTCCTCGACGCCGGGACGACGTGGGTACGTGCGCGGGCGGCTGCTGCGCGAGCACTCCAGCGGCGACTACCTCGTGCAGCCGCTGGGCACCTCGGGCACGCACCTGCTGTCCTCGCTGTCCGACGCGAACGGTTTGATCGTGTTGCCCGAGGACGCCGGTGACCTGACCGTGGACGAGCTGGTCACGGTTGCGCTGCTGTCCACCCGCGGCTGAGGATCGGACGTGGCGCATGCGCTGCCGGGCCGGGCCGCCGGCCGTCACCCCGGGTGGCCGGCCCGGTTCGGCGCGCTCCGGGTACCCGCCGGTGTGGTGGCGCTGCGCCCGGTGCGGCTGCGGGACGGATCGGCCTGGTCGGACACCAGGGTCCGGGACGAGCCCAACCTCGCGCCGTGGGAACCCAGCGCGCCCGGCAGCTGGCTGCAGCGCAACGGGGTGGCCGAGTGGCCGGGGCGCTGGGCACTGCTGCGGGCCGCCGCCCGCCGCGCTGCCGCGCTGCCGTTCGCGATCACTCTGGACGGCAGGTTGGTCGGGCAGGTCATGGTGGGCAATGTGGTGCGCGAGCCGCTCCTGACGGCCTACCTCGGCTACTGGTGCGACTCCCGGGTCAACCGCTGCGGAGTGACGACGGCGGCGGTCGCGCAGGTTGTGGACCACTGCTTCGGCGCGGTCGGCCTGCACCGGCTGGAGGCCACCGTGCGCCCGGAGAACGTCGCGAGCCTACGGGTGCTGGCAAAGCTGGGGTTCCGTCAGGAGGGCCTGTTCCGGCGCTACCTCGACGTCGACGGGGCGTGGCGCGACCACCTGTGCTTCGCGATGACCGTCGAGGAGGTCCCCGGTGGGGGGCTGGCCGGCCGGCTGATCGGGGACGGCCGGGCCGAGCGGGTTTGACGCAGCGCCACTTTTACGGCCGGTGTTCAACCCACTTCCGTCACATTCGCCCCATCCGCCTCGACCGCTCTGCGCCGTGACGGCGCGTCGCTCCCCGGATTCCGCGGCCGCGCTGACTACCGTGAGCGTGGGCACGAGCGTGGTCGGCAGCTGGGCTCGGGCCCGGACTGCGCCGACCGGGGAGGGAACAGCAGTGCCGAGCTCGTTGATCTTCGCGGGCCTGGTGGTGAGCTGGCTGCTGATCCTCGTCCCGGAGGTCGCGCGGCACCGGCAGGAGGTGGCCCGGCCCAGCCCGGCCGCGCTCTCCGGTCGGGTGCTCGAGCGGCCGTACCAGCGGTGTCGAGCCATGGAGGTGGACGGGGTGGACCAGACGGACGACGTGCGGTCGGTGGCGACCCAGGAGCCCGACCGCGCGGAGCGGAGGGTGTGGATACCAGCCGGCCACGGTGCCGGCATGGATGAACCCATGGCGGGGTCGCCGGTCGGCGTTGGGGGATTGCCCGTCGGCGTGCGCACCGCGGTGGGTACGACCTGGGGGACAACTGAAGCCGACGACCACCCACCCGAGGACGAGCACCCCCGGCGGCGTCCGTCGGCCCGCTACCGGCCCGGCCGCGGCGGCTACGACCCGGAGGCGGCGGCGCTCGCCGCCCGGGCCCGGTACGGGGTGCGGCAGCGCGTGGTGCTCGGGCTGCTGGTGACCGCAGTGCTGACCGCGCTCGTCGCGGCGGTCGTGCTGGCCGGGCTGTGGTGGCTGCACCTGGTCGTCGACCTCGCGTTGGTCGGCTACCTCGGCTACCTGCGTCGCCAGGTCCGGACCGAGGAGGAGATCCGGGAGCGACGCGCCGCCCGGATGGCCGGCACCCGTCGGACGGCGGCCGACGGCCCCGCGCTCGACGGCCCCGCGCTCGACGACGGCTCCGCTGTCCGCCGTGGGCCCATCGATGATCACTGCGTGGACGAGGACGTCGACACCGAGGGCAGCCTCCCGAACCGGACCGACGGCGTCGACGAGCGCGAGCGGGTGCACGGCACCGGCGAGCCGGTGGGCGTGCTCCGGGCACACCCGCACCCGATCGGGCCGGATGTCGACGGCACCGACCCCGGGCCCGCGCTGCCCCGTCTGCGGTCGGCCCTGCTGCCGCCGCTGCCGGTGGGGACGTCACTGGTCGATGTGGACGAGGAGGATGACGAGCTGGCGGAGCTCGATGGCCCGTACCTTCCGGAGCGCCGCCGAGCGGCGGGCGCCTGAGGGGCTGCTAGGGTGGCCTGCGCCTGCCGGCCACGGTGGGATGGCTAGGGGGCTGTAGCGCAGTTGGTAGCGCGTCTCGTTCGCATCGAGAAGGTCAGGGGTTCGATTCCCCTCAGCTCCACCACAGGTCCCGCGCTGTCCCCGGTAGACTCGAACGGATCCAGCTCCACCCGTACAGCAGCGAAGTACAGCAGCGCGGCCGTTTGAGGTGGACATTCTGGCGATCCTGCCGAGTGTCTCCGTCCTGGCCGTCGAGTGGACCTACTATGCCGCCGGCCTGCCGGTCGAGACCGCTGCTGCCGTCATGCCTGCCGACAGGTACGCGCGCTGTCCTACACGTTCCGCATCCAGACGAGTAGACGCGGATCGGACGCCCTCAGTGAGGGCTTTCTCTACTTCTTCCCGGAGGGTTATCACGCCTCGGTCGGAGGGTAAGCCTGGCATGATCAGGTCCGGATCGGCGACGGGTTGCCCGCCGGCCGGTCGGTATGCCCTCCGAGCGTGACGACTGACTGTGACCGAGTAACGACCTCGGCGTCGCGCGAGACCCCGTAGGCCTCGCCCCGACTTGACACGAACGGGGGGCATCCCGCTCGCGCAGTAACGTCGCGTCCTCACGCGCCGAATCACCGGTACCACACGTGGGAAACGTGTAGCGACATCGATAGAGAGGACGGTAAGGGTCATAGCCGGCACCATCGTCTGAGAACCTTCTCTTCGGTCAACTCAGATCGTCAAAAGACCATCCGACATCAGCAGAAAGAAGTACATCTCATGAGCGTGAACGTGCCGCCACCCGTCGCCGAGCGGACGACCGTTTCGAACCGGTTTGGCACAGTCACTAACCTGGCTGTCCACTATAACGTCAAGAAGGGCGTCTTCGCGGGCGCAAGGAGGGAAGATCTAGTCATGCGGCATGTGGTGGCAGCCCGGCTGGAAACCTCTCGCCATCCGGTCTTGGGGACGCTGCTCGCCCTGGTCGGAGTCATTCTGCTGTTTTCGGGCATGTCCGCAGGGAGTGGGGCCTCCATCCTGGCGATCATTCCCCTGGCGATTGGGGTCCTCCTCTTCTGGGGATCACCACGAGTTTCGGTTACCGCCTCCGACAGCGTAGCGCGTCCTTCGGTCAGCTGGCCCTGGACGCGTTCCGAGGCTGAGGCATTCGTCAACGGCGTCAGCAAGGAATTAATGGAACGAGGGTGATCCAGGACGCATACTCACTGTCTCCGGGACGGCCCAATGAGCTAATGAGCGACGTGGCGGTCGGGCAAGTAGCAAAGGTGCGCCACCACATCCCGTCAACCTCCGAAGGGCAACCACGTGGGACCGAGGGCAAGTCTGGCAAGCGCGACGGCGGGCAGGTGGACCGTTGCCCTCGGAGCCCACGCGCGGCGGTCACTCGACTCGCCACCATCAGCGGTGTCTACTACCGTCGCCCGACGGCGTTCGCCTTCCATGACGGCATGAGCGTCGAGGAACGCCGCTGGGCAAACGTTCAGGCTCGGCTCGGATTCGGCGGCCTGCTGGCAAGCCTGGAACCGTGGCTGAACCACCCCCACGCACCGGCTATGCCGAGTACAAGCCGGTCCAGCTCCACACCGCGATCGCCGCGGGGCTGCAGGTTCCCCGCACCCTCGTCACGAACGATCCGGACACCGCCCGCGCCTTCGTCAGCGAGGTCGGCGAGGCGATCTACAAGCCGCTCGGCGGGACGGCGGCGGTCACCGACGTCGAGGGAACCCACCAGGTCTGTGCCACCCGCGTGACTCCCGAGCAGGCTGGTGGCCCGTCGGTCGCGCACACCATGCACCTGTTCCAGCAGTGGGTGCCCAAGGACTACGAGGTCCGGCTGACAGTGGTGGACGATCAGTTCTTCGCCGCGAGGATTGACGCCCGCACTGCGGCTGCCAAGGTGGACTGGCGGGCCGACTATCACGCCCTCGACTACACCGTGATCGACACACCGAAGTTCATCCGCACCCGGGTGACCGAACTGCTTCGACGGCTGGGGCTGCGGTTCGCAGCGATGGACTTCGTGGTCGCGCCGGACGGCGAGTGGTGGTTTCTTGAATGCAACCCAAACGGACAGTGGGCGTGGATCGAGACCGAGACGGCGATGCCCATCGCCGCTGCCCTGGCCGACACCCTGCAAGGACGGACCACGCTGTGACCGCCGACCTGGAAACGCTTCGCGCCGACTTCCCCGGCAAGGTCGATCCCGACCACGCCGTCCAGCCGGAGTGGCGCGCTGCCCTGCGTGACGTGCCTCGCGATCTGTTCGTCCCCTACTTCTTCCTCTCCCTGCCCGACCGACCCGGCTGGCGCATCGTCGAGATCCCGGACTCCGAGTGGGCCGGACGCGTCCTCAGCAACCGGCCGCTGATCATCCAGCTCAACGGCAGCGACGAGGTAGCCGATGCGCTTCGGCGCGGGGAGACCGTCGAGGGCTGGTCCACGTCGTCCAGCAGTCAACCGAGCCTGATGGTGCTCATGCTGGAGGCACTCGGCGTGGGTGAGAGGCACCGGGTACTGGAGGTCGGCACCGGCAGCGGGTACAACGCGGCGCTGCTGTGCCACCGCCTCGGGTCCAGCAACATCACGACCGTGGACGTGGACGCGGCGATCAACCGGCGAGCACGTGCCCGGCTCGAACGGCTCGGCTACCACCCGCACGTGGTCACCGCCGACGGCCTGCAGGGCTGCCCCGAGGACGCCCCGTTCGACCGGATCATGGCGACCGTCGCGATCCCACGATTGCCCCAGGCGTGGATCGAGCAGACTCGCGACTGCGGCCAGATCCTGTTCCCGCTCGACACCCGCAACGGCGGCGGCCTCATGCCTCTGCTGACCGTCAGTGGGGACACCGCCGAGGGACACCTCCTGCCGGACTACGGCGGGTTCATGCCCGTGCGGCAGCAGAAGCGGCACGACGCCGCGCTGGCTGCGTTCCGCGAGGTCGCTGACCGCCAGGGGGCCGAGCGGACCACAGCGCTTCCCCGCGAGGTCGCCACCGACGACGGAGCTTCGTTCGAGTTTTTCGCCGCCCTGTTCACCGGCGGCTGCGACCTGATGAGCTTCACGCCGAGCGGTGGAGGACCGGTCCAGGCCTGGGTCCCGCTGCCCGACGGGTCGTGGGCGTGCCACATCACCGACGCCGACGGCATCCACCGCGTCGCACAGGGCGGCCCGCAGCGGCTCTGGGATCACATCGAGGACTTGCACCGGCAGTGGACCGACCTCGGCCGGCCGCAGCGGCAACGGTTCGGCCTGACTGTGACTCCGGGGGCGCACCGGGTGTGGCTGGACGATTCCGGCGGTCCACACCAGTGGACCCTGCCACCCCGAGCCCGAACCGGCCTGAAGGGCGTAGGTCGGTCGTAGGCGTAGACGGCGCCGAGTGCGACGAGGCGCGTGCCCCCCAGGCGAGGCCGAGTGATCGCGGGCAGGCGAGGCGATCTCCCCTGGCGAGCCTGATGATCAGCGCGAGGGGGACATGAGCCGCACCGGCGCGGCTCATGTCCCCCTCCCGCTGATCATGGCCTGAGAGCTGGCGTTCCCGCTGTCGCGCTGCTCGGCCGTCCGTCGGTGGCCGGGCGCGGCACGGGGGCGCTCGCCGCGCTCGCCGGCGACTCCGGGGTTGTGGCCGCTGTTGGCCGGGCGGCCGGTGTCGTCGTTGCTGCTCGTTCGCCGGGGGTGGGTAGCCGGTCACCGCCAGGACGGCAGCCACAGCTCGGCGTTCCACTGGCCCGCGGTGATCGCCATCCCGTCGAGGATCGGGAGCAGCCAGCCGAAGTTCGCCACCACCGCGCCCACCCACAGCCCGACCACCAGCAGCCCGGTCTGCCGCCGCTCCCGGGAGACCCCGCTGCGGCCGAGGATGTCCCCCATCACCAGTACCGTCGCGATGACGAGGAAGGGCGCCACCGGCGTCATGTAGAAGTAGTACATCTGCCGGTCGATGTCGATGAACCAGGGCACGATGCCGGCGCCGTAGCCGACCAGCACCGCGACGTAGCGCCAGTCGAGCCGGGTGAGCACCCGCCACAGCGACCAGGCCAGCACACCCAGGGCCGGCCACCACAGCGCCGGGGTGCCGATGAGCATCACCGCGCTGACGCACTGTGGGCCGCCGCAGCCGCTGACGTTCTCCCCGGACGCGTAGTAGTACAGCATCGGGCGCAGGCCCATCGGCCACGTCCACGGCTTGGACTCCCACGGATGCGGCTGCGCCGGGGTGACCAGGCCCGCGTGGAAGGCCAGCACGTGTCCCGAGTAGTACCACAGCGAGCGCAGCGCGTCGGGCCCGAACGACCAGGTCCCACCGGTGCCGATCGCGGCGCCCACGGCGTGCCGGTCGATCCCGGTCTCGCTGCCGAACCAGGCCGACCAGTCCGCGAGATAGACCAGCACCGGGACGACGGCCAGCGCCCACACCGCCGGTGCGACGTCGCGGACCAGCGTGCCCACCCACGGTCGCGGCACCCCGGCGGCCCGGCGCGCGGTGAGGTCCCAGGCCACCGCGAGTACGGCGAACGCCGCCAGCCAGTACAGCCCCGACCACTTCACCGCGCAGGCCAGCCCGAGCAGCACCCCGGTGGCCAGGCGCCACCAGCGCACCCCGAGCCGCGGACCCCAGGGCGTGACCGCCACCCGTCCTTCGGCGACGACGACGGCCATCCGGGCGCGCACCTCGTCGCGGTCCCGGACCAGCGTCGCGAACGCGGCCAGCACGAACAGTGCGGAGAAGATGTCGAGCATCCCCATCCTCGACTGCACGTGGCTCACCCCGTCGCAGATGAGCAGCACCCCGGCGATCCCGCCGAGCAGCGTGGAGCGGGTCAGCCTTCGGGTGACCCTGACGATGAGCAGGATGCACAGCGTCCCGGCCAGCGCGGATGCCGCCCGCCAACCGAAGCCGTCGTAGCCGAAGGCCATCTCGCCGAGCGCGATGAGCTGCTTGGCCAGCGGCGGGTGCACGACGAGCTCGTAGCCGGGGTTGTCCTCGACCCCGCCGTTGCGCACCATCTGCCAGGCCTGCGGCACGTAGTGCTTCTCGTCGAAGACGGGGGTGCCGCCGTCGGTGGGGGAGCCGAGCCCGGTGAACCGCAGCACCCCGCCCAGCATCATGAGCCCGATCGCGACGAGCCAGCCGCGCAGCACGTCGGTCGGTGGGGGCGGACCCAGCCGGGTCAGCGGGTCGGCCGGGGCCGGCTGCAGCGGCGGGCGGATGCCGAGCGGCTCGGCGCCGGGGAGTGGTGCGTCGGCGTCGAGCTCGACGGTCCGGGCAGCCGGCCCGGCGACGACGGTGTGAGTCCCCACGCGGACCGATCGTAGGCTGCCCGGCATGCCGTGCGGAGCCGACACCGATCCCGGCCCGGCCGGGTCCGGGCGGTTGGTGCTCGCCGCGACGCCGCTGGGCGACTCGCGGGACGCCTCGACCCGGCTGCGTGCGGCGCTGGCCGAGGCCGATGTGATCGCCGCGGAGGACACCCGGCGGCTGCGCGCGCTCGCCGCGGCACTCGGCGTCCACGTGACCGCGAAGGTGCTCAGCCACTACGACGCCGTCGAGGAGCGGCGGTTGCCCGGCCTGCTCGACGACGTCCGCGCCGGGCGCACCGTGCTCGTGGTGACCGACGCGGGAATGCCCGTGGTGTCCGACCCCGGGTACCGGCTCGTCGCGGCTGCCGCCGCCGCGGGGCTACCGGTGACATGCCTGCCCGGCCCGTCGGCGGTGACCACGGCGCTGGTGCTGTCCGGGCTACCGTGTGAGCGGTTCTGCTTCGAGGGCTTCGCGCCGCGGCGCGACGGCGAGCGGCGCCGCTGGCTGGCCACGCTGGTCACCGAGCCGCGGGCGACGGTGTTCTTCGAGTCGCCGCACCGGCTCGCGGAGACCCTGCGCGCGGCCGTCGAGGTCGTGGGCGGCTCGCGCGCTGCCGCAGTCTGCCGGGAGCTGACCAAGAAGCACGAGGAGGTGCTGCGCGGCTCGCTGTCCGAGCTCGCGGAGTGGGCGGCGGAAGGGCCGGTGTGCGGCGAGATCACGGTCGTGCTGGCCGGTGCGGCGCCGTCGACGGCCCCCGCGGTGGAGTCGCTGGTCGATGCGGTGGCCGAGCGGGTGACCGACGGGGAGCGGCTCAAGGACGCGGTGGCCGCCGTGGCCGAGGCGGCGGGGGTGCCCAAGCGCGACCTCTACAACGCCGCGCTCAGCGCCCGCGCCTGACGCTCTCGCACTATCGGGGCCGACGTGCCCTGAAGATCTTCGTGAGATGTCCCTGACCGTCCCGCCGGGGACGCAGAGGTGCATCTCGCAAGGATCACGCGACCGCCCGGAGCGGTCGTCGCCCTACTACCATGGTCCATGCGGACGATGTGGCTCGACACCCCGAAGTAGCTCCTCGAGGAGCGTCGTCGGCTCGGGGTCGGGCGGCGAGCCGCGGGACGCGCTGGGAAGTTGTCACGACTCCCGAAAGATGTCGTGGCCGCCGATCCGGCGCCAACGAACGGCTCGGGCTCCGTCGATCTCGACCCACTCGAAGGTGGCCCGGCCGTCCGGTCCCGAGAACGACCACGTCAGCTCCCACACCCCCGGCGCGCTCGCAACCGACCTGACCCGCAGCGCCCGTGGCCAGTTCGAGGTCGCCGCAGTCTGTATGCGCTCCACCGCAGTATGAAACCGCTTGATCACGGCGCGAAACAGCGCACGCTCGTCATCGGAGAGCCGCTGCCAGTCCGCCTTGAAACTGGCCGTGCGTTCGAACTTCACGTGTTCGAATCGAGCTCCGAGAGGAACTTCTCAGGCCCGTCGGCCACGACCAATCGTCCCGCAGCGACGTCTGCGTCCGCCTCCCGCTCCATCCGCTGCCAGCGCTCGGTCCAGAACCATGACTGGTTGGCCGGCACGGCGACCAGTGGGTGCAGTTCGATGACACCGTCCTCTCGCTCCACGAGCCGCACCTGCGCTCCCGGATGATCGAGCCGGTGACGACGCCGGATCTCGACCGGCAATGCGACGGTGCCGCGAGCCTGAATCGTCAGGCGAATCTCAGTCATACTGCAGCTTAGCACTCAGGTCGCATTGCAGCTTGACGCTTATGCTGCAGGACCGTCGACGTTCGGATGACCCAGGGGCGGGTCCGCGCCGTTCTCCGAGGGGCTCGGCGTCCGGTTCCGGACCGTCGAGGGCGTGCTGCGGATCGGTTGGGAGGGCGGTTCCGTCAACGTCTGAGCCCAGGTGCCGCGCGCCGGGGTCGAGCGTCGAGCCGCGGAAACGCGCTGGCGGGCGGGGCATAGTCTGGCTCGTATGAGCTCTCGCGTGCTGACCGCCGTGGCCTGGCCCTACGCCAACGGCCCCCGGCACATCGGCCACGTCTCCGGCTTCGGTGTGCCCTCGGACGTCTTCTCCCGCTTCCAGCGGATGCGCGGCGACCGGGTGCTCATGATCAGCGGCACCGACGAGCACGGCACCCCGATCCAGGTGCAGGCCGACGCCGAGGGGCTCACGCCGCGCCAGCTCGCGGACAAGTACAACCGGGTGATCGTCGACGACCTGGCCGGCCTCGGGCTGTCCTACGACCTGTTCACCCGCACCACCACGTCCAACCACTACGAGGTCGTCCAGGAACTGTTCCTCGCGCTGTACCGCAACGGCTACGTGGTCCCGAAGACGGCGCTGGGCGCGATCAGCCCGTCGACCGGTCGGACGCTGCCGGACCGCTACGTGGAGGGCACCTGCCCGATCTGCGGATACGGGCACGCGCGCGGCGACCAGTGCGACAACTGCGGCAACCAGCTCGATCCCGCCGACCTGATCGATCCCCGTTCGAAGATCAACGGTGAGACACCGAAGTTCGTCGAGACCGAGCACCTGTTCCTGGACCTGCCGGCGTTCGCGGAGTCGCTGGGCTCGTGGCTCTCCGCCCGGACCGACTGGCGGCCCAACGTCCTGAAGTTCTCCCAGAACCTCATCGGCGACCTGCGGCCCCGGCCGATCACCCGGGACCTCGAGTGGGGCGTCCCGGTGCCCCTCGACGGCTGGCGCGACCTGCCGATGAAGCGGCTCTACGTCTGGTTCGACGCGTGCATCGGCTACCTCTCGGCGTCGGTGGAATGGGCCCGGCGCACCGGGGACCCGGACGCCTGGAAGCAGTGGTGGACCGACCCGGACGCGCTGGGCTACTACTTCATGGGCAAGGACAACATCGTCTTCCACACCGTGGTGTGGCCGGCGCAGCTGCTCGGGCAGAACGGCGCGGGCGACCGGGGCGGCGAGCCCGGCCCGTTCGGCACGCTGAACCTGCCCGACGAGATCGTCTCGAGCGAGTTCCTGACGATGACCGGCTCCAAGTTCTCCACCAGCCGCGGCACCGTCATCTACGTGGGGGACTTCCTGCGCGAGTTCGGCCCGGACGCGCTGCGCTACTACATCTCGGTGGCCGGCCCGGAGAGCCAGGACACCGACTTCACCTGGGACGAGTTCGTCCGGCGGACCAACTTCGAGCTGGCCAACGAGTGGGGCAACCTAGTCAACCGGTCGATCTCCATGGCGCACCGCAACGTCGGGTTCGTCCCGAAGCCGACCGCGCCCGCCGACGTCGACCACGACCTGCTGGCGATCTCCCAGGCCGGCTTCGACACCGTCGGCGGGCTGCTCGGGCGCAACCGGTTCAAGCAGGCCGCAGCCGAGGCGATGCGGGTGGTCACCGCGGCCAACCGGTACCTGAGCGACCAGGAGCCGTGGAAGCGCACGGACGACCCGGACCGCCGGGACACGATCCTGCACACCGCGCTGCAGGTCGTGCAGGACGCGAACACGCTGCTCACCCCGTTCCTGCCGCACGCCGCGCAGCAGGTGCACGAGGCGCTGGGCGGGTCGGGGGTGTGGGCCGCGCAGCCCGAGGTCCGGGAGGTCCCCGACCTCGGCGAGGGGCCCGCGTACCCCGTGCTGATGGGCGACTACGACGCCCAGCAGGCGGCATGGGAGTCGACCCCGATCGAGGTCGGCCGCCCGCTGGCCAAGCCGACGCCGATCTTCCCCAAGCTCGACCCCGGGCTGGGCGAGACCGGCCCGGACTGGGCCCCGATCCAGAGATGAGCGCCGGCCGGGGCGTGCCTGCACCGCCCGAGCCGCTGCCCGCACCGACCGTCGACGCGCACACCCACCTCGACGCCTGCGGCTGCGAGACCGCCGCCGACGTCGTCGCCGCGATGGACCGGGCGCAGGCGGTCGGCGTCACCCGCGCGGTGACGGTGGCCGACGACCTGGCCTCTGCGCGGTGGGCGGTGCAGGCCGCGCACTGGGACGATCGGGTGGTCGCCGCCGTCGCGCTGCACCCCACCCGCACCGCGGCACTCACCGAGGACGACCACGCCGAGATCGAGCGGCTCGCCCGCGACCCGCGCGTCGTCGCGGTGGGGGAGACCGGCCTGGACTACTACTGGGACTACTCGCCGCCGGGCGCCCAGCAGGCGTCGTTCCGCCGCCATATCGACCTCGCCAAGCGGATCGGCAAGCCACTGATGATCCACGACCGGGACGCCCACGACGACGTCCTGCGGATCCTCGACGAGGAGGGCACTCCGCCGACCGTGGTCCTGCACTGCTTCTCCGGCGACGCCGAGCTGGCCCGGGGCTGCGTCGACGCCGGGTACGTCCTGTCCTTCGCCGGGCCGGTGACGTTCCGCAACGCCACGGCGCTGCGGGCAGCGGCGGCGGTCGTCCCGCGCGACCAGCTGCTGGTCGAGACGGACGCTCCGTTCCTCACCCCGCACCCGCACCGCGGCCGGGCGAACGAGCCGTACTGCCTGCCCTGGACGGTCCGGGCGCTGGCGACGTTACGCGGCGTGTCCGACGAACGCCTCGCGACCAGCGCCGGGGACAACGCCGAGCGAGTCTTTCGGCTCACCGAGCTGCCGCCGGTGGCGTCAATCATACCGCCCAGCGCCGAAGACGGTCGCTCACCGTAGCTGAACATCCACTCGGCGCTCACGGTGTGTCGTTGCGTCGTCTCCGCCGGTAGTCGCCGTTACGGTTCCGTGATCGCGAAAGCCGGGGTGGGGAACGCTCCCCAGCACAGCGGGAACGGTGGTCCGGGGCGCGCCCCCGATCGTCGCCTTCGGGCCACCGTTACCGCGACTTCCTCCCCTGCCCGGGTCCGACGACGTCTGGATGCCCAGTGGTCGACGTATTCGCGCGTGCCGAGCGCCGAGCCGCCCGAGTCTGCTCGGATGTGCCCGGCATCTCGAGCCCGGTCCTGGCCGTACCGTCCGGTGACCCCGACCCCGACCGGTACGGCGGCGCAGTGGTGCTGCGGTCCGTGCCCGAGGACCGGCCGCCACTGGACGTCGGCGCGGTCGCCTGCCCCGCTCGCGTCGTCCGGCCCTACGCCCCGGACCTGGCGGAGCTCGCGGACCCGGTGCTCTTCCTCGCCCCGGTTGCACCGGACGTCGCCGAGGGTCGGTCCACCGGCGCGCTGCCCCGGATCCTCGGTCTGCCCGAGTTCGTCGGCGACACCCGGACCGGTCCGGTCCCGGCCGTGCCGGCCGTCCCGGGCCCGATCGCCCCGGACCCGATCGCACCGGGCCCGACCGACCCGGGCGCCGGGACCCTCGCCGCGGAGACCGCCGTGGCCGCCTCACCCGCCGTCGAGGAGCGCCGCGCCGAGCCTGCTTCCGCTCCCGCGGCGATCGCTCCCGCGGCGACCGCGACCCGCAGCCGCGGCCCCCGGCGCCGGCTGCTGGCCGGCGCCACCGCACTCGCCGTGCTGCTCACCCTCGCCGCGAGCGGAGCCGCGGCACTGGCCATGGACAAGACCATCACCCTGCGCGTCGACGGGCACAACCGCACGGTGCACACGTTCGCGGGCAACGTCGCCGGGGCGCTCGCCGCCGCCGGCCTCGCCGCCGACCCGCACGACCGGGTCGAGCCAGCGCCGGGCACCGACCTGTCCGACGGCGACCAGATCATCGTGAACCGGGCCCGGATGCTGACCCTGGTCGAGGGCGGTCACCCGCGCCGGCTCTGGACCACCGCGGCGTCGGTCGAGGAGGCGCTGCAGGGGATGGGCGTCGCGGTGGCGCCGATCCAGATGTCGGCGGCACCGAACGCCGTGATCCCGCTCGGGGGGATGGCCCTGGAGCTGCGGGTGCCGCGCACCGTCACCCTCGCCGACGGCACCGCTGCGCCGGCCCCGATCACGACGACCGCAGGCACCGTCGGCGCCCTGCTCGACGAGCGGGGCGTCCGGCTCGGCCCGGACGACGTCGCCGTCCCCAGCAGTGACACCCCGCTGACCGAGGGGATGGACGTGCGCATCGTGCGCAACGGCGTCGGGGAGGTCGTCGAGGTGCGCAAGACGCCGCCGCCCGAGCAGGTCGTGGAGGACCCCGAGCTGCCGCGCGGCGAAAAGGAGATCGTGGACCCCGGCGCGTCCGGCGAGCAGACTGCCATCATGCGGGTCTTCGTGCAGGACGGCCAGGAGGTCCGGCGCGAGCAGGTGCGCGCGGGCGCGAATACCCCGCCGAGCCCGCGGGTGGTCAAGGTCGGCACCCAGGACGCACCGCAAGACCCGCCATCCCAGGACTCGCCATCCCAGGACTCGCCACCCCGGGACGCACCGCAGCGACAGTCGGTGTCCGGGGCCGGGTCCGGGTCGTCCGGTGGCGGAGTGTGGGACCAGATCGCCAACTGTGAGGCCGGTGGCAACTGGGCGATCAACACCGGCAACGGCTACTACGGCGGCCTGCAGTTCGACGCGCAGACCTGGCGGGTCAACGGCGGCACCCAGTACGCGCCGCTGCCGCACCAGGCCACCCGCGAGGAACAGATCGTGGTGGCGACCAAGATCAGGGACGCCCGCGGCGGGTACGGCGCCTGGCCGGCCTGCGCCCGCAAGCTCGGCCTCCCGCGGTGACCTGGCAGCCCATCGACCTGCTTGCCCGGACATGATTGCCGGGTGAGTGAGTCGCGGCTGCTCGGGCCGGCCGAGGTCCGGTGCCTGGCCGAGCGGCTGGAGCTGCGTCCGACCAAGCGGCTCGGCCAGAACTTCGTGCACGACCGGAACACGGTGCGGCGCATCGTGCGGGCCGCCGAGCTCACCGCGCAGGACGTGGTGCTCGAGGTCGGCCCGGGGCTGGGGTCGCTGACCCTGGCGTTGCTGCCGTCGGTGGCTGCGGTGCACGCCGTCGAGATCGACCCGGTGCTCGCCGCGGCGCTGCCCGGCACCGTCGCCGACCGCGCGCCCACCCTGACCGACCGGCTCACCGTCACGGCCGCCGACGCGATGCGAATACGCGGCGTCGAGCTCGCCGGTCCGGCGCCGACCGCGATCGTCGCGAACCTGCCCTACAACGTCGGGGTGCCGGTGTTGCTCAACCTGCTCGCCGAGCTGCCAGGGGTGCGCTGCGGGCTGGTGATGGTGCAGGCCGAGGTCGCCGAGCGGCTCGCCGCCCCACCGGGCTCCCGCGCCTACGGCGTGCCCAGCGCCAAGCTGGCCTGGTTCGCCGCGGCGCGGCGCGCCGGGCCGGTGCCGCGCGCGGTCTTCTGGCCGGTGCCCGGCGTCGACTCCGGACTGCTCGCGTTCACCCGCCGGAAGCCGCCCGCCGGTGACCGGGTGGAGGTGTTCGCGCTGGTCGACGCCGCGTTTGCCCAGCGCCGCAAGTCACTGCGCTCGGCGCTGGCCGGCTGGGCCGGGTCGCCCGTCGCGGCCGAAGAGGCGCTGCGGGCGGCCGGGATCGACCCGCTGACCCGTGCCGAGCGGCTCGGGATCGCGGAGTTCGCGCGGCTCGCCGCCATCCGACGTGACCCTGGCGCCGGCTCTCGGTCCGCAAGCCGACGCTGACCGCTGAGTCGGGATCGTGCGCCCTCAGGCTGCGATCACGTGGGCGCGGGCGAAGAACGTCCCGATCTCTGCGCGGTGAAGGTGGCCGGCAATTGCTCGTAAAACTGTCACGACGCCTTCGGGCTTGCTGGCCGGAGCGGATCACGCGTACGTCGTCATTCTCCCAGGACTACTGCTTTCGCCGCGTGCGCGAGGACGCTCTGTGTTTCGTAGCGCAGGCCGATCCGGTTCGAGTGGAAGATCACGTGGTGGGTAAGGACGGCTCGCACACCTCTGCGGATTGTTCCGTCGCGGGCGAGGTCACCCAGCGCCGTGCCTGCTGAGTCGAACGCGGCGGCCCAGTCGGCGAGGTAGGGAAGCGGTCCGTCCTCGCTCACCAGCCTGCTGGCTGGCCCCGCGCCCACGGTCATCAGGTGTCGCAGGTCGGATTCGATGCCGGGCAGACGATCGAGCGGCATCCCCAGGGGTAGAGGCCGGTTCTCCGCCACGCGGGTCCAGATGTCTCCTTGCTCGTACCAGTCCTGTCCCGCACCCCGCATCAGTGTCATGCAGAGCGGGATCGACAGCTCGCGTCGCTTATCCCGACGGCTGGTGGTGGCGGCGCGGTCGCTGCCGAGGTAGTTGAGAATGTGTCGACTGTCCTGGTGGAACAGGTGGTGCGCGACGTCTATGGCCACGGTTCCGCCGAAGGCGTGCAACTCGGGTTCGTAGATGGTCTCGACCCACTGCGCGATGCAGCCGGTCTCGTACAGAATGTCCAGTCACTGATGGATGAACGCCTGCGCGTCCTGCTCGGCATGGTGGTGGGGTGGCAGGTGACGCAGGCGCCAGCACGGTGCCTTTCTGATGAACGACCACGAGGTGACGAGGCCGGCTGACTCGGCCTTGGTCGTTACCGGACCCAGGTGCGCGACACCGGTGTGTTCAGCGGCGGTGCAGTCGTCGAACCGGATGGATACCTGCTGCCATGACGGGTCTGTGGGCCGCGGGACGGTGTCGGGGTTCACGCTGGTTGATCTCCGGATCGGTCAGGCCAGGAGTAAGCACGCGTCCCAATGGGAGAGCGGGGCGGTCTCGGCTGTCCCTTGTCGTTCGGTGTCACCGATGGCCAGGCCCGCAAGTTGTTGGGCTCGCGCCAGTCCGGGGGTGCCGTAGCACCAGGAGGGCTGCCGGGGGCCGGGTTGTCGAGTGTGCTCGGCGTGAACCTCGTCCGGTGTGATCGTCCGCGGCCACCAGGGGCCCGCGGGGTGGTCCTGTCGCCAGGCGTCGAGCCAGGCGCAGATGCGGGTGATGGCGTCGGTGTGCCCGTCCACGACGATGCCGCGCCGCAGGGCCAGCGACAGCAGCGCCAAGGGACCGGCGATGCCGTGGGCCATGCCGAAGTTTCCGTGGCCTCCGGGGTAGTCCGGTGTCGGTCGGCCTGTGGGGGCGAGGTCGGTCCACCAGCCGGGCAATCCGTCGGTGCGGCCAGGGAGCGGTTCGGTCAGTCGGACGAGGTAGGCCAGGACAGCGGTGGTCACCTCCTGGTGGGGGTCGCACCGCAGGTGGTAGGCGCCGAGACCGGCGAGGCCACGGATGAGGGCGAACTCGGCCAACGCGGAACGGTCCCCGCGGTCGATGCGCGCGTGGGCGTGGTCCAGGCGGGTGCGGGTCAGGGCTGTGGTGGCCGTGTGGAGGTTGGCCAGTGCCCGCCGGTACTTCCCGATGTGTTCGGCGGCGGGGTGGGTGACGAACGCCAGGGCAGGGGCGCCGAAGTACCGGCCGGCGTTTGGCCCGGCGCTGAGGTCGCCACCCGCGGCGGCCGAGAGCCACGCGTGGACGGTGGTCCAGTCGCCGTGGTGGGCGCGGGCCCGTTCGACATGGAGCAGGGCGATGCCCGCGGCGCCGTTGGCCAGCGACTGCGGCGCCGGGCGGTGCTTGCCGCCGGGCTCGCCTGCCTGGTCGTGACCAACGACTACACCCGCGACGCTTCCTTCCTCGGAGCCGCCGCGGTCCGCGCCGGCTTCGGCGGGCTGGACGCCACCGCCTGCGACGCGCTGGTGGACCCCTGACGAGCGGATGGCACGGCCTACGACTCGCGCGCCGGAGGCATGCGCGGCCATGCGGGTGTTGCCGCTCGGCGTGCACATGTCGGCGTCGTTCCTGGTGAGCACGTGTGGCCGAACCAGTCGACCCAGCGGCGTTGAGCGGGTGTTTCGACGGCTCGGGGCCGGTAGTGGTGGCGGGTCCAGGTGACCGCGTCGTGAGTGGGCGCGCCGACGAGGATCGCCATGCAGGCGATGACGGTGCCGGTGCGGCCGGTGCCGCCGCCGCAGGCGATCTCGACGCGTTGCCCGGCGTGGGCGAGGAGAAAGGCGTAGTGGATCGTGGTGGCGGCGAGCTGGTCGTTGCGCGGGGCGCGGAAGTCGGGCCAGTCGATCCAGTCCGCGGGCCAGTCGGGTAGCCAGCGGTGGAGCCGGCGCAGCAGCCGCGCCCTGGGTCGATCGGGTGGGCGTCCGAGGTAGAGCCCGAAGTCGGGCAGTGGCCCGGGTGGGAAGGGCTCGCGACGTCCGCGGCCCCGGACCCGGGTGCCGTCGGGTAGCTCGAGGGCACCGAGGAGTTGCTGGCGGGGCATCGAGCCATCCTGTCGTGCGGTGGTGAGGTGCCGCAACGCCGGTGCGTGCTCGCCCAGGTCAGGGCGTGTGCTGGCGGAGGTGGACCGGCCACGCGGGCTCTCGGGCCACCTCTGTCATGTGCAGGCTCGGCACCGGCCGTCCGGCCCGGCGACGTGCGCGGCGAGCAGGCGGGCGGTCGTCTGTGGCCATCCCGCAAGGATCACCGCTGCCTCGTAGGCCCTGCGGTCGTTCATGCTCCCACGGTGCTCACGCAAGATCGTTGACGAGACCGCGGGCGGTGAGAATCCCGGATCCGGCCTTCCGTCTGCCATGATCGACGCCCGACGGGCACGGAAGTGGGTGTGATGGGGCAGAACGGCGCGGTGGTCCGGCGGCGGATACTCGGCAGGCGCCTCCGGGAGCTGCGCGAGGAGGCCGGGATGACGCTGGAGGCAGCCGCGCCGGCGCTGGACTGGTCGATGAGCACGCTCAGCCGGATCGAGACCGCCAAGCAGACCGTCGACGTGCACGGCGTGCGCAGCATGCTCGACCTCTACGACATCGGCGGCGACCGCTGGGACGAGCTGGTCGCGCTCGCCCGTGAGGCGCGGCAGAAGGGCTGGTGGCGGGCCTACGGGCTCGGGGTGCGCGATTCTTACGTCGGCTTCGAGACCGAGGCCAGTCTGGTCCGGGATTTCACCCTCGCCTACGTCCCCGGCCTGCTACAGACCGCCGCCTACGCCCGGGCGCTCTTCGCCGCCGGGCTGGTGCGACGCACCGAGGCCGAGATCGAGAACGCGGTGGCGGTCCGGATGATCCGCCAGGAGCGGCTGACCGCGGCCGAGGACCCGCTGGAGCTGGTGGCCATCCTCGACGAGGCGGTGCTGCACCGCCCGGTCGGCGGACCGGCGGTGCTGCGCGCCCAGCTGGACCACCTTGCCCGCGCCGCGGCGTTGCCCTCGGTGACGCTGCAGGTGCTGCCCACCGCGCTCGGCGCGCACCCGGCGCTGGCCTCGGCGTTCACCGTGCTCAGCTTCGGCGACCTCGGTGAGCCGGACTTGGCCTACGTCGAGCACACCCTCGGCGCGCTGTACCTGGAGAAGGAGGAAGACGTCGCCCGGGCTACACTTTTCTTCGACCGGCTGCGGTCGGAGGCGCTGGGCTTGGCCGAGTCGGCGGCGCTGATCCGGCGGGTCGCCGACGACATGGGTTGAGCAGGGACGGGAGGGCACCGTGGAGCCCGCCGAGGTTCGCTGGCGCAAGAGCAGCTTCAGCAGCGGCAACTCGAACGGCTGCGTCGAGGTGGCGTTCCTCCCCGATGGCGGTGTCTGGGTCCGCGACACCAAGGACCGCTCGCTCCCACCGCACCGCTACACCGCCCGCGAGTGGGAGGCGTTCCTCGCCGGTGTCCGCGCCGGCGAGTTCGACCGCCCCTGAGTGCGCGAGTCGGTACTTTCCCCGTACTGTCGGCCCCGGTCGCCATGGTCGGCGTGTGACGCTGCCGCCGCCAGCCACCGTTCACGGACGCTTCGGCGGCCGACTCGGCGGTTCGTCAGTCCTGGAGTAGCTGCTGCACGCGGGCGAACGTCACCCCGAGCACCGCTGCCGCGTCGCGCAAGCTCAGTCCGTCGTCCCGGACCAGCTTGCGCGCAGCCTGACGCCGCGTGCGTGCTGCGGTCTGGGTCAGCTCGTCAGCCTGAGCCTGTGCCGAACGCGCCTCGGCGGCAAGCCGCCACGCGTCGGGGTCCACCGCGCTATAGTCCATCCTCGGCGATGCGCAGCTCGACAATGCAGTCTTGCAGCGGGCGCGTGACCCGCGCGAACCGGCACGAAGGAATCAGAGGGCGACGACGTCTATCATCGGGTCAAGGCCGCTGAAGTCGCGCGGGTTGCGCGTGTACAGCGGCAGACCACGTGCCGACGCGATGGCGGCGATCATCAGATCCGTCCGGCGGGGCCTGGGGTCGCGGCGGGTGGCCAGGGTGAGGGCGACCAGCGTCCCGTAGCGCGCGGCAGCCTCACCGTCGAACGGTAGCGGGACGAAATCGACG
The DNA here is from genome assembly GCA_038254065.1 of Mycobacteriales bacterium. Lineage (GTDB taxonomy): Bacteria > Actinomycetota > Actinomycetes > Mycobacteriales > Pseudonocardiaceae > Pseudonocardia. The sequence goes on along the minus strand of JBBSGM010000022.1, from coordinate 10,707 downwards.
ATCGCCGCTCCCAGCTTCTCCGTCCGCGCCGCCCGAACTGCCGGATCCTTCGCCATCGCGATGCCCTGGTGCAGTTCGGCCATGGTGATCGCGGTGATCTCCGGAACCACGGGTAGTGCCGAAGGGTCGAGCAGGTCGAGGTCGATGTACGCGCAGGTGTCCAACACACCCGACTCTGGACGTTCAGCCACGGCTGCGCGTCCACGGATCGTCGTCGCCGACGCGATCCTCGGTCCCGAACAACTCGTCAGCCTGCCGCCGCAGCGCAGCGTGGTCGACCCGCGGTAACCGGCGGTGACGCTCCACCAGTTCCTCAGCGGTCAGCCGTCGACGGCGGGGAAGTGGGCGTAGTTCCGCCACCTCCACGCCGTGACGAGTGACGTGGTAGATCTCTCCCGCCTCCACGGCGTCCATGACGGCAGCGGAGTTGTTCCTGAACTCCCGCTGCGTGATGACCTTCATACGAGTCAGCGTAGCTCTGCGTAGCTCGATTGGCTACGCCAGGGGAGACGCTCGCCGCTGGCGGCAAGGCTCGCACCGAGGACCGGCCGCCGAGCCCACCCGTGATCGCTGCGGGCGGCGAACCCTGCTGCCCGGACGCACGTAGGGTTGGCAGGTGCCGTTCGCCGTCCCACCCCCGGTCACCGTACGCGTGCCGGCCAAGATCAACCTGCATCTTGCTGTCGGCCCGCTGCGCGCCGACGGCTTCCACGACCTGGTCACCGTGTTCCACGCGGTGAGCCTGTTCGACGAGGTGACCGTCGCCCCGAGCGACACCCCCGGGGTCGAGGTGCACGGTGAGGGCGCCGCCGACGTCCCTGCCGACGGGACGAACCTCGCCTGGCGAGCCGTCGAGCTGCTGGCCGGGCAGGCCGACCGGGACCCAGCTGTGCGGGTGGTGCTGCGCAAGGCCATCCCGGTCGCCGGCGGGATGGCCGGCGGGAGCGCGGACGCCGCCGGCGCGCTCGTCGGGCTCTCCGCGCTGTGGAAGCTCGACCTGACGCGCGAGGAGCTGGCCGCACTGGCCGCCCGGCTGGGCAGCGATGTCACGTTCGCGCTGCACGGCGGCACCGCGCTGGGCACCGGCCGGGGCGAGCAGATCGTCCCGGTGCTGTCCCGGCACCCGCAGCACTGGGTCATCGCGCTGCACCGGAAGGGGCTTTCCACGCCGGCGGTGTACCGCGAGCTCGACCGGCTGCGCGCGGCGCCGCGCGGCGCCGATCCGCCGCAGCGCCACGTCGAACCGGTGCTCGAGGCGCTGGCCGGTGGTGACCCGCGTCAGCTCGCACTGTCGCTGGTCAACGACCTGCAGTCCGCCGCGGTCAGCATCGTCCCCGAGCTGCGTCGCACGTTGCGCGCCGGGGTGAACGCGGGTGCGCTCGCCGGGATCGTGTCCGGCTCCGGGCCGAGCTGCGCCTTCCTGTGCACGAGCGCCGACGCCGCGGTCGAGGTGGCCACCGAGCTCGCCGGGGCCGGGGTCTGCCGCACGGTCCGGGTCGCGCGCGGACCGGTCCCGGGCGCCCGCGTCGTCGACCCTGGCGAGCCGCCACCCGGCCCGTCGGACGGCTCCCGGCCGAAGGTGCGCGCCTGATGGCCGGCCAGAACCTGGTCAACCTGGAGGCCGTCACCGCGCACGTGCCCGGGGACGCGTCAAGGGTGCTTCTCGACGCCGTGTCGCTCGGGGTGGAGCGCGGCGAGCGGATCGGCGTCGTCGGGCTCAACGGCGGCGGCAAGACCACCCTGCTCGACATCATCACCGGCGAGCGCGCCCCGCAGGGCGGCCGGGTCAGCAGGCTCGGCGGGCTCCGGCTCGCGCACCTCGCGCAGGGTGACGCGCTGCCGGCCGGGGCCAGGGTCCGCGACGTCGTGCTCGCCGCCTGGGAGGGTGCCGCCGAGCACGAGTGGGCCGCCGACCCGAAGGTGCGTGCGGTCCTCGACGGCCTGGGCATCGTCGACCTCGACCGCCCCGTCGACGGGCTCTCCGGCGGGGAGAAGCGCCGGGTCGCGCTCGCCGCGACCCTGGCCGGTGACCCCGACCTGGTCGTGCTCGACGAACCCACCAACCACCTCGACGTCGAGGGCATCGGCTGGCTGGCCCGGCACCTGCTGTCCCGGCGTTGCGGCGTCGTGGTCGTCACCCACGACCGCTGGTTCCTCGACGCGGTCTGCACCCGCACCTGGGAGGTGGCGGGCGGCCGGGTCGAGAGCTACCTCGGCGGCTACGCCGACTGGGTCTACGCCCGTGCCGAGCGCTCCCGGCACGCCGACGCCGCGGAGTCCCGCCGGCGCAACCTCGCCCGCAAGGAGCTGGCCTGGCTGCGCCGCGGTGCGCCGGCGCGCACGGCGAAGCCGCGGTTCCGGATCGAGGCCGCCGAGGCGCTGATCGCCGACGTCCCCCCGCCGCGCGACACCGTCGAGCTGCTCGGGTTCGCCACCAACCGGCTCGGCCGGACCGTACTGGAGCTGGAGGACGCGACGGTCCGGCTCGGTTCGCGGACGCTCCTCGACGGCGTGACCTGGCGGCTCGGGCCAGGGGACCGGATCGGCATCGTCGGAGTCAACGGTTCGGGCAAGACGACGCTGCTGCGCGCGCTCACCGGGGAGCGCCCGCTCGACAGCGGCCGGCTGGTCCGGGGCAGCACCGTCGTGCTCGCGGAGCTGAGCCAGGAGCTCGTCGACCTGCCGGACCACCTGCGGGTGCTGGAGGCCACCGAGGCCGTCGCGAAGTACGTGCGGCTGGGCCGGCTGGAGCTGACGGCGTCGTCGGTGCTGGAGCGGCTGGGCTTCCCGGCGGTGCGGCAGTGGACGCCGGTCGGGGACCTGTCCGGCGGCGAGCGGCGCCGGCTGCAGCTCACCCGGCTGCTGATGGCCGAGCCCAACGTGCTGCTGCTCGACGAGCCGACCAACGACCTGGACGTCGACACCCTCGCCCGGCTGGAGGACCTGCTCGACGGCTGGCCTGGCACGCTCGTCGTGGTGAGCCACGACCGGTACCTGGTCGAGCGGGTGTGCGACATCGTGGTCGCGCTGCTCGGCGACGGGAAGATCACCCATCTCCCCGGCGGGATCGAGGAGTACCTGTCCCGGCGCGCCGCGGCGGGTGACCCGGTGGCGGCCGCCGCGGTCCGGGCCCCGGCCGCGTCGCTCCCGTCGACCGGGGCGTCGGCGGCCGAGCGGCGCGCCGCCCGCAAGGAGGCCGGCCGCCTGGAGCGGCGGATGGAGACCCTCGGGCGTCGCGAGGAGAAACTGCACGCCCAACTCGCCGAAGCCGCGACCGACCCGGGCCGCCTGCAGGAGCTCAACGCCGACCTGAAGGCCGTAACAGCGGAGCGAGAAACCCTGGAGCTGGACTGGCTCGCCGTCGCCGAGCTCACCGACCCTTCCTGATCCGCGAGTCGGGGTATCTGTGCGACCGAGTCGCGCTATCCGTGCGACGGCGCGTGGGCTGCCGCCCTCCGGCGTCGCGACCAACCCGCGGTGGGCTTCCGCTCAGGTGCCGGTGAGCGCCTCGACCAGGTCCGCTGTGCGGCCGAGCAGCGCGGCGACGGCGATCGGGTCCATATAGTCGGCGTAGTGCACGATCTCGCCGTCGCGAACCCGAATGACCCCGAGTGCCCGGAACCGGTAGGGCGCGCCAGTCAGCCGGGACCGGCCGTGGTGGGAGATCTCGGCGACGACGACCTCAGCATCATCGGTGTCTCGGACGACAACGTCGACGCCGTCCACCTCGACGAGGTTTCGGTGCTCGGCTGCCGCGCGGTGATAGGCCCGGATCGCATCCCGTCCACGCAGCTCGCGGGGCTGACCGGGCGGGGCGAACGGGTACTCCAGCACGCCATCGGCGGCGAAGAGGTCGGCGAACACGACGCCCTCATCCACGACCATCCGGCGGACCTGCTCGACGACCTCGCGCGGGCTGCGGCTCATGATGTCTCCTGCCTGACTACAATCGGAACGGTGGCCCCGCTTCAACGATACGGAACTGACGCCCCGGTTAGCAAGCTCATGGCTGACCCACCCCTGCGGGCCGACGCCCGGCGCAACCGTGAGCGAGTGCTCGCCGCCGCCCGCGACGCGTTCGCCGAGTCCGGGATGGCCGTGCCGCTCGACGAGATCGCCGCCCGGGCCGGCGTCGGCCCCGGTACCGTCTACCGGCACTTCCCGACCAAGGACGCGCTGTTCACCGCCGTGATCACGGCCCGCATCGAGGACCTCGTCGCCGACGCGCGGGCCCGCACGAGCGCCGACGACGCCGGCGCCGCGTTCTTCGGTTTCCTCGCGCGGCTCGGTGCGGAGGGGGCGGCGAAGCGCGACCTGTCCGACGCGATCGCGGTCCCCGGCCCGGTCCGTGACGACCTGCACGCGGCGCTCGGCGCGTTGCTCGGGCGCGCCCAGGAGGCCGGGGCGGTGCGCGCTGACGTCAGCACGACGGACCTGATCGCGCTGCTCAAGGGCCTGCTCACGACCGTCCACGGCAGTGCCGACGCCACGCTGGTCGGCCGCATCCTCGCCGTGCTCGTCGACGGGCTACGGCCGCCGCGCTGACGTCGTCGATCCCGCTGACCCGCGCTGGCAGCTCGGATCTCAGGAAAATGCCAGCGCGCCGCCAGCGCCATGGCGCATCCTCGTCACCACAGAGAATGACGAGGGGACCACGATGGACACCGTGATCCAGGTCGAACACCTGGGGAAGCGCTTCGGAGCGACGACCGCACTGGCCGGGGTTGACCTGACCGCCCGCCGCGGCGCCGTGCTCGGGCTGCTCGGCCCGAACGGCTCGGGCAAGACCACCACCGTCCGGGTGCTGGCCACGCTGCTTCGACCCGACGAGGGGCGGGCCGCGGTGCTTGGCCACGACGTCGTCACCGACGCGGCGGCCGTGCGCAGCCGGATCGGGCTGACCGGGCAGTACGCCGCGGTCGACGAGGCCCTGTCCGGTACCGACAACCTGATTCTCGTCGCCCGGCTTCTCGACCTGCCGCGGCGCGCCGCGCGGGCGCGCGCGGCCGAGCTCGTCGAGCGGTTCGGCCTGACCGACGCGGCGGCTCGGCGGGTCCGCACGTACTCCGGGGGCATGCGTCGCAGGCTCGACCTGGCGGCCAGCCTGATCGGCCGTCCCGATGTGCTGTTCCTCGACGAACCCACCACCGGGCTCGACCCCCGGCACCGCAACGAGGTGTGGGACCAGATCCGCGGGCTCGCCGCGGACGGGGTGACCGTGCTGCTCACGACCCAATACCTCGAGGAGGCCGACCAACTCGCCGACGACCTCGTCGTACTCGACCGCGGGCGGGTGATCGCGGCGGGCACGCCGGCGGCGCTCAAGGCGGAGGTCGGCGGCCAGCGGCTGCACGTGCGCCCGCTGCACCGCGCCGATTTGCCGACGGTCGCGGCGCTCGTCGGGGAGTTGACTCCCGGCGTCGAACCGGTGCTCGACGGCACCGGCGAGCTCACCGTGCCCGCGCCGGAGCCGGGGCTGCTGCACCGGGTCGGCGCCCGGCTCGACGAGGCGGGGCTCGTCGTCGCCGAGCTGGGGCTGCGGCTGCCCAGTCTCGACGACGTCTTCATGACCCTGACCGGACGCCCGGCCGAGCAGGACACCCCCGAGCCCGAGAAGGAGGCCGTGGCATGACCACCACCACCGCAGCACGACCCGTCGCCACCCCACCCGCGCCAGCCGCCCGGCCGGCCGGGCGACACGGCCCGTCCGCCCTGCGGCACGGCGCCACGCTGGCCTGGCGCGGGGTCACCAAGACGATCCACTCACCCGAGGCGCTGCTTGACATCACCCTGCAGCCGGTGATCTTCCTGCTGCTGTTCGTCTACGTGTTCGGCGGCGCGATCTCCGGCAACACGACGACCTACCTGCAGTTCGCCCTGCCAGGGGTGCTGGTGCAGACGGTGATCTTCGCGTCGGCAGGCACCGGTGTGGGACTGGCCGACGACCTGCAGACCGGGATCTTCGACCGGTTCCGCAGCCTGCCGATCTCGCGGGCGGCACCGTTGCTCGGCGCGATCGGGGCGGACCTCGTCCGTTACCTGACCTCAGCGGTGATCATGCTGGTGGTCGGCGTGATCCTGGGTTTCCGGTTCGGCACCGGACCACTCGCCGTCGTCGCCGCGCTGGGCTTGGTGATGGCGTTCGCGTTCGCGCTGTGCTGGGTGTTCACCACACTGGCGATGGTGGTGACGCAGCCGCGGTCGGTGCAGGGCCTCGGGTTCCTGATCATGATGCCGTTGACCTTCGGCAGCAACGTGTTCGTGCCCGCGTCGACGATGCCGTCCTGGCTGCGCGGTTGGGTGGAGGTCAACCCGGTGTCGAAGGTCGCCGACGCCGTCCGCGGGCTGTTGACCGGCGGCCCGGTCGCCGGCTCGGCTGGTGCCGCGCTGCTCTGGGCGGTGGGGATCTTCGCGGTGTTCGCGCCGGTCGCGGTGGCGCTGTACCGGCGCCGGGCCTGAACGGCTGGGTCCGGGACGCGGCACGCGGCTCGTTGACGCAGATCGCCCGACTCATTGACACAGATCGCCCGACTCGCCAGTCTGCCCTGCGCCCCGTCCCGAGCCGGAACGACTAACCGCGGCGCAGCTCACCCAGCAGCAGCGCCTCGGCCAGCACGCCGCGGCCGAACATCTCCAGGTGCAGGCTCTCGTCGGTACCGTGCCACCGGCTGGCCGGGTCGCCGACGCCGGTGACCAGCACCGCCGCCCCGGGGAATGCCCGGACGAACTCGGCGATGAACGGGATCGAGCCGCCGATGCCCGTCTCGACGCACGCGTTGCCGTAGGCCTGTGCGAAGGCGCGGCGGGCGGCGTCGTACGGCGCACCGGTGGCGTCCAGGGTGAACGGCTCGGCGATCCCGGGGCCCGGCGTCACGGTCACCCGGGCTCCCCAGGGCACCTGCGCTCGAGGTGCGCGGCCGGCGCCCGCTGCGCGGCGTGCGCGTCCTCGCCCGGTGCGATCCGCATGCTCACCATCGCCCGCGCCCGCGGCAGCAGGACGTTCGACGCCTGGTCGACGCGCGGGACGTCGATGCCCAGTACCGCGACGGCCGGTTTGCGCCAGGCGCGGTCCGGGATGGTGCCGGTGCCCAGCAGCGCCACGCCGTCGAGCAGCCAGGCCGGGCACCGCGACCTCACCCTTGTCGTCGTGCCGTGGACAGCAGGGTGGCTCCGAAGTGCGCTCACGACAGGCCCGCGAACAGCAGTGTGGCTCCGAAGTGCGGTGGAGGGGACGTAGGGTGGTCGACCATGTCCCGGTTCCTCGCGATGTTGCTGGACTCCGCCGCCAGGTCCGACCGTGGTATGACGACGGGCGAGCCGGGTGCACCGGTGCGCCGCAGCTGGCCCGCGGTGCACGCAACCGCACTGCGGATGGCCGCCGCGCTGCAGGCCGGCGACGCCCGGGTGGCCCCGCTGCACCGCGGGTCGGCGGTGGCGGTCCTGGCCGGTGAGCCGGGGGTGATCGCCCCGGTTGCGCAGGCCCTCTGGCTGTCCGGGGGCAGCGTCACGATGCTGCACCAGCCCACCGCCCGCACCGATCTGATGACCTGGGCCGCGGATATCGTCACCGTGCTGGGGATGATCGGCGCCGAGCTCGTGCTGCTGGGCGCCCCGTTCGACGCGCTGGCCCCGGTCCTCACCGAACGCGGCATCCCGTTCCGGATGATCGACGCGCTGGCCGACCAGGAACCGCTCGCCGAGCCCGGCGCCGACGTCGCCACCGAGGACGACACCGCCTTGCTGCAGCTGACCAGCGGTTCCACCGCCGACCCCAAGGCGGTCCGGATCACCCACCGTAACCTGTACGCGAACATCAGCGGGATGATGCACGCCGCCCAGCTCGACGTCACCCGCGACGTGATGGTCTCGTGGCTGCCGCTGTTCCACGACATGGGCATGGTCGGGTTCCTGACCGTGCCGATGGTGACCGGGCTCGAGCTCGTCAGCGTCACCCCGATGGACTTCCGCACCCGGCCGCTGCTGTGGGCCGAGCTGATCTCGACGTACCGCGGGACGGTGACCGCGGCGCCGAACTTCGCCTACGCCGTGCTCGCCCGTCAGCTCGCCCGCGCCGACGCGGGCACGATCGACCTGTCGAGCATGCGGTTCGCGCTCAACGGCGCGGAGCCGATCGACCCGGACGCCGTCGCCGCGCTCACCGCGGCCGGTGCCCGGTTCGGGCTGCGCGAGGACGCCGTCGTCTGCGCGTACGGGATGGCCGAGACCGCACTCGCGGTGTCCTTCGCGCCGATCGACACCGGGCTGCAGGTCGACCACGTCGACGCCGAGCAGCTCGAGGCGCACCGGTGCGCGACGCCCGCGATGTTCGGCCCGGTCCGGCGCTTCCCGAAGCTGGGCCCGCCGCTGCCGGGCATCGAGGTGCGGGTCGTCGGCGACGGCGGGGCGGTGCTCGGGGAGCGCGAGGTCGGGGTGTTGCAGCTGCGCGGGGAGTCGGTGACGCCGGAGTACCTGACCGTCGACGGCCCGAGGGCCACCCAGGACGCCGAGGGCTGGCTCGACACCGGAGACGAGGGTTACCTCGCCGAGGGGAACGTCGTGGTCTGCGGCCGGCGCAAGGACGTGATCATCATGGGCGGCCGCAACATCTATCCCACCGACATCGAACGGGCCGCCGCCGACGCAGGCGGGGTGCGTGCGGGCAACGTGGTGGCGGTGCGACTGGCGGCGGGGGCCACCCGGCACCGCGAGTCGTTCCTCGTGGCCGTGGAGTCACGCAAGGCCGGCGACCGGGACGCCGAGCAGCTCATCCGCAAGGACGTGACGACGCGGGTGGTGTCGGCGGTCGGGGTGCGCCCGGCCGACGTCGTGGTCCTCGCCCCGGGCAGCCTGCCGAAGACACCATCGGGCAAGCTACGCCGCGGCGCGACCGGCGAGCTGCTCGCCGCCCACCTGTGACCACCCGCCGGCGAGTCAGCCCGAGAGGGCGTGGAAGCGGTTCTGGGCCGGCTCCAAGCCCTCGTGCAGCAGCGCCTCGATGGCGTCCGCGGCCAGGTCCACGGCGAGCTCGACGTCCTTGCGTTCAGCTGCGGAGAACCGCTTGAGCACGAAGTCGGCCGGATCCTGCCGGCCCGGCGGGCGGCCGATCCCGAACCGAGCCCGCAGGTAGTCCCTGGTCCCGATCGAGGCGGTGATCGAACGCAGACCGTTGTGCCCGCCCTCGCCGCCGCCCCGCTTGAGCCGGATCACGCCGAAGCCCAGGTCGAGGTCGTCGTGCACGACCACCAGCTCGGCGGCGGGCACCGAGAAATACCTGAGTAGCCCGGCAACCGGACCGCCCGACACGTTCATGTACGTCCGCGGCTTGGCCAGCACGACGCGCCGGCCGGCCAGCCGTGCCTCGAGCACGTCGGCGTTGGTCTTGTGCCTGCTGAACCGGCCGCCACCGGCCCGCGCCGCGAGCAGCTCGACGACGCGGAGGCCGACGTTGTGCCTGGTCTCGGCATAGTCCGGGCCCGGGTTGCCGAGCCCGACCACCAGGGCGGGGCCCGGCGCCACGGGTCAACCCCCGGAGGACTCGGCGGCCGCGCTCTGGGCGGCCGCTGCCGCGACCTCGCTCGCCGGAGCCTCCTCGACCACGCCGGCACCCTCGGTGTCGATCTCGGCCTCGAGGTCCTCGGCGGTGGGCGCGCCGACCACGTTCGCAACCAGGTAGTCCGGGTCGGTGCGCAGCTCGACGCCGGCGGGAAGCGGCACCTGGCCGGCGTGGATCTGGGTGCCGATCGGGAGGCCCTCGACGGACAGCTCGACGCTCTCGGGGATGCTCGAGACGTCGGCCTCGACCTCGATGGTGTTGAGCTCCTGGGTGACCAGGCTGCCAGGAGCCGCGTCCCCGGTCACGTGCACCTCGATCTCGACGACGACCTTCTCGCCGCGCCGGATGACCAGCAGGTCGACGTGCTCGATGTAGGGCCGGATGGGGTGGATGACCACGGTCTTGGTCAGCGCGAGCTGGGGCGTGGCGTCGCCGATGTTGAGCTCCAGCACGGCGTTGCGGCCCTGGTCGCGGACGACCCTGGCGAACTCCAGCGACGGGAGCGCGAGGTGCTGCGGGTCGGTGCCATGCCCATAGAGCACGGCGGGGATCTTGCCGGCACGGCGGGTGCGACGGGCGGCGCCCTTGCCGAACTCCGTGCGGGTCTCGGCGTCGATACGGGCCTCGGCCACGGTAGCACTCCTCGATCTGCGTAAGGAACGTGACGCGCGGCGAGGAGCCGGAGACCGGCTCGCGTCAATCACGGCGGGCCTACCGCACCCGCCCTCGCCGCGGAACTGCCATAGAGCGTACGCGACGTGCCCGAGGCGGGTGCCGAGGGGCGGTTCGACGGGCCTGCCGCCGCGCAGCGGATCGTGGAATCATTCCACTCTGAGCCGAGCGCCGGCACGTGTATCGATGCTCTCCGGAAGGACTTGCGGTGGCGAAAGATCGACCCCGACGTCTCAGTCCGGAGGCGTGGGCCCCTGTCGGAGCGGTCGCAGTCGTCTTGATCACCGGTGTGGTCACGTTGCTGTCGCGGGTGATTCCGTCGACTGACGCTCCGCCGGCGCCCGTGTCGACCGCAACGACGGCGGCTGCCGCCCCGGCCATGTCCACGGCAAGCGCTGTCGTTCCGGCCGTTCGAACGATCGCGGGGAAAATGGAAGGGGACGGCTACGGACAGCAACGGGACCACCTTCCCAAATCATATT
>JBBSGM010000021.1:0-41599 GCA_038254065.1 Mycobacteriales bacterium | reverse complement strand
CTAGTGGCACTGCGCAACTGTTGCTCCATCCGGTGCGCATGCCGGGTCCACGATCGGGGTCCCGCTCGGATGGCGCCCGAGCACAGAGAATGGTCGTTGTAGGCCCGGCACGTGCCCTGCTGTGGTGGCCGCTGGTCTCGTTCCTGCTGCTGGCCGTCTTCCCGGAGGTCGGTGTCGTCGCCATCGCGGGCAGCGGGGCGGCGTTGGCCGCCGTCGGCGCGTTGGCCGGGGCGTGCTCCGACGGCTACCGGTGCGGGCCGGAGCGCCTGCGGACCCGGAGCCGGCACCGGCCTCCGCCGTGCAGGTCGAGACGGTGGGGGTCGGGTCCCGCGCCGCCTGATCCGCGGCTCCCGCCCCCAGCTCCGCGAACCTTCCCACCCGCGCCGCTCGAACGCCCGCTACGGCGGCGGCGGAGTGACGGTACTCCCGATCCTCCGGTGGACACTTGTACGTCCGATACTAGGATGCCAAACTACCCTCAGTGTCGCGGTAGGAGGAACTGATGGCGGAGCTGCACGTCCCCACCCACCCGGTCCGGTTCGTGACGTCGGCCAGCCTGTTCGACGGCCATGACGCCGCCATCAACATCATGCGGCGGATCCTGCAGAAGCAGGGCGCCGAGGTGATCCACCTCGGGCACAACCGCTCGGTCGACGAGGTCGCCGCCACCGCCATCCAGGAGGACTGCCACGGCATTGCCGTCAGCTCCTACCAGGGCGGCCACGTCGAGTACTTCTCCTACCTGGTGGAGCTGCTGCGCGAGCGCGGCGCCGGGCACATCAAGGTCTACGGCGGCGGCGGCGGGGTGATCGTGCGCGAGGAGATCGAGCTGCTGCACTCCCGTGGCGTCGCGCGCATCTTCTCCCCCGACGACGGCCAGCGCCTCGGGCTCCCCGGAATGATCAATCTCATGATCCGGGAATGCGACGTCGACCTGGCGGCCACCCCCCCGGGCTCCTATGACGGGCTGTTCACCGGCGAGCACACCACGCTGGCCCGCACGCTCACCCTCGCCGAGGCCGGCCGGCTCCCCGCCGAGGTCGCCGCCCGGTTGGCGCGCACCGAGCGTCCGGTGCCGGTGCTGGGCATCACCGGCACCGGCGGCTCGGGCAAGTCCTCGCTCACCGACGAGCTGGTCCGCCGCTTCCGGCTCGACCAGGAGGACAAGCTCCGCATCGCGGTGCTCGCCGTCGACCCCACCCGCCGGCGCGGTGGCGGGGCGCTGCTCGGCGACCGGATCCGGATGAACAGCCTCACCGGTGGCCCCGTCTTCTTCCGCTCGATGGCCACCCGCAGCGCCGACGGCGCGCTCCCCGACCGGCTCGGGGACATGATCGCGGTGCTCAAGGCGGCCGCGTTCGACCTGGTCATCGTCGAGACCCCCGGCATCGGGCAGGGTGACGCCGGCATCGTGTCGTTCGTCGACCGCTCGCTCTACGTGATGACCCCGGAGTTCGGCGCCGCGTCCCAGCTCGAGAAGATCGACATGCTCGACTTCGCCGACGTCGTGGCGATCAACAAGTTCGAGCGCCGCGGGGCGGAGGACGCGCGGCGCGACGTCGCCCGCCAGCTCGTCCGCAACCGGGAGGCGTTCGGCGTCAGCCCCGGGGACATGCCCGTCTTCGGCACGAGTGCCGCGACCTTCAACGACGACGGCGTGACCGCGCTCTACCAGCACCTGGTCGAGCTGCTGTCGGACCAGGGACTGACCGTCGGCGAGGGCAGGCTGCCCAAGCCCGACCGCAAGACCTCCAGCGAGTACGCCTCGGTCATCCCACCGCAGCGGGTGCGCTACCTGGCGGAGATCGCCGAGATCGTGCGCGGCTATCACGCCGACACCGCTCGGCATGCCGCCGCCGCCCGCGAGCGCCAGCACCTGCGCACCGCGAAGGCCGCACTGGAGCAGGCGGGCGCGGAGCCGGGCGGGATCGCCGAGGTGCTGGCCGCCGCGGAGAATGCCCTCGACCCCGAGGTCGCGGCGCTGCTCGACGAATGGCCCCGCGTCGTCGAGGACTACTCCGGCGACGAGCTGGTGGTGACGGTACGGGACGCCGAGCTGCGCACCCAGCTCACCCGCGAGACGCTGTCGGGCAACAAGGTCCGCCGGGTCGCGTTGCCGACGCTCACCGAGGACGCCGAGCTGGTCCGGTTCCTGCGCGCGGAGAACCTGCCCGGCCGGTTCCCGTTCACCGCCGGGGTCTTCGCGTTCAAGCGCGAGGGCGAGGACCCGGCGCGAATGTTCGCCGGGGAGGGCGACCCGTTCCGCACCAACAGGCGGTTCAAATACCTCTCGGCCGACTCCGACGCCAAGCGGCTGTCCACCGCATTCGACTCGGTGACGCTCTACGGGCGCGACCCCGACACCCGTCCCGATGTTTACGGCAAGGTCGGCACGTCCGGGGTGTCCATTGCGACACTCGAGGACATGAAGGTCCTCTACGACGGTTTCGACCTCACCTCGCCGACCACGTCGGTGTCGATGACGATCAACGGCCCGGCGCCGACGATCCTCGCGTTCTACCTCAACACCGCGATCGACCAGCAGGTCACCCGGTTCGCGACCGAGCACGGCCGGGAGCCCGACGGGCCCGAGCGCGCGGAGCTCGCCGCGGTCGCGCTGGCAAACGTGCGCGGCACCGTGCAGGCCGACATCCTCAAGGAGGACCAGGGCCAGAACACCTGCATCTTCTCCACCGAGTTCTCGCTGCGGATGATGGCCGACATCCAGGAATGGTTCATCGCACACAAGGTGCGAAACTTCTACTCGGTGTCGATCTCCGGTTACCACATCGCCGAGGCCGGCGCGAACCCCATCAGCCAGCTCGCCTTCACCCTCACCAACGGCTTCACCTTCGTGGAGTCCTACCTGGCGCGCGGCATGGACGTCGACGATTTCGCGCCCAACCTGTCGTTCTTCTTCTCCAATGGGATGGACGCCGAGTACTCGGTGATCGGCCGGGTCGCCCGGCGGATCTGGGCCGTCGCGATGCGCGAGCGATACGGGGCGAACGAGCGGTCGCAGAAGCTCAAGTACCACGTGCAGACCTCCGGGCGGTCGCTGCACGCGCAGGAGATGAACTTCAATGACATCCGCACCACCCTGCAGGCGCTGTGCGCGCTCTACGACAACGCGAACTCGTTGCACACCAACGCCTACGACGAGGCGGTCACCACCCCGACCGAGGAGTCGGTGCGCCGGGCGATGGCCATCCAGCTGATCATCAACCGGGAGTGGGGCCTGTCGCTGAACGAGAACCCGCTGCAGGGCTCGTTCGTCATCGAGGAGCTGACCGAGCTGGTCGAGCAGGCGGTGCTGCGCGAGTTCGACGCGATCGCCGAACGGGGCGGCGTGCTGGGCGCGATGGAGACGGGCTACCAGCGCGGCAAGATCCAGGACGAGTCGATGCGCTACGAGCACCGCAAGCACGACGGCACGTTGCCGATCGTCGGGGTGAACACCTTCCGCAAGCCCGAGTCCGACAGCGACGCGCCGGTGGAGATCGAGCTGGCCCGGGGCACCGAGGCGGAGAAACGCTCCCAGCTCGAGCGGCTGGCCGACTTCCAGGCCCGGCACGCCGGCGCCGCGCAGGCCGCCCTGCGCAGGCTGCAGGACGTCGCGACCGGGGACGGCAACGTGTTCGCCGAGCTGATGAACGCCGCCAGGGTGTGCTCGCTCGGCCAGCTCACCGAGGCGTTCTTCGAGGTGGGCGGCCAGTACCGGCGCAACATGTGACGCCGGGCCCGCCCACGTTGCAGGAAAGCCACTTTCACGCAACGTGATTGCATGAAAGTGGCTTTCCTGCAAGGAGGCCGGGGGCCGCGGGGGAGGCAGGGAAGGGCGGGTGTGTGAGGTGTTCGACGACGAGGGGCGCGCGGTCACGCTGCCCGGGGACGTCACGCGGGTGGTGTCGATCGTCCCCTCGCTCACCGAGGCGGTCGCGCAGAGCGCGCCGGGGCTGCTCGTCGGGGCGACGGACTGGTGCACCCACCCGGCCCACCTGGACGTGCCACGGGTCAAGGGCACCAAGAACCCCGACGTCGACGCGATCGTGGCGCTGCGCCCCGATCTCGTGCTGGCCAACCAGGAGGAGAACCGCCCGCTCGATCTCGAGGCGCTGCGCGCCGCCGGGGTCCCGGTGTACGTCACCGACATCCGCACGGTCGGGGGTGCGTTCGACTCGCTCGCCCGGATGCTCGCCGCCTGCGGGCTCGACCGCCCGGCCTGGCTGGCGCAGGCCGAGGCGGCATGGGCGGCGCTGCCCGAGCCCGCGGCCCGCCGGCGGGCCGTCGTGCCGATCTGGCGCAGGCCGTGGATGGCGGTGGGCCGCGACACCTTCACCGGCGCGGTGCTGGCCCGGCTCGGGATCGACAACGCGCTGGCCGACGACCCGGAGCGCTACCCCCGCTTCGATCCCGCCGAGCTGCCCCCGCACGACCTCGTCGTGCTGCCCGACGAGCCCTACCTCTTCACCGCCGGCGACGGCCCGGAGGCGTTCCCCGGCGTGCCGTCCGCCCTGGTCAGCGGCCGGCTGCTGACCTGGTACGGGCCGAGCCTGGTCGAGGCCGCCGGCGCCCTGCCCGCCGCGCTGGGGTGAGCGGCGACGACAACGTCCTCGTTCGCCGACCTGACCGGTCAAGGGCGGGGCCGGCTTCGCCGGGGGGTGGCAGACGACCCGCTCAAGCCCCCCGCCCGCGGATGAGTCACCCGCCGCGCCGGGAGGTATTCCTCCTACAATGAACCCGGTCACCGACAGCGGGGAGCCGGGAGTGGAATCCGGGTGGGGGGTGCGTGATGCGGGATCCTGAGGCTGACATCGGACGTCGTGCGTGGACGACCTGCCCGCGCTGTGCAGCGGAAGGCGAATGCCCTACCTGTGCCGAGGGCCGCCGCTGCGAGAGGCACTGGGCCTTCCTGCTGGCCACGGAGGGCAGGCGGCTGTTCGTGCAGTGTCCCAGCTGCTGGCACCGCTGGTGGCACGACACCAGGTTCGGGGCGGGCTGAGATCCCGTCGCCCGGCGGGCGTCCGCCCGACATCGTTGGCGTGGTGCCACGATGGCGCGATGGTGCGCAGTGCGGGGATCTTGCTCCACCGGTGCACCCAGGGGCACCTCGAGGTGTTGCTCGGGCATCTGGGCGGCCCGTTCTGGGCCCGCCGCGACGCTCACGCCTGGTCCATCCCGAAGGGCGAGCACGGCCCCGACGAGGACCCCCGGGCGGCTGCGGTGCGGGAGTTCGCCGAGGAGCTGGGCTCGCCGCCACCCGCCGGACCCCTGCTGGAGCTGGGCGAGGTGCGCCAGTCCGGCGGGAAGATCGTCACCGGGTTTGCGCTGCGCGGCGAGCTCGATGTCGAGACGATCACGAGCAACGAGTTCGAGATCGAGTGGCCACCCCGGTCCGGGCGGCGGCAGCGCTTTCCTGAGCTCGACCGGGCGGCCTGGTTCGACCTGGACACGGCCAGGACCAAGCTGGTGAAGGGCCAACTGCCGTTCCTGGAGCGGCTGCGGGCGCTGGTCGACGCCAGGTGATCGTCGATTGCGTGCGCTGACGGTCGTCGGCACCGCCAAGGGCGCACGCGTTCGGCGATCACCGGCTGATCCAGCTCACTCATGGAACGCGGCGGCGGCCATGGTCGTGCGCCAGGCCGCGGTATGATCGACGCGCGGGGGACATGGGCCGCACGGGTGCGGCGCATGTCCCGCAGACGACGATCTTGGCCGAGCGCGGGCTCGGTCCGGCGGCGGGCTCGGCAGTCCCGATCCGGGGCCGGGCCCGCCGGACGTGGCCAGTGGGCGCACCTGCCCACCGCATGCACCCGGCGCCGCGCCCGCTACCCTCGGACCGTGCAGCCACGACACCAGACGATCCACCTCGGCAAGGTGTCCGCGCACCTGCGGAACGCAACTCGGCACCTGTTCGAGGTGGCGCTGGCGCCCCTCGGGTTGTTCTACCTGCTGCTGACCCTCACCAACCTCAGCGGCGCCCTGTTCGCGGCGCTGGGCTGGGGGATCGCGGCCCTGCTGTGGCGGGTGGTGACCAGGACCCCGATCCCCGCGGTGCTGCTGATCACCACCGGGTTGCTCGTGGCCCGCACGGCGATCGGGTATGCCACCGGGAGCATGTTCCTGTACTTCCTGCAACCGACCCTGCAGAACTTCCTGTTCTCGTTCGCGTTGCTGGCGACGCTGCGGCTGCGCCGTCCGCTGCTCGCCCGGTTGGCCGACGACTTCTGCGCGTTCCCCACCACGCTCACCGACAATCCCCGGGTCCAGCGGTTCTTCCGCCGGGTGTCGCTGTTGTGGGCCGTGGTGTTCCTCGCGAACGGGGTGGGCACACTGTGGGCGCTGGCCCGGGCCACCCTGGGCGATTTCCTGGTGGTGACGACCGCAGGTTCCTACAGCCTGGTGGGGCTGGCGGCGTTGGCGTCGCTGCTGTGGTTCCGCCGGGAGCTGCGGGGCGAGGGGATCCGGCTGCGGTTCGGGGCACCTGCCGCAGCCTGACCGGCCCCGGTCACCGCCCCGAGCGATCCCCGCGTCAGCCCCGGACAAGCCTCAACCGAACCGGTCGGCCAGCCGGTGGAACACCCCGGGCGCGGCCCCCTGCACCCGCGCGGCCACGGTCAGCCAGCGGGGCACGAATACTTCCGGGCTACCCCGCTCGACCGCGCGCAGCAGCGCCGCGGCCACCGCGGCGGCGTCGACCCGGCGGGGGAACCGGCGGTCGTAGTCCAGGCCCCGGCGGTCGAAGAACGGGGTGTCCACGGCGCCGGGGAGCAGGGTGCTGACCCCGATCCCGTCGGCGGCGGCCTCGTGCCGGACCGCGGCGGCGAACGCCCGCAGCCCGGCCTTGGTCGCCGAGTAGACCGCCTCCCCACCGACGCCGACGGTGGCGATCGAGGAGACGAACACCAGGTGCCCGCGGCGCCGCTCCCGCATCCGGGGCAACGCGGCCCTGGTGAGCAGCAGCGGCGCGGCCAGGTTGAGCGCGACCAGCTCGGTGACGTCCGCGGCCGGCATCGTCGCGAGCTCGCCGGCCCGGCCCCGCCCCGCCGAGTGCACCAGCAGGTCGGCCTCCCGGGCGGCCTGGCACACCTGGTCGAGACCGGCCGAGTCGGTCAGGTCGGCGACCAGCACCGTCGCGCCGGTGCGCCGCGCGACCGCGTCCAGCCGGACCTCGTCCCGACCGGTGAGCACCAGCCGGGCCCCCACGGCCGCGAGCGCGACGGCGGTGGCCGCACCGACGCCCGACGACGCGCCGGTGACGAGCGCGGTGCACCCGCGCACGCTCATCCCCACGTGTCGCCGACGTCCCTGGCCAGCTCGAACCGGTGCCGGAGCTGGGTGCCGCGGCGGGCGAGGATCGCGATGCCGCCGATGATGACCAGCGCCGCCAGCAGCTCGCCCGCCAGGACTCCCGGGGTGGTGGTCACCTCCTCGCCGAGCCAGCTCACCCCGATCGCGACGCCGACGAGCGGATCGACGATCGTGATCACCGCCAGCGCCGGCGCGATCAGCAGGCCCTGCTGAAACGTGTTCTGGCTGAGCAGGAACCCTATCGGCCCGATCACGCAGACGATGTAGAACTCCGGATGCGCGAAGATCTCGAGGAAACCTCCGGTCCGGATCAACCCGGTCACGACCTTCATCAGCCCGGCCGTCACCCCGTACAGCACCCCGGTGGCCAGCGCCAGCGCACCGACGTTCGCGCTGCCGGAGAACCGCGACGCGACCGCGACGGCGAGGCAGCCCGCCACGACCAGGACGAGCACGACGGCGAGCGGGAGCAGCGCCGGCAGGGCTGCGATACCGCGTGCCGTGTCCGTCGGCCGGGCGAGCGCGAGGAGCGTGGCCAGCCCGATCACGCAGGCCACCGCACCGACGAGGACCTGCCGGTCGAGGCGGCGGTGCGCCAGCCAGGCCGCGAAGACCGTGCCGAACAGCACGCCGGTCACGAGCAGCGGCTGGACCAGCGCCAGTGGGCCGAACGCGAGGGCGAGAACCTGCAGGGCCAGGCCGACGACGACGGTCCCGATCCCGAGCACCCATTCCGGCTGGCGGACCAGCTCCAGCAGCAGCCGCGGGTCGAGCGCGCAGGCAGTGTGCACTTTCTTGGTGGCGCGCTGCTGGATCGCGCTGGCCAACCCGAAACTCGCCGCTCCGCCCAGCGCCGCCGGGACCGCGAAGAACAGCGCCTCCGGCGCCGGGCTCGTCACGTCCTCACCTCTCCCCCTCCGCAGTGGTATCGGCGGCCAGGTCGTCGAACGCCCGACGCAGGACGTCGACGAAACGGTCGGCGTCCGCGAAGAGCACCGGATCCGCCGTTACTCCGATGCCGACCATATCCCCCCAGCTCAGCAGGCCGACCGCCAACCCGACACCCGGGGCGAGCGGCAGCACCGGGAACACCGAGGACACCCGCGAGCCCAGCACGTGGTGCGGCCGCCGCGGGCCGGGCAGCACCGAGGCGATGAGGGCGAAGAACCGCCGCCGGTACACCAACCGGGTCAGCCGGGCACCCAGCGGCGCGGGCAGCAGACCGAGCACGCCGATCACCGCGGCCGCCGCCATGGGTTGGCCCACCCGCTCCAGCCGGTCGAGCTCGGCCGCCACCCCGGCGACCCGCCCGGCCGGGGACATCGGCCCGATCGGCAGGTCCAGCGCCACCGCCGTGGTGCGGTTGCCCCCGTCCCCGGCGGTGCGGACCGCGCTGGTGGTGAGCGGCACCATCGTCCGCACCCGCCCGCCAGTCCCGACCCCGGTTCCGCCGTGCCGGTGCAGCGCCTCGCCGACCAGGGCCAGCAGCAGCGCGGTGGTGCTCACCCGGTGGGCCCGCGCCGCCGCCCGCACCTTGGCCGCGGGCAGGTCCGCCAGCGCGAAGCGCCGCGCGGGGGTGCTCGATACCGGGGCCACCGGGACGGGCGCGAGCCCCGCCCGGGCCAGGCTCAGCAGGCCGCGCAGCAGCCGCGCAGCCCGCGCGGCAGTGCCGGCACGCGTCCCGGTACCCGCCAGGCCGGCGCGCGTCCCGCTGCCGCTGCCCGCGAGGCCGGCCCGCGCCGCGACGTCGGCACCCCGCCGGCGCGCCGGGTCCTCGCGGTCGGACAGCAATCCCACGAGGGTGGCCGTGACCGCGAGCCCGTCGCCGAGCGCGTGGTGCATCTTTGCCAGCACCGCGGTCCGCCCGGAGTCCGCGTCGCGCACCACCTCGAGCTGCCAGGGGGGGCGGTCCAGTGGCACCGGGGCAGTGAAGAAGTCCGCGACGGCGCCGTCCCAGGACGTCCCGTGGGTGGCGCCGACCGTGCGCACCGCGACGTGCCGGGCCGGCTCGACGTCGTCCGCCGACAGCCACCGGGGCCGCCGGCCCGGCCGCAGCTCCAGGCGTCGACCCAGCATCGGCAGCGCCGGACCGCGCAGCGCGACGAGGCCCCGCAGGTGCTCAGCGATCCGTTCCGGCGGTTCCGGCGGGGGCCGCTCGGCGAGCAGCAGCAGCGCACCGACCTGCTGGGGAACCGCGGGGGTGGCGGCGTGGGCGAAGAAGGCGTCCGGGGCGGCCAGTGGCCGGGCGCCGTGATGGCGGGGCAGCTCGGGCAGCGCGGCGATCTCGGCGTCCAGGTCGAGCGGCGCGAGGTGCGCCAGCATCACCCGCTCGGCCTCCGCGAGCCGTCCCGGGAGCGAGCACAGAGCCGTCACCAGGTCGGCGGGTCCGGGGCACAGCGTCCCCAGCCCGGCCTGGTCCATCAGCGCGGCGTTGGCCTTGCCGTGCCCGGCGATCGGCTCGAACAGCAGCACCGGGCGCCCGCAGGCCATCGCCTCCAGCGCGGTCGCGCCGCCTGCGTTGGTGAGGACCACGTCGGCGGCGGCGGTGAGGTCGGGCATCTGGTCGGTCCAACCCAGCGGCCGCAGCCGGTGCTCGGGCTCGCCGCGGGCGGCCAGCCGGACCCGCAGCGCCTCGTTGCGCCCGCACGCGACGACGACGAGGCAGTGCGGATCCGCCCGCAGTGCGGCGTCCGCCGCGCGCTCCACCGACCCGAACCCGAGGGAACCGCAGGAGACCAACACGACCGGCCCGGCCTCCCCCAGCCCGCACCGCAGCCGTGCGCCGGCCTGGTCGCCGGGCTGGAAGGCCGCGACCACCGGCGGGGCACCGACCGCGCCCCGGGCGTCGGGTCGGGCCAGGTGCAACGCCCGCAGGCTCGGTTCACTCGCCACGAAGTGCAGGTCGACCTCGGAGTAGACCCAGAACGGGTGCGGGGCGAAGTCGGAGATGAACGCCACGACTGGCACCTCGAGCCCGCCGCGGCGCCGGATCCAGTCCAGCCCGCCGGTGCCGAGCGGGTAGGTGGAGACGACCAGGTCCGGCCGGTAGTCCTCGACGATCGGGGCGAGCCGCGGGCCCGCCCACCCGGCGACGAACCGGCAGGACGCCGCGGCGAACCAGGGGTAGCGCCACAGCGAACGGTAGAAGAAGTCGTAGAGCCAGGGCGTGGTGTCGACGTTGACCCGGTAGATCCACCGGAAGGCGGGGCCGACCCAGCGGCCCATCATGTCCAGGCTGTCCACCCGGCGGATCTCGCAACCCGGCCAGCGCGCCAGGACGCGCTCCTCGACGGCACGGGCGGTGGCGTTGTGCCCCTCGCCGATGTCGGCGCTGACCACGAGCAGCCGCCGCGGTGCCCGCGCCGACGAGGCCGTCATCTGCGCCGCCCGTCGCGGGCGGCGGCGGGTGCGGCACCCGGTGCCGACTCCGTCGCAGGCTCGGCCGACCCCCAGCCGAGCGCCAGCAGCAGCGTGGCCCGGGTGGCCGGGTCGTCCAGCGCGGTGCCGAACAGCTCGCGGAGCTGGCCCAGCCGGTAGCGCACGGTCTGCGGATGCACGTGCAGGTCCTCCGCGACGGCCCGGCGGTCGCCCATGTTCATCAACCACGAGGTGAGGGTGGCGACAAGCCGGTCCCTGGCGGGCTCGCCGAGCCCGTCGAGCGGGGCGAGCTGCTTGCGGCGCAGCGCCGCTAGCAACGGCTCGTCACCGTGCACGATGATCGCGTCGAGATGCTCGTCGACGAACAGCGGGTCGTCCGCGAGGACGTGCGCCCGGCGCAGCCCGGCGGCCAGCTCGACGAGCGGCAGGCTGGCGGGCAGCCGGTCCAGTGCGACGGTGGCACCGACCACCGCACCGCTCCCGCGCAGCGCGGTCGCGAGCCGGTCGCGGCGGGCCGGCCCGGACGCGTCCGGGACGATCGCGAGCAAGGCGTCCGGCCGGCGCAGCTGCAGGCAGGAGTCATGCAGCCGGGTCAGCAGCACCCTCGCGACCTCGTTGTCCGGGTCGACGAGGACGACGGCCGCCTGGCCGGGCAGCGGCCATTCGGCCCGGACCGCGGCCCGACGCACCGCGGCACTGTCCGAGCGGTCCGACAGCAACAGCGCGGCGAGCTCGCCGCGCAGCCGGTCGCGCGCGTTCACGGCGTCGGCCTGCTCCAGCAGGTAGCCGCGCAGCGACGCCGAGGACAGCTGGTCCACGGCGGCGAACACCGCCCCGGCCAGCGCGGCGATCGCGTCGACGGGCGCGCCGAGCGCCAGCGCCGCCTCGGAGACGTGTCGCCAGGCGACCGTCGAGCCGGCCCGGTAGGCAGCCAGCAGGCTCACCACGTCCCGTCCCTGCTGGCGGTGCAGGCGCCCGATCTCCTCGAACAGCGCCTGCTCCACCCCACCCTCCCCGCCGAACGCCGAGCCCGCCGGGTCCGGCCCGGCGAGACCGACCAGGCGGCCGACGTAGCCCTCGGCGGCCGCCACGACCTCGTCGAACTGGTCGGCGAGGAAGGCGGCGTAGTCGGGGTGCTGGTCGGCGATCAGGGCCCGGACCTCGTCGAGGATCGCGGGAAGCCGGCCGGCGATCGCCGGGACCAGCTCCCAGAGCCACACGTTCCCGTCCGGTGGTGACACGCCATCCCCCCTCGTCAACCACGCGCCCCTCTCGCCAGCACGGAGGTGTCCCGAGCGAGCCGCCGAGAAACTTCGCATCACTAATGTATTCTCCGCCGCCGCGTGTCGCCGCGCCGGGCGGACGGCCACCTGCCTACCCGGCGTCGATGCCGGCTGTCGAGACAGTTTCTGGATGCCCGCTGTTTCTGGATGCCCACTGTGTGGATGTGACAATCGCGGGACCGAGAACTGCGTCGACGAGTGCAGAGTGGATCCGGCGAAGACCCGAGGATGGTGGCATGACGCCGCCCCGGTCGAGCCCCGCGGAGATCCGCGAGCGCGCGCAGCGGGAGTCGGCCCAGCGAGAGTCGGCCCAGCGGGAGGCGACTCAGCGGGAAGCGACCCTGCGGCGCCAGGAGCGCGCGGAGAACTTCCCGGTCGCGCTCCGGGTGCTGCCCCGGGCCGTGCGCGACGACCTGCGCGCGGTGTACGACGTCGCCAGGGTGATCGACGACCTCGGCGACCGCGCGCCCGGGGACCGGGTGGCGCAGCTCATGGAGTTCGGCCGCGACCTCGCCACGATCTGGGACGGGGGTCGGCCCCGGCACCCGGTGCTGCGCGGGCTCGTGCCGACGGTGGTCGCCCACGGGCTCGGCCGGGACCCGTTCGAGCGCCTGGTCCGGGCCAACCTGCTCGACCAGCGGGTGCACCGCTACCCGACCTACCCGGACCTGCGCGCCTACTGCGCGCTCTCGGCCGACCCGGTCGGCCGGATCGTGCTGGGGGTGTTCGGGGTGACGGACCCGGCCGCGGTCGGGCTGTCCGACCGGGTGTGCACCGCGCTGCAGCTCGTCGAGCACTGCCACGACGTGGCCGAGGACCGCCGGGCGGGCCGGGTCTACCTGCCGCAGGAGGAGCTGACCGCCTTCGGGGTGGCCGAAGCCGAGCTCGACGCCCCCGCCGCCGCGCCCGCGGTGCGGCGGCTGATGGCCTTCCAGGCCGCTCGGGTGGCGGAGCTGCTCGAGTCCGGTCCCGAGCTGGTCGGGTTGTTGCATGGCTGGGCGAGGGTGGCGATCGCCGGCTACGTGGCCGGCGGGCTGGCGGCCGTCGACGCGCTGCGCAGGGCGGACGGGGACGTGCTGGCGGGGCAGCCGCGGACCCGGCGCCGTGACGTCGGCAAACATTTGGCCGCGCTCCTGTTTGGACCCATCGTTTCCCGGGCAGGTAGGCCGCGATGACGAAGCAGGCAACGCCCACCCTGGACCAAGCCTACCTGGTCTGCGAGTCGATCACCCGGACGCAGGCCCGCAACTTCTACTACGGGATCCGGCTGCTCCACCGGGAGCGGCGGCTGGCGTTGTGCGCGGTGTATGCCCTGGCGCGCCGGATCGACGACATCGGCGACGGCGACCTGCCGCGCGCGGACAAGCTCGCCGCGCTCGCCGAGGTGCGCCGCTCGCTGTCCGAGCTGGACAGTGCCGCGGACCCGGTGCTCACCGCCGTCGCCGGCGCGGCGCGGCGGCTGCCGATCCCGCTCGAGGCGTTCGACGAGCTGATCGACGGCGTGGAGTGCGACGTCACCGGGCGGTGCTACGCCAGCTTCGACGAGCTGGTGGTCTACTGCCGCTGCGTCGCCGGTTCGGTCGGGCGGCTGTGCCTCGCGGTGTTCGACAGCCGTCCGGATCCGCGTGCCGCCCGCTACGCCGACGCGCTGGGCATCGCCCTGCAGCAGACCAACATCCTGCGCGACATCCGCGAGGACCTGGGCAACGGCCGGGTCTACCTGCCGGGTGAGGACCTGGAGCGGTTCGGCGTCACCCCGGCCCTCGACGCGCGGGGCGCGCTCGCCGACCCGGACGGCCGCCTGTCCGCGCTGGTCCGGGACAGCGCCGCGCGGGCCCAGGGCTGGTACGCCGAGGGGCTGCGCCTCGTCCCGCTGCTCGACCGGCGCAGCGCCGCGTGCGCCGCCGCGATGTCGGGGATCTACCGCAGGCTGCTGGACGTCATCGCGGCCGAGCCGAGCCAGGTCTTCGACCGTCGGCTGTCGCTGTCCGGCCCGGAGAAGGCGGCGGTGGCCGCACGCGCACTGGTGGGATCGGCACCGGCGGGGTGGGGTGCGTGAGCCTGCGGGTCGCGGTGGTCGGCGGCGGGCTGGCCGGCCTCACCGCGGCGCTGCGCTGTGCCGACGCCGGCGCCGCGGTGACCCTGTTCGAGGCCCGCCGCCACCTCGGTGGCCTGACCCACTCGTTCCGCCGCGGCGAGCTGCACGTCGACAACGGCCAGCACGTGTTCCTGCGCTGCTGCGCCGCCTACCGCTCGCTGCTGCACCGGCTCGGGGTCGACGCCGAGGTCGCGCTGCAGACCCGGCTGGCGATCCCGGTCCGGTCCCCCGGCGGCTCCCAGGTCTGGCTGCGCCGGGGCCGGCTCCCGGCGCCCCTGCACCTGGCCGGGTCGCTGCTGCGCTACCGCCCGCTGTCGCCGGCGGAGCGGATGCGTTTCGCGTGGGCCGCGCTCGCGTTGCGCCGCGTCGACGCCGCCGACCCGGCCACCGACCGGGAGAGCTTCGGTGGCTGGCTGCACCGGCACGGGCAGAGCGACCACGCCGTCGCCGCGCTCTGGGACCTGGTCGGGGTCGCCACCCTGAACGCACCGGCCGGTGCGGCCTCGCTCGCGCTGGCCGCGACCGTGTTCCAGGAGGGCCTGCTCACCGACCCCGCGGCGGCCGACATCGGTTGGTCGCGGGTACCGCTCGCGCGGCTGCACGGCGAGCCCGCCGCGGCCGCCCTCGCCGGGGCCGGAGCGCAGCTGCGCACCGGGACCGTGGTCCGCGGCATCGGGTCCGGTGACGGTGGCTGGCAGGTGCACATCGACGGTGCCACGACGACCGTCGACGCGGTGGTGCTCGCAGTGCCGCCCGCCGCCGCGGAACGGCTGCTGCCCGCCGGGAGTGTCGACCTGGCACCGGGCTGGGCGGCGCGGCTGGGCAGCACCCCGATCGTCAACGTGCACGTGGTGCTCGACCGCCCGGTGCTCGACGTGCCGTTCGTCGCCGGGATCGACACCCCGGTCCAGTGGGTGTTCGACCGCACCGGGGCGTCCGGGTTGAGCGCGGGCCGGTACCCCGACCGCCAGTACCTGGCGCTGTCGCTGTCCGCGGCGGACGCGCTGGTGGACGTCCCCACCGCGCAGCTGCGGGCCCGGCTGCTGCCCGAGCTCGCCGCGCTGCTGCCGGGCCTGAACCAGGCCAGGGTGCGCGACTTCTTCGTCACCCGCGAGCGGCATGCGACGTTCCGCCCGGCCCCCGGCTCCGCGGCGGCGCGACCGCGGGCGGTGACCCGCGCACCCGGGTTGTTCCTCGCCGGTGCGTGGACCGCCACCGGCTGGCCGGCGACGATGGAGGGTGCCGTGCGCAGCGGTGTGACGGCGGCTGCCGCCCTCCTCGACCAGGACGCCTTTCCCGACCAGGAATGGTCGTTCCCGATCGGTACCCATGAAGTAGTCGTGGCATGACCGTCGACACCGCGCGCAGCGCCGGCGGGACGCGCGTCGAGACCGCCGCACCGCCCGGGGAGCCACCGGCCGCCCTCGCGCGAGCTCGTGACCTGGTGCTCCCCGCGATGGGTTCCGCCGTCGCGCGGCTGGACGACACGAACCACGCGCTGGCCGCCTACCACCTCGGCTGGACCGACCTCGCCGGCAACGCCACCGCGGGGGGCGGGGGCAAGGGGATCCGCCCGGCACTGGCCGTGCTGTCCGCGCAGGCCGCGGGCGCGCCCGCCGAGCTGGGCGTGCCCGGCGCGGTCGCGGTCGAGCTGGTGCACAACTTCTCGTTGCTGCACGACGACCTGATGGATGGCGACACCGAACGCCGGCACCGCGCCACCGTCTGGGCGGTCTGGGGTCCGGCGAGCGCGATCCTCGCCGGGGACGCCCTGCTCGCGCTGGCCCAGGAGGTGCTGCTGGACAGTGCGTCCGCCCACCGGTCCGACGCCGCCGGGCTGCTCGCGCGGATCACCCGCGCGCTGATCCGCGGTCAGGTGCAGGATCTGGCGTTCGAGCGCCGCGACGACGTCAGCGTGGCCGAATGCCTGGAGATGGCCGCGGGCAAGACCGGCGCCCTGCTGTCGGCAAGTGCGGCGGTCGGTGCGGTGCTGGCCGGCGCTCCGGCGCCGGTGGTGGACGCCTTGAGCACCTTCGGGGCGGAGCTGGGGCTGGCGTTCCAGCTCGTCGACGACCTGCTCGGCATCTGGGGTGACCCGGCGGTCACCGGCAAACCGGTGTTCTCCGACCTGCGGGCGCGCAAGAAGTCCCTGCCCGTGACCTACGCCGTCGCGCAGGGCGGTCGGGCCGGGCGCGAGCTGGCCGGCTGGCTCGCCGGCGCGGAGGCCCGCGAGACCGGCCGGCCCCCCGAGACCGAGCTGCCCGAGGTCGCCGAACTGCCCAGGGTCGCCGAACTGCCCAGGGTCGCCGAGCTGGTCGAGGCCGCCGGCGGCCGGCGGTGGGCCATCGCCGAGGCGCGGCGCCGGCTCGGCGCGGCCGAGCGGGCCCTGGCCCGGGTCCCGATCGCCGACGCCCCGCGCGCCGAGCTGGTCGCGGTCGCGCACTACGTCGTGGCGCGGGAGACCTGATGACCCGGACCGTCCCGGTCACCGGTGCGGGCACCGCCGCGGCGCAGGCGCGCGACGCCGGCGTCGCCCACCAGCGCGGGCTGCAGGACCCCGCGGGCTGGTGGAAGGGCGAGCTGGCCACCAACGTGACCATGGACGCCGAGGACCTGCTGCTGCGCGAGTTCCTCGGCATCCGGGGCGCGGGCGAGACCGCGGAGGCCGCCCGCTGGATCCGCTCCCAGCAGCGGGCCGACGGCACCTGGGCCACGTTCCACGGCGGCCCCGGTGACCTCTCGACGACGGTCGAGGCGTGGGTCGCGCTGCGGCTGGCCGGGGACGCGGCGGACGCGCCGCACCTGCTCGCGGCGGCCCGGTTCGTTCGCACGCAGGGCGGCCTGGAACGCAGCCGGGTGTTCACCCGGATCTGGCTCGCGCTGTTCGGGCTGTGGCCCTGGGACGAGCTGCCCGACCTGCCGCCGGAGCTGATGTTCCTGCCCCCCTGGTTCCCGCTGAACATCTACGACTGGGGGTGCTGGGCCCGCCAGACGATCGTGCCGCTGACCGTCGTCGGCGCAGTGCGTCCGGTGCGCCCGCTGCCGTTCGGGGTGGCCGAGCTGCGCACCGGTGCCGCCGCGCCGCCGCCCGACCCGCCGTGGACCTGGCCCGGGATCTTCGCCCGGCTGGACCGGGTGCTGCACGCCTATGCCCGGCACCCGGTGCGCCCGCTGCGCCGGGCCGCGCTGCGCCACGCCACCGAGTGGATCGTCGCGCGGCAGGAGGCCGACGGCTCGTGGGGCGGCATCCAGCCGCCCTGGGTGTACTCGCTGCTCGCCCTGCACCTGATGGGCTACCCGCTCGACCATCCCGTGCTGGTGGCCGGGCTCGCCGGGCTCGACGGGTTCATCGTCCGCGAGCACACCCCCGACGGATGGGTGC
Organism: Mycobacteriales bacterium; assembly: GCA_038254065.1. GTDB lineage: Bacteria > Actinomycetota > Actinomycetes > Mycobacteriales > Pseudonocardiaceae > Pseudonocardia. Next base: position 24,147 of record JBBSGM010000021.1, on the reverse strand, counting down.
GGCGCCTCGAGGCCTGCCAGTCCCCGGTCTGGGACAGCGCGCTCGCGCTCACCGCGATGCTCGACGCCGGCGTCGCGGCCGACGACCCCGCGGTGCTGCGGGCGACCGACTGGCTGCTCGACGAGGAGATCCGGGTGCCCGGCGACTGGGCGGTGCGCCGGCCCGGGCTGGCCCCTGGCGGGTGGGCGTTCGAGTTCGCCAACGACGGCTACCCCGACACCGACGACACCGCCGAGATCGTGCTCGCACTGCGCCGGGTCCGCCACCCGCACCGGGAGCGGCTGCGCGCCGCGGTCGACCGCGGGATGACCTGGCTGGTCGGCATGCAGTCCCGCGACGGCGGGTGGGGCGCCTTCGACGCCGACAACACCCGCACGCTGGGGTTGACGCTGCCGTTCTGCGACTTCGGCGCGGTGATCGACCCGCCGTCGGCGGACGTCACGGCGCACACCGTGGAGGCGCTCGCCGCCGAGGGTCTCGCCGAAGGTGCGGCGTGCCGGCGCGCCGTGGCGTGGCTGCTCGACGCTCAGGAGGCCGACGGGTCCTGGTTCGGCCGGTGGGGCGCGAACCACGTCTATGGCACCGGCGCGGCGGTGCCCGCGCTGGTCGGGGCCGGGACGGCGCCGGGCGCCGACTGCATCCATCGGGCGGTGGGTTGGCTGGAACGCCACCAGAACGCCGACGGCGGGTGGGGCGAGGACCTGCGCTCCTACCGGGACCCGGCCTGGGTCGGGCGCGGCGACTCGACCGCCTCGCAGACCGCCTGGGCGCTGCTCGCCCTGCTGGCCGCGCTCGCCCCGGGAGAGAGCTCGGCGGCGGTGGAGCGGGGGGTGCGGTGGCTGTGCGAGACCCAGCGCCGCGACGGTTCCTGGGACGAGCCGCAGTTCACCGGCACCGGGTTCCCCGGTGACTTCTACATCAACTACCACCTGTACCGGCTGGTCTTCCCCGTCTCCGCGCTGGGGCGATACGTCACCGGTCGGTACCTCGGAGGCTCCGGATGAGCGCGCTGCTGTACACCCCACTGCGCGTCGAACGGGCCGCGCTGCGCGACGCCGACCACAGCCTGCGGGTGGTGCGCACCGGGATGGGCCCGCGGCGCGCCACCGCCACGGCCGCCGCGTTGCCGGCCGGGACCGGTGCGGTGCTGGTCGCGGGCGTCGGCGGTGGCCTCGCACCGCAGGTCAGGCCGGGCGACGTCGTGGTGGCCAGCGAGGTCCGCGGTGCCGCCGCGACGGTCGCCGTCCCGTCCGCCGCGCTGCTGGCGGGTGCGCTGCGCAGGCTCGGCCACACCGTGCACGTCGGCCCGATCCGGTCGAGCCCGCGGGTCGCCCGCACCGGGACACCGGACGGCGGCGGCGCGCTCGCGGTGGACATGGAGTCCGCCCAGCTCGCCGCGCCCGGCGTCCCGTTCGCCGTCATCCGGACCATCGTGGACACCGCCGACCATCCGCTGTGGAGCGTCGGGACGCCGGCCCGCGGGCTGCTCGCCCTGCGATCGCTGCGGGCCTGCCTGCCCGCGCTGGAGCAGTGGGCCGCTGCCGCGGGGCGCCGCGAGGTCGTGCTCGCCGGTCCGCGCTCGTTCTGCGCCGGGGTGGCCAGGGCGATCGACACCGTCGAGCGCGCCCTGGACCGCTTCGGCACCCCGGTGTACGTGCGCCGCCAGATCGTGCACAACGCCCACGTGGTGCACGCCCTGGAGGGACGCGGCGCGGTGTTCGTCGAGGAGGTCGACGAGGTTCCGGCCGGCGCCACGCTGGTGTTCGCGGCCCACGGGGTGTCGCCCGCGGTCCGCCGCGAGGCGCAGGCGCGCGAGCTGTCCGTCATCGACGCCACCTGCCCGCTGGTGACCAAGGTGCACACCGAGATCCGCCGCTACGCCGGGCGCGGCGACACCGTGTTCCTGATCGGCCACGGCGACCACGAGGAGGTGCAGGGCAGCGTCGGCGAGGCGCCCTGCGACGTCATCCTGGTCGAGGACACCGCGGCCGCCAGGCGGGTGCAGCCGCGTGACCCCGACCGGGTGGCCTACACCATGCAGACCACGCTGGCCGCGGACGAGGCCGAGGAGATCGCGGGCGTGCTGCGCGCCCGGTTCCCCCGGCTCTCCGCACCGCGCACCGACGACATCTGCTACGCGACCACCAACCGCCAGCAGGCGGTGCGCGCCGTCGCCCGGCAGGTGGACCTGGTGCTGGTGGTCGGCTCGGCCAACTCGTCGAACTCGCGGCGGCTGGTCGAGGTCGCCGGGCGGGAGGGGGTGCCCGCGCACCTGGTCGACGACGTCGACGAGGTCGACCTGCGCTGGCTGGCCGGCGTGCACCGGGTCGGCATCACGGCGGGCGCCTCGGCTCCGCCGCATCTGGTGGAAGAGCTGGTGGGATGCCTTGGCGGCCTCGGGCCGGTCGACACCAGGGAGTCCCGGCTGATCGATGAAGACGTGACGTTCAACCTACCTCGGGAGGTGAGCTGACAGATGGCCATGCCATTTCGCCAGTCGATGCGACTCGGCGGTTTCCTGCTGAAGCAGAAGCTGCAGCGCCGCGAGAAGTTCGCCCTGCTGGTCGAGCTCGAGCCGCTGTTCGCCTGCAACCTCAAATGCGGCGGCTGCGGCAAGATCGCCCAGCCGGCGGCGCTGCTCAAGCAGCGGATGCCGGTCGAGCAGGCGGTCGGTGCGATCGAGGAGTGCGGCGCGCCGATGGTGTCCATCGCGGGCGGCGAACCGCTGATGCACCCGCAGATCGACGAGATCGTGCGCCAGCTGCTGGACCGCAAGAAGATCGTCTTCCTGTGCACCAACGCCCTGTTGTTGCCCAAGCACCTGCACCGGTTCACCCCGCACCGCGACTTCGCCTGGATGGTGCACATCGACGGGCTGCGCGAGCGGCACGACGCCTCGGTGCGCAAGGTGGGCGGCTTCGACGCCGCCGTCGAGGCGATCCACCAGGCCAAGGCCGCCGGGTTCAAGGTGATGACCAACACCACCTTCTTCACCCAGGACACCCCGCAGGACGTCATCGAGGTGCTCGACTACCTCAACGACGAGGTGGGCGTGGACAACATGCAGATCTCCCCCGGCTACGCCTACGAGAAGGCGCCGGACCAGGAGAGCTTCATGGGCGTGCAGCAGACCCGCGAGCTGTTCGCCAAGGCGTTCGGCGACGGGCGGCGCAAGCGCTGGCGCCTCAACCACTCGCCGGTCTTCCTCGACTTCCTGGAGGGCAAGCGCGACCTGGAGTGCACCGCATGGGGCATCCCGTCGTACTCGCTCAAGGGGTGGCAGCGCCCGTGCTACCTGCTCGACGACGGCTACGTCTCGACCTACCAGGAGCTGATCGAGGACACCGACTGGTCGAAGTTCGGCCGCGGTCGCGACGAGCGGTGCGCCAACTGCATGGCCCACTGCGGCTACGAGCCCACGGCGGTGATCGCGACGATGGGGTCGCTGCGGGAGTCCGTGCGCGCCGCCGTGAGCGGCTGAGGCCCGGGGACGTGCCCTCAGTGCTTCCCCACCAGCTCCACGAGGTGGGCGACGGCGCCGTCCCGGGCAATCTCGCTGCGCTCCGCGGTCGCCCGGTCCTGCACCTCGACCTGACCGTTCGCCAGCCCACGCCCGACCACGACGATCGTCGGCATCCCGAGCAGCTCGGCGTCGGCGAACTTCACCCCTGGCGAGGCCTTTCGGTCGTCGAGCAGCACCCGCAGCCCGGCCGCGTCCAGCTCGGCGGCCAGCGCCGCGCCGCCCTGGACCAGCTCGACGGTCTTGCCGGCGACGACGACGTGCACGTCGAACGGCGCGACCGCGCGCGGCCAGACCAGCCCGGCGGCGTCGTGGCTCTGCTCGGCGATCGCCGCGACCAGCCGGGACACCCCGATGCCGTAGGACCCCATGGTGATCCGCACCGGCCGGGAGTCCGGGCCGAGCGCGTCCAGGGCGAAGGCATCGGTGTACTTGCGGCCGAGTGAGAAGATGTGCCCGATCTCGATGCCGCGGGCGGCGACCAACATGCCTGCGCCGTCGGGCGACGGGTCGCCCGCGCGGACCTCGGCGGCCTCGATCGTGCCGTCCGGGGTGAAGTCGCGGCCGGCCACGAGGTCGACGACGTGGTGGTCGGCCTCGTCCGCACCGGTCACCCACGCGGTGCCGGTGACGATCCGGGGGTCGACCAGGTAACGCACCCCGTTGGCCGCCAGCGCCCCCGGCCCGAGATAGCCCTTGACCAGGAACGGGTGCGCGACGAAGTCGGCCTCCGCCAGCAGCGCGACCTCGGCCGGCGCGACCGACGCCTCGAGGCGCTTCAGGTCGACCTCGCGGTCGCCGGGCACCCCGATGCCCAGCAGCTCCCACTCACTCGCGCCGGGCAGCCGCGTCTTGACCAGCACGTTCTTCAACGCGTCGGCCGCGGTGAAGGTCCGGCCCAGCCCCGACTCGGTCAAGAACGCGACGAGCGTGGCGATCGTGGGTGTGCCCGGCGTGTGGTGCACGACCGCCGCGGGCTTGTCCTCGACCGGCTGCACGGGCGGCGCCGGCGTGACCACCGCCTCGACGTTCGCGGCGTAGCCCGACTCCGGGCACCGGACGAAGGTATCGTCACCGGTCTGCGACTCGGCCAGGAACTCCTCCGACGCCGACCCGCCCATCGCCCCCGACGTCGCCGACACGATCACGTACTTCAACCCGAGCCGGTCGAAGATCTTGACGTACGCCTCGCGGTGCTTCGCATAGGAGGAAGCCAGCCCCTCGTCGGACAGGTCGAAGGAGTAGGAGTCCTTCATCAGGAACTCGCGGCCTCGCAGGATGCCCGCGCGTGGCCGTTCCTCGTCCCGGTACTTGGCCTGAATCTGGTAGAGGATCACCGGGTAGTCCTTGTAGGAGGCGTACTCCCCCTTGACCAGCTGGGTGAACAGCTCCTCGTGCGTCGGACCGAGCAGGTAGTCGTTGCCCTTGCGGTCGCGCAGCCGGAACAGGTTCGGGCCGTACTCGGTCCACCGGCCGGTCACCTCGTAGGGCTCACGCGGCAGCAGCGCGGGCAACTGGATCTCCTGGGCGCCGATGGCGTCCATCTCCTCGCGCACGACCTGCTCGACGGCGCGCAGCACCCGCAATCCCAGCGGCAGCCAGGAGTAGACCCCCGGCGCCACCCGGCGGACGTAGCCGGCGCGGACCAGCAGCTTGTGGCTGGGTACCTCCGCGTCGACCGGGTCCTCGCGCAGGGTCCGCAGGAACAGCGACGACATCCGGGTCAACACCCGGTGAAGGATAGCGGCGGCCCGCGGGCCGGTTTTCCCCGACCGGCGCCACGGGGTAGGTGCGTCGGCTAGCGTGCCGTCCCGTGCTCGTGCTGCTGCCGCCGTCGGAGACCAAGCGCCACGGCGGCGAGGGCCCGCCGCTGAGTCTCGCCGCCCTCTCCTACCCCGAGCTCGACCCGCTGCGCAAGGAGCTGGTCGACGAGCTCGTCGAGCTTGCCGGGGACGTCGCGGCGAGCCGGGCCGCGCTGGGTCTCTCGCCGCGGTGCGACGCCGAGATCGCCCGCAACGCGGCGCTGTGGTCGGCCCCGACGATGCCCGCGTTGCGGCGCTACACCGGGGTGCTCTACGAAGCACTCGACGTGGCGTCGCTGCGCGGCGCGGCGGCGGCGCGGGCGGCGGCCCGGCTGGCGGTCGGCTCGGCGCTGTTCGGGCTGCTGCGCGCCGATGACCCCGTTCCGGCGTACCGGCTCTCGGCGGGCTCCACACTGCCCGGCAGCCCGACCCTCGCCGCCCGCTGGCGCCCGCTGCTCCGACCCGCGCTGGCCGCGATCGCGGCCGGTGAGCTCGTCGTCGACCTGCGCTCCGGGTCCTATGTGGGACTCGGCCCGCTGCCCGGTGCGGTCACGGTGACGGTGCTCGCGCAGTGGCCCGACGGCTCCCGCGCCGCGGTCAGCCACGACAACAAGGCGCACAAGGGCCGGCTGGCCCGGCTACTGGCCACCACCCGCGCCGAACCGGCCGACGCCGGCGCGGTCGCCGCGATCGTCCGCCGCGCCGGGATGACCGTCCACCGCCCGTCCCGCCACAGCCTGGAGATCGTCGTCCCGAAGGTGCGGTGACGACCGTGCACTCAGGGTCGCCGCCACGACCATGAGTGCACGGTGGGTCGGGAGTGGACGGTCACCGCGCAGCTGAGGATCCGGAGGGGGTAGACTCAAGGCAGCGCCCGGCCCGACCACGTCGTCGCCCGCTACCGGCGCCTACCGAAGCGTCACCCAACAGGGCGCACTCCCGCGCCCAGGGCTCGTCCCCGTGATCGCCCGCCGAGCACTGTCGCGCCGGCGTGGTTACTCCGCGAGACGTGCCACGTCCCGGAGGTCTCTTTGCCATTCCAGCCATCCGGCTCTGCCCGCCGCGCTCCGCGCCCGGGCAGCCCGTCCGACTCCCGTCGCTCCGGCGGCGCCCGATCCGGCCACGGCCGACCCCGTACCCACCGCTCCCCGCTCCGCCCTGCCGTGCTCGCCACCGTGATGCCCAAGGAGGTGCTGTGGACCGTCCCCGCGACGGGGATGCCCTCCTTCGCCGACCTCGCACTGCCCGAGCCGGTGTTGCGCGCCCTCGCGGCCGCGGGACTCACCGAGCCGTTCCCGATCCAGGCCGCCACCCTGCCCGAGACGCTCGCCGGGCGTGACCTGCTCGGGCGTGCCCAGACCGGATCGGGCAAGACGCTGGCCTTCGGGCTCGCACTGCTGTCCCGGCTGGCCGGCGGCCGGGCCCAGCCCCGGCGCCCGCGCGGACTCGTCCTGGTGCCGACCCGTGAGCTCGCCCAGCAGGTCGTCGAGGCGCTGACCCCGTTCGCGCGCGCGCTGAACCTGACGACCGCCGCGGTGGTCGGCGGGATGTCGTTCCACCGCCAGGCCGCCGACCTGCAGCGCGGCGTCGACCTGCTCGTCGCCACCCCCGGCAGACTCACCGACCACACCAACCAGGCCACCGCAGACCTGTCGCAGATCGAGGTCACCGCGATTGACGAGGCCGACCGGATGGCGGACATGGGCTTCCTGCCCCAGGTCCGGGCGATCCTCGACCGCACCCCCGCCGACGGGCAGCGGCTGCTGTTCTCGGCCACCCTCGACGGGGACGTCGCCGCGCTGGTCGGGCAGTACCTGCATGACCCGGTGACCCGCGCCGTCTCCTCGGCGACCGCGCTGGTCGACACGATGGACCACCACGTGCTGCTGGTCGAGGTCGCGGCCAAACCGCGGGTCGTCACCGAGGTGGCCGCGCGCGAGGGCCGCACGATCCTGTTCGTGCGCACCAAGCACGCGGTCGACCGGCTGGTGAAGATCCTGCGCCGGGAGGGCGTCGCGGCCGTCGCACTGCACGGTGGCAAGGCGCAGAACGCCCGCAACCGGGCCATCGCGGACTTCAAGGAGGGGCGCACGCCAGTCCTGGTCGCCACCGACGTGGCGGCGCGCGGCATCCACATCGACGACGTGAGCCTCGTCGTGCACGTCGACCCGCCTGGCGAGCCGAAGGACTACCTGCACCGGGCCGGGCGCACCGCCAGGGCCGGCGAGTCCGGAACGGTGGTCACCCTGGTCACCCCGGCCGAGCGCCGCGACGTCGACCGGTTGACCCGCCAGGCCGGGGTGCGCGCCACGCTGACCGAGGTCCTCCCCGGCGACGCCGCGCTCGCCCGGATCACCGGGGCGCGCACGCCCAGCGGGGTACCCGTACCCGAGCCCGAGCGGCCGGTGCAGAACCCGCGGGGCAGCGGACGCCGCTCGCCCGGCGTGCACAGCCCGGCCCCGCGCGGCGCCGGGCGCGGCCGCCCACGCCAGCGGGTGGCCTGAGGCGGCACCGGCGCTCAGGCCAGACGAGGCACCGACGCGCTCAGGCCAGACCGAGCACCGACAGGGCTAGGCGGGCGGCCGGGCCGCCCGCCTCCTCGGCGACGGCCAGCGCCGCCGGGATGTCGAGGTCGTCCAGCAACGCCGCGGTCACGGCCGCCGCGGCGGGCGACCCGGTCTCGTCCACGCCGCGTGCGGCGCCGGCGTAGAGCCGCTCGAGGCGGGCGGCCGCCTCGTCGAGCGCCGCGGGCCGGTAGTCCCATGGCTGCGCCCACGGCCGGTCGACCAGCAGCAGCCGCAGCGCCGCGGCAGGCCGGTCGGCGAGCACCTCGGAGACGAGCACGAGGTTGCCTGCCGACTTCGCCATCTTCTCCCCCGCCACCTGCACGGTCCCCACGTGCAGCCAGGCCCGGGCGAACGGCGTCACCCCGGTCACCGCCTCGGCCATCGCGGCCTCGTAGGCGTGGTGCGGGAAGCGCAGGTCGGCCCCCCCGACGTGCAGGTCCAGCGCCGGTCCGAGCACGGTCAACGACATCGCGGCGCATTCCGCGTGCCAGCCGGGCCGGCCCTCGCCCCACGGGCTCGGCCAGGCGGGCTCACCCGGCCGCGCCGCGCGCCACACCACCACGTCGGCCGGGTCGGCGCGGTCCGCGGCGGCCGGCCCGTCGTCGCCGAACTCCGCCGCCAGCACCCGCGCCGCGGCCGCGTCGAGCCCGGCCCGCTGCGGCACCCCGGCGCCGCGGAAGTAGACGGTGCCGCCGCGCCGGTAGGCCGCACCCTGCTCCAGCAGTGCGGCGGCCAGCGTCACCACCTGCGCGACGTGCACATGGGCCCGCGGCTCGTGTGTCGGGCGGCGCACCCCGAGCGCGGCCATGTCCCGCTCGAAACGGAACTGCTGTACCGCCGCGAAGCTGTCGAAGCGGGCCCCGGCCCGGGCGGCCGCGGCGTCGAGCACGTCGTCGACATCGGTGACGTTGCGGCAGACGTCGACCTCCACGCCGAGGTGGCGCAACACCCTGGCCGCGACGTCGGCCCAGACGAACGTGGCCGCGTGGCCCAGGTGGGTGGTGTCGTACGGGGTGATCCCGCAGACGTACATCCGGGCCCGGCCGACCACCGGAAGCGGCCGGCCGCCGATCCGCAGCATGTCAGCGCGCCCGGCCGTGCTTCGCGCCCCGGCGCAGCTGGATGATCCGCCCCGACCCGGGTATCGCGACGAGCAGCAGGCCGGCGATCGCGGCCAGCAGCAGCGCGACTCCGGTGGGCAGCGTGCCGCCCCAGCCCAGGAAGTAGATCTGGACGGGATCACCGTTCTGCAGGATGAAGACCAGCAGGAAGATCAGGACGATTGCGGAGAGGATCGACCCGGCCCACAGCACCCCGGTGCGGGTGCGGCTGACCGACGGCGCCCTGTGGTCGGGCGCGACCGTGGGCGCGACCGTGGGCGTCGACGGGTCGACGGGTCGGCGGAGCTCGGCGGTCGGGGGGTCGGCAGTGGGGTCCGTGGGCCCGAGGCTGCCCGGTCGGGGGCCGCCGGCTGGGCCCGAGTCGATGGGCCCGGTCCGTTCGTCGCTCATCGTTCTCCCTCACTCGGCCCGGGGCCGGGCCCTCGCGTCGTGCGCAGTATTCCGCAGACCGCGCAACCGACGTCAGCGCGCCGGGCGACACATCGGCAGGTGCGCCACCCCGTCCAGGTCGTAGGCCGGGCCGATGACCTCGAACCCGAAGCGGCGGTAGAAGTCAGCGAGGTACTCCTGGGAGTCGAGCACGCAGCAGCCGCCGCCGACCTCGGCCAGCACCGCCTCCATCAGCCTGCGCCCGAGGCCGCGCCCGCGGGCGCCGCGCGCCATACACAGCCGGCCGATCCGGTAGTTGCCGTCGACCTCCTCGAGCAGCCGCACGTAACCGAGCATCGGCTCGGGGTTCCCGGTGCCGGCGAGCCAGTAGTGCCGCGCCAGCGGCTCGAGATCCCGGCCGTCGAGCTCGCCGTAGGCGCACGCCTGCTCGACCACGAACACGTCGACCCGCAGCCGCAGCAGTGCGTAGAGCGTGGCCGGGTCCAGGTCCAGGGCCCAGGACCGGCGGACGGTCGCGGTTGTCGTCTCGCTGGTCATCGGGCCTGCCTACCAGATCGAGGGACACGGCGCAGGCGCAGGTTACCCTCGTCCGGTGCGTCACCACGATCTCGTCGTCATCGGCACCGGGTCCGGCAACTCCCTCGTCGACGACCGGTTCGCCGACCGCGATGTCGCGATCATCGAGCACGGCGTGTTCGGCGGCACCTGTCTCAACGTCGGCTGCATCCCGACGAAGATGTTCGTCTACACCGCCGACGTCGCCGAGGTGGTCCGCCACGCCGGCCGCTACGGCCTCGACGCGAGCCTGGACAAGGTCGCCTGGACCGACATCCGGGACCGGGTGTTCTGCCGTGTCGACCCGCTGTCCGACGGCGGCCGCGAGTACCGCACCGACCCCGAGCGCACCCCGAACGTGACCGTGTACTTCGGGCACGCCCGGTTCACCGGCCCGAGGGCGCTGCGGGTGGAGCGGACCGACGGTACCGGGACCGACGAGATCGCCGCCGACCGCATCGTGATCGCGGCGGGCGGGCGGCCGGTGGTGCCCGAGCAGGTGCTGGCGTCCGGGGTGCCCTACGAGACCTCCGACACCGTCATGCGGATCGACGCGGTGCCGCGCCGGCTCGTCGTGCTCGGTGGCGGCTTCATCGCCGCGGAGCTCGCCCACGTCTTCGCCGCGCTGGGCAGCGACGTCGCGGTGGTCGCGCGCGGCGAACGCCTGCTCCGGCAGCAGGACGAGATCATCAGCGACCAGTTCACCGAGCTCGCCCGGCAACGCTTCGACGTCCACCTCGGTCACGACCTCGTGCGGGTCGACGGCGGCCCCGGCGAGCTGCACCTGCACCTGTCCGACGGCAGCATCGTCTCGGGCGACCTGCTGCTCGTCGCCACCGGCCGTCGGTCCAACAGCGACCGGCTGGACCTGGACCGGGCGGGCATCCCGGTGCACCCGGACGGCCGCATCGTCGTCGATGCCGAGCAGCGCACCCCCGTCCAGGGCGTCTACGCGCTGGGCGACGTCAGCTCGCCCTACCAGCTCAAGCATGTGGCCAACCACGAGTCCGGGGTGGTCGCGCACAACCTGCTGCACCCCGACGCGCCGCGGCGCACCGACCACCGGTTCGTCCCTTCGGCGGTGTTCACCGACCCGCAGATCGCGACGGTCGGGCTGACCGAGGCCGACTGCGAACGCCACGGTCTCGATCACACGACCAAGGTCCAGGAGTACGGCCACGTCGCCTACGGCTGGGCGCTGGAGGACACCACCGGACTTTGCAAGATCATCGCTGAGCGCGGCACCGGGCGGCTGCTCGGCGCGCACCTGCTGGGTCCACAGGCCGCGACGCTCATCCAGCCACTGATCCAGGCGATGTCGTTCGGGCTGGGCGCCAGGGAGATGGCCACCGGGCAGTACTGGATCCACCCGGCGCTGCCCGAGGTCGTGGAGAACGCGCTGCTAGGCCTGGAGATCTGATAGGGTGCCCTTAGGGCCCAGACCGATCCGGGCAGCGACATGCACCGAACGTCCCGGTGCATGTCGTCGCCACGCCCCCAGCCGACCCGTGAGGTACCTGCCCCGATGACCGTTGTCGAAAGCCCGAGCCGGCCCGCCGCCGGTAGCGCCAAGCCGATCCTCGACGGGACGCGTGGCCTGCCGCAGCACGTCGGGGTCTACGTTTTCGTGTTCACCCCACTGCTGACGCTGCTCGCGGCCGTCCCCTTCGCCTGGGGTTGGGGCCTGGGCTGGACCGACGTCGCGATCGCCGCGGTGTTCTACGTCACCAGCGGACTGGGCATCACCGTCGGTTTCCACCGTTACTTCACCCATGGCGCGTTCAAGGCCAACCGGCCGCTCAAGATCGCGCTGGCCCTCGCCGGCAGCCTCGCCATGCAGGGTCCGGTCACCGTCTGGGTGGCCGACCACCGGCGCCACCACGCCTTCTCCGACAAGGAGGGCGACCCGCACTCCCCATGGCTGTTCGGCACCGGTCCAGCCGCGCTGACCAAGGGCTTCTGGCACTCGCACATGGGCTGGCTGTTCGAGCGCAACCAGACCAACGCGGCGCGCTTCACCCCCGACCTGCTCGCCGACCCCGACATCCGCCGCGTCGACGCGCTGTTCATCCTGTGGAGCGCGGCCACCCTGCTCGTCCCGGCCGCGCTCGGCGGCCTGGCGACCTGGTCCTGGTGGGGTGCGCTGACCGCGTTCTTCTGGGCCGGGCTGGTGCGCGTCGCGCTGCTGCACCACGTCACCTGGTCGATCAACTCGATCTGCCACATCTGGGGCGAGCGCCCCTTCACCACCCGCGACAACTCGGCCAACGTGTGGTGGCTGGCCATCGCGTCGTTCGGCGAGTCGTGGCACAACCTGCACCACGCCGACCCGACCTGCGCCCGGCACGGCGTGAAGCGCGGCCAGCTCGACATCTCGGCCCGGGTGATCCAGGCCTTTGAGAAGTTCGGCTGGGCCACCGCGGTCCGCTGGCCCACCCGGCGCCGGCTGGACAAGCTGGCCGCGTCCGGCTGAGCCCGGCCCCCGGGCCGCCGCCCGGCGCCCCCCGCCCCCGGGCCATCGCCCGGCCGGCCAAGATCATCGACTGCGGGACATGAGCCGCGCGGGTGCGGCTCATGTCCCACCCGCGTCGATCATGCCGCGGCCAGGGCGAGCGTCCCGCTGATGTCGGCCAGCACCCTGGCTGGTTCGTTCGCCAGGTCGTGCCAGGTGAACCGGAGCAGGTCCCAGCCGCCGCGGACCAGCACGTTGCCCTTGCGCCGGTCACGGCGGAAGCGGTCGGCGTCGACGTGCCAGGCCCACCCGTCGACCTCGACCGCGACCTTCGCGGCGGGGAAGGCCAGGTCGATCCGGTAGCCCTCATGCGGATGGCCGAGCACCCAGCCCGGCACCCCGGCCTGGCGCAGTATCGCGACGAGCAGTCGTTCGGCCGCCGAGTCCGCCCGATCCGCCGCGGCGACGAGCAGCCGGCCCGCGGCTGCGGAACCGTGCCGGCCCATGTTCCGGCAGAACGCCCGGTACACCGCCGGGAAGCGCACCTGCCGCTGCAACGCCCGGTCCAGAAATGTCGACCCTTCGGGCAGCGCGACCGCGGTCTCCAGCGCGGTGAGGTGCGGTCCGGTCAGCCAGCTGTCACGCCGTGCCAGTACGCGGCGGCCGGCCCGCAGACGAGCGCGTCCTCGCCTGCCCACAGCCACGCTTCCCTGACCCTGGCCTCGTCCGTCAACCGGTGCCCGCCAACCAGGTAAACCCTCGGATGCAGCCGCGTCCACGACCTCGCCAGGGCCCGGCGCTGCACTGTGTCGGCCGACAGCCCGCAGCCGACGGCCTGGGCAACGGTGAGGACTCCGCCCTGCCGGGCCACGAGGTGGTCGAGTTGCACCGCACCAGGATCGACGAGCCGCCAGGACCACGGGCCCGAACGGCGAAACTGCCCACCATGATCGACCAATGGGGGACATCAACCGCACCGGCGCGGCTCATGTCCCCCACGTGCCGATCTTGTCACCACCGGACGGGCGGGGCCACGGCGGATGGCGGTCCCGACGGACCCGCCACTCCCCTGCTGCGGCCCGGAGCCGTCGCCGGATCGTAGGGCTGGGCGGGCGGGGTCTCACCGCGGATGCCGGCCACCAGCGCCGTCACCTCGGCCATGATCGCGGCGGTGGCGCCGTCGAGGTTCGTGCGGGTCCGCGGCTTGCCCAGGTAGGCCGACAGGTCGACGGGCGGGCCGGCCACCACCCGGACCCGGCGGCGCGGCAACAGCCGGGGCCCGGCACCCCCGGGCGGCAGCACGTCCTGGGTGCCCCAGTTCGCCACCGGAATCACCGGCACCCCGGTGACCAACGCGAGTCGGCCGATCCCGTTCTTGGCCTTCATCGGCCAGCCGTCGCGGTCGGCGGTGAAGGTGGCCTCCGGGTAGAACGCCACGACCTCACCGCGCTTCAGCGCCTCGATCGCCACGCGATAGGCGTCCCCGGCGCGGGTGGACTCGCGGTAGACCGGGATGTGCCCGCCCCCGACGAGCACCGAGCGGACAACCGGCAGCTGCCACAGGTCGGCTTTGGCCAGGAAGCGCGGGAACCGCCCGGCGGAGATCACGAACGCCGTATCGAAGATCGGGTCGGAGAACGAGACGTGGTTGAAGGCCAGCAGCGCCCCGCCGGTGCGCGGGATGTGCTCGCCGCCCCGCCAGCCCAGCCGCGTGAAAGCCATCACGAACGGCCAGATCAGCACGATCGCGAGGCCGAAGCAGAAGCCCGAACCGCGGTACCGCCGCCGGACCATCAGCACGAGCTTGCGCCAGGTGGTGAAGTCCGGGATGGCACCCGCCGCAGGCACGGCCATGCGCTCCCCCAATCTCTCCGGACAAGCGTACGGGACCGACTGTCGCGGAGGGCATTCGCGCACCGCTGCCGGGCGGAGCGGGGCGTACCGCGCGATGATGGGGTCTCCCCGCCATGACCGGGCGACGTCGCTCTGCACTGTGACATTGGTCCCGGGGCGCCATCCGAGCACCGGTCGGCGGCGGAACACCGTCCGTCCGCCCGATCACCTCTGTGAGGTCAGTGTGCCCGACTTGTCACCGGACCCCCAGCCGCAGAACCCCCAGCCACCGGACCCCCAGCCCCGACTGGAGCCCGTGGGCCGCGAGCCGCAGGCGCCGTCGTCGGTCGTGCTCGTGCTGCACGGGGGCCAGTCCAACAGTCACGACCCGGCCGGCGGCCGCACCATGCTGAGCTACCTGCGGATGGTGCCGTTCGCCCGGATGCTGCACCGGGCGGGGCGGGGCGGGAACGTCGCCGTCTACCTGCTGCGCTACCGCTACCGCGGCTGGAACGGCCCGCACATGGACGCCTTGCGCGACGCCCGGTGGGCGCTGCGTGAGTTCGACAGGCGTTTCCCCGGGGTGCCGGTGGTGCTGCTGGGGCATTCCATGGGCGGGCGGGCCGCGCTGCGCGCCGCCGGGGCGGACAACGTCGTGGCGGTCTGCGCGCTCGCCCCCTGGCTGGACGGCACCGACCCGGTCGAGCAGCTCGCGGGCCGGTCCGTACTCATCGCGCACGGCGACCGCGAGCGGGTCACCGACCCGGGTCAGTCCTACGCCTACGCGGTACGGGCCAAGCGGGTCACCGACCGGGTCTGCCGCTTCGAGGTGCTCGGCGACGGCCACGCAATGCTGCGCAGGGCAGCCGGCTGGAGCTCGCTGGTCCGCCGTTTCGTGCTCGGCGAGCTCGGCATCGAACCCGAAGACCCCGACATTGCGAATGCGATGTATCAGCCCGCCCCCGGCGGGTTGAGGAGAACCTTGACTGGAGCAGTGCGATGACCTTCCTCCCCCGGATCCTCGGTGCCGCCACGGCCGTGTACGGCCTGGTCACCCTGATCCGGCCGCAGACCCTGGCCACGCCGGTCGGGCTCGTGGAGCCCGACGGCAGCCTGGCGCCGGGCATCCGGTTGACCGCCGGCCTGATCGGGGTGCGCGACGTCGTCTCGGGCGGCTGGATGGCGTTCGCCCCGGCCGGTCCGCAGCTGCGCACCGCGATCATCGCCCGTGCCCTGTTCGACGCGGGTGACGCCGTACTGTTCGGCATGCTGTCGCCCACCGCGGCGGCCCGCAAGAAGGCGGCCGTGGTCGCCGGCGGCTGGTCGGCGCTGTGTGCGTTGAGCCTGCGTTCCACGCGGAGGACGAGGTGAGCACCCGCGCGAACGTCGCCGTCGTCGGCAGCGGCGTCGCCGGGCTGACCGCGGCACACCTGCTGGCGCGCCGCTACGACGTCACCCTGTTCGAGTCCGACGACCGGCTCGGCGGCCACGCGCACACCCACGAGCTGGCCGCCCGTGACGGCGGCACCACCACTGTGGACACCGGTTTCATCGTGCACAACGAGCGCACCTACCCGAACCTGCTGCGGCTGTTCGGCGAGCTCGGGGTGGCCACCCAGGAGTCGGACATGTCGATGAGCGTGCGCTGCGACGGCTGCGGGCTGGAGTACGCCGGGTCGCGCAAGCTCGCCGGGCTGTTCCCGCAGGCGTCGAACCTGGCCCGCCCGCAGTACCTGCGGATGCTGGCCGAGGTGCTGGCATTCCACCGGCACGCCCGGCGGGTGCTGCGCAGCCCCGAGGCCGACGACGTCACCCTGGGCGCCTTCCTCGCCGTCGGCGGCTACTCGCGCTACTTCGTCGAGCACTTCATGCTGCCCGTGGTCTCGGCGGTCTGGTCGGCCGGAGCGGTGGTCTCCACCAGCTACCCGGCCCGCTACCTGTTCACCTTCCTCGACCGTCACGGGCTGCTCGCCGTCGGCGGCTCACCGCAGTGGCGCACCGTGGTCGGCGGTTCGCGCAGCTACGTCGAGCGGGTGGTGAAGGGACTGAGCTCGGTCCAGGTGTCCACCCCGGTGCGCGCGGTGCGCCGCACCGACGTCGGCGTCGAGATCCGGGACGAGTCCGACACGGTGCACCGCGCCGACCGGGTGGTGGTCGCCACCCATCCGGACCAGGCGCTGGCACTGCTCGCCAACGCCACCGACGCCGAGCGCGCCGTCCTCGGGGCGTTCGGCTACTCGCGGAACGAGACCTGGCTGCACCACGACACGTCGGTCCTGCCGCGCCACACCGCCGCCAGGGCCTCGTGGAACTACCTCAAGCCCACCTGTACCAGCACCGATGCCCCGGTGCTGGTCAGCTACGACATGAACCGGCTGCAACGCCTCCCCGGGCCCGAGGACTACGTCGTCACGCTCAACGGCGCGGGTCGGGTGGGCCCGGGCACGGTGATCGCGAGAATGCACTACGAGCACCCGATCTACACCCCGGAGTCGGTCGCCGCGCAGCGCAGGCTGCCCGAGCTCAACACCGGGGTGACGGCGTTCGCGGGCGCCTACCACGGCTGGGGGTTCCACGAGGACGGGTGCGCCGCCGGCGTCCGCGCCGCCGCGTCGCTGGGGGTGAACTGGTGAGCACGCAGCCCACGCTGCAGGTCGCCGACCCGACCGCGGGGGCCGTGGTCGTCCCCGCGCTGTACGACGCCCAGGTCCGCCACGTGCGCCAGCAGGGGATGCACCGCGCGTTCACGCACGGGATCTACCTCTGGCTCGTCGACCTCGACGACCTGCCGCGGCTACCCCGCTGGCTGCGCCCGTTCGCCAGGTTCGAGGCACGCGACCACCTCGGCGACCCCGACCGGACGATCCGGGCGAACCTCGACGCGTGGCTCGCCACCCAGGGCGTCGACCTGCACGGCGGCCAGGTCTACATGCTCGCCAACGCCCGGCTGCTCGGGTACGTCTTCAACCCGATCACCGTGTACTGGTGCCACCGCCCGGCACCCGGCTCAACAGCCGGCGAGCTGGAGTGCGTGGTGGCCGAGGTGCACAACACCTACGGTGAGCGACACTGCTACCTGCTGCGCACCGACCCCGACGGGCGCGCGGACACGGCCAAGGAGTTCTACGTCTCGCCGTTCCTCTCCGTGGACGGGCAGTACCGGATGCTGCTGCGCGCCCCCGGCGAGCGGCTGGCGCTCTCGATCACCCTGCGCCAGCAGGGATCCACCGCGCTGACGGCGACCGTCGTCGGTACCCGCCGCCCCGCCACCCCGCACGCGCTCGCCCGGATGCTGGTGCGGCGGCCCCTGATCACCTACCGGACCTCGGCACTCATCCGCCGCCACGGCATCGCGCTGTGGTTGCGGCGGTTGCCCGTCGTCCCCCGGCCGAAGCACCTACCGCAGGAGGGCGTCCAGTGACCACCCCACCCAGCCGGCCGACCGAGCCGGCAACCGCCGCCCCGACGCCGACCATTCCGCAGCTGCGCTCGACCCGCCACGGGCCGACGAACCGTCCGATGCCCCTGCCCAGCGAGGGAATCTGGCCCGGGCTGGCGACGTCACCGAGCTCGCCGGTCAAGGCCAGGGTCGCCGAGGCGCTGTTCCGGCGCGCGGTGCGGGGCCTGCCGGTGCAGGTGCTCTTCCCCGGCGGCGAGCGGATCGGGGCCGGCGGCCCGGCGGCCCCGGCGATGCGGATCGTCGCGCCGCAGGCCTTCTTCCGCAGGCTCGGCGCGAACTCCAAGATCGGGTTCGGCGAGGCCTACATGGTCGGGGACTGGACCTCGACGCAACTCGCCGACCTGCTCACCCCGTTCGCGGCGAAGCTGTCCACGCTGATCCCCCCGGCGCTGCAGCGCCTCGCCCGGCGCTACGTCGAGGCGCGGCAGCCGAAGGAGGAGGTCAACACGGTCGAGGGGTCACGGGAGAACATCCACCGGCACTACGACCTGTCCAACGACCTGTTCGAGACGTTCCTCGACGAGACGATGTCGTACTCGTCGGCCTGGTTCGCGCCGGGCAGCGACGACCTCGCCGACGCCCAGCGCCGCAAGATCGACGGCATCCTGGACCTGGCCGGGGTCACCGCGGGCCAGCACGTCCTGGAGATCGGCACCGGATGGGGCGGACTGGCGGTCCGGGCCGCGCAGCGCGGCGCGCGGGTCACCACCCTGACGATCTCCGCCGAGCAGGCCTCGCTCGCCGAGCAGCGGCTCGCCGCGGCCGGGGTGGCGGACCGGGTGCAGGTGCTGCTGCGCGACTACCGCGAGGCACAGGGTAGCTACGACGCGGTCGTCAGCGTCGAGATGATCGAGGCGGTCGGCGAGCAGTACTGGCCGACGTACTTCGCCGCACTCGACCGGTTGCTCAAGCCGGGCGGCCGGGTCGGCCTGCAGGCGATCACCATGCCGCACGACCGGATGGTGGTGTCCAAGGGCGACTACACCTGGATCCACAAGTACGTGTTCCCCGGCGGGCTGATCCCGTCGGTGGAGGCCATCGAGAAGAACCTGGCCGAGCACACCGACGGACTGCGCATCCTCGAGCGCCGCAGCCTCGGCTACGACTACGCCCGCACGCTGGCGCACTGGGGCGAGAACTTCCTGTCCCGCTGGGAGCAGGTCGCGGCCCTGGGCTTCGACGAGACGTTCCGCCGGATGTGGCAGTTCTACCTGGCCTACTGCGAGGCGGGCTTCCGGGTCGGCTACCTGGACGTCTACCAGCTGTCGCTGCAGCGGCGCCCCACCTTCTGACCTCCTGAAACGAGAGAACCTTCACGTGCCCAGACGACCCGTTGCCCCTGCACTCGCGGAACTCCTCGAGCGCGTCATCGGCGCCCCGCTGCCCATCCGGCTCCGCGCCTGGGACGGCAGCGAGGCCGGACCGTCCGAGCCCGGCGCGCCCGTCGCGATCATCGCGCACCGTCGCGCGCTGCGCCGGCTGCTGTGGAACCCCGGCGAGCTGGGCCTGGCCCGCGCATTCGTCGCCGGCGAGCTCGACGTCGAGGGTGACATCGCCGAGGGCCTGTCCCGGTTCTGGACGCTCGCCAAGGCCGGCAACATCGGCGCGGTGAAGCTCAGCGCGGCCGACCTGCTCGACGCGGCGAAGATCGGCGTCCGGCTCGGTGCGCTGGGCCCGCGGCCGCGGCCGCCCGCCTCGGAGGCACGGCTGGCCGGCGGACTGCACACCCGGCGCCGGGACCGCGCGGCGATCGCGCACCACTACGACCTGTCCAACGAGTTCTACGAGTTCCTGCTCGACCCGCAGCTGGCGTACTCCTGCGGCTACTGGACGCAGGCCTGCTCCCCGACGTACGGCCTCGTCGACGCCCAGCGCGACAAGCTCGACCTGATCTGCCGCAAGCTCGGGCTGGCGCCGGGGATGCGGCTGCTCGACGTCGGCTGCGGCTGGGCGTCGCTGCTGATCCATGCCGCGCAGCACTACGGCGTCACCGCCGTGGGGGTGACGCTCTCGGCGCAGCAGCGGGCGTTCGGGGCGGCCCGGGTGCAGGCGCTGGGCCTCGAATCCAAGATCGAGATTCGGCTGCAGGACTACCGGGAGGTCGCCGACCAGCCCTTCGACGCGGTCTCCTCGATCGAGATGGGCGAGCACGTCGGCGAGGGCAACTACCCGACCTACGCCGGGCAGCTGCACAAGTTGCTGCTGCCGCACGGCCGGCTGCTGCTCCAGCAGATGTCGCGGGGGGCGTCGGGCGGCAACACCGCGCCCGGCGGCGGCGCGTTCATGGAGAGCTACGTCGCCCCGGACATGTTCATGCGCCCGCTGGGCTCCACGCTCAACTTCTTGGAGGAGGCCGGGCTCGAGGTCGTCGACGTGCACTCGTTGCGCGAGCACTACGTCTGGACCGTCCGGCCGTGGCTGGACACGTTGCAGGACCACAAGGCCGAGGCGATCGCGCTGATCGGCGAGGAGCAGTACCGGGTCTGGTTGCTCTATCTCGCGGGCGCGTCGCTGGCGTTCGAGGAGAACCGGATGGGCGTGCACCAGATCCTCCTGGTCCGCCCCGACGCGCAGGGCCGTTCGGGGCTGCCGCGCAGCCGCCGGGCCACCCTCGGCACCGACCCGACCGAAGGTCGGACGGCGGTCGTGGCCCCCGCGGTCAACGGTTCGGCGCGCGCACACCTCGCGACTCCGACACGATGAACCCGTGAGCACGTTTCCCTGGTCCGCGGCACTGACCAACCTCTGGGTCACCGCGGTGGTCGTCCTGGTCGTCATGCTGGCGGCGCTGTTCGTCGCGGTGGCGGTGCGCGGGCACCGGCACGACGGCATCGACGTGGTGTGGGGCGTCGGCTTCGCGGTCATCGCGATCACCACCCTCATCCTGTCCGCGGGCGAGGGCGACACCTGGCGGCGCTGGCTGATCACCGCGTTCACCGTGGTCTGGGGGCTGCGGCTGGCGTGGCACATCGGGCGGCGCAACCGGGGCAAGGACGAGGACCCGCGCTACGTCGAGATGCTTGCCCCGGCACCGGGCAACCCGACGCTCTACGCGTTCCGCAAGATCTACCTGACCCAGGGTGCGGTCATGTGGGTGGTGTCACTGCCCGTCCAGCTGGGCCAGTACGGGTTCGCCGACCCTGCGTTCGGGATCGACCCTGTGCTCGGGATCGTCACCGCGGTGCTCGGGGTGGCGTCCTGGGCGGTCGGGTTCTTCTTCGAGTCCGTCGGCGACGCGCAGCTCGCCCGGTTCATGGCCGACCCCGCCAACAAGGGCACGGTGCTGGACTCCGGGCTGTGGCGCTACACCCGGCACCCCAACTACTTCGGTGACGCCGCGGTCTGGTGGGGGCTCACCCTGCTCGCGCTGCACCACCTGCCGGGCCTGATCGGGATCGGCTCCGCAGCGATCATGACGTTCCTGCTGGCCAAGGGCACGGGAGCGAAGCTGCTGGAGTCCTCGATCGGGAACCGGCGCCCTGGCTACGCCGAGTACGTCAAACGGACCAGCGGGTTCATCCCGCTCCCGCCGCGCACGCAGGTGAATGCCTCCTGACCCCGCGAACCGGTGGCGGCGTCCGAACCGAACCACCGGGCAGCAGGCGTGCGAGCATGTCTGCCATGCCCGAGCGAACCCGGAGAGGATCTGCATGAACACCGGCGACCAGGTCAGCGACTTCGAGCTGAAGGACGAGACCGGCACCCCCCGCACGCTGAGCGAGCTGCTGGCGAACGGGCCCGTGGTGTTGTTCTTCTATCCCATTGCGTCCAGCGGCGGCTGCACCCAGGAGGCGTGTCACTTCCGGGACCTGGCCGCGGAGTTCGCCGCGGTCGGCGCGCAGCCGGTGGGCATCAGCAGCGACAACGTCACCAAGCAGAGCATGTTCGCGGCGTCGAACTCGCTGGGCTTCCCGCTGCTGTCCGACGAAGGCCGCAAAGTCGCCAAGGAGTTCGGCGCCTGGCGCTGGTGGCTGCCCGGCGGCCTGCACACCCGTCGCCTGACCTTCGTGATCGCGCCGGACCGCCGGGTCATCGCCACGATCGGCAGCGAGTCGAAGTTCGACCTGCACGCCAACGAGGCCCTGGCGGCCCTGCGCAAGCACCGGGCAGCCGCGTGACGCCCATTGGCGCCTCCGCCCCTGCGGCGGTGCCGTCGTGACCGATCGCGCCACGGCCACCGACCGGATGGTGACGGCATCCACGGTCGTCGCGGCACCGCCGGGGCAGGTCTTCGCGCTGCTCGCCGACCCGCACCGGCACCACGAGTTCGACGGCTCCGGGACGGTCCGCGCCGCCGTCTCCGGCCCGGAGCGCCTCGGGCTGGGCGACCGGTTCGGCGTCCACATGAAGATCGTCCTGCCGTACCGGGTCACGAACGAGGTGGTGGAGTTCGAGCCGGACCGCCGGATCGGCTGGTGTCACTTCGCCAAGGCGGTGTGGCGTTACGAGCTCGAGCCCGTCGCGGCGGGCACGAAGATCACCGAGACCTTCGACTACGGCGGTTCGCCGTATGCGCGGGCCATCGAGCTGGCAGGGTTCCCGAAGGGCAACGCGACGTCGATCCACGACACGCTGCGCAGGCTCCGGGAGATCTTCGGGACGCCTGCCCGGTCCTGAGTGAACCGCTCAGTCCTGAGCGACGACCTGCTGCGGGAGACCCGGCAGGCCGTCGAGGCTGGTGGCGTTGTGCTCCGCGTGGTAGGTGCGGAGCCGCTCCGGCCCACGGGCCTCGGACCAGGAGTCCAGGATCGCGCGTTCCTCACGCAGGTCCATCCGGGGCACCGCGTAACCGCAGGAGTCCGACACCCGCGTCACGTCCAGCGTGACCACCGCCCGGGCCTGCGGGCGGCGGCTCTGCGCGGCCGCGCCGAAGGGCGCCAGCGCCGCCTCGAAGCCGGGCTCCCCGACCAGCACGACGCGCCCGGCGCCGTGCAGCCGGACGATGTTCGGGGCCCCGTCGAAGGCACAGAACAGCACGCAGATCCGCCCGTTCTCGCGCAGGTGGGCGACCGTCTCGATACCGCTGCCGGTGAGGTCGAGGTAGGCGAAGGTGTGTGCGTCGAGCACCCGAAACGTGCCGATGGTGCCCTTCGGGGAGACGTTGACCAGGCCGTCGGCGGCCAGCGGCGCGGTCGCGACGAAGAACATCGGCTGCCGCTCGATCCAGCCGGCCATCCTCGCGCTGATGTCTGGGTAGACCTTCGCCATCCCGCCAGCCTACGTCGGGCTCCCGCTGTACCGGCCACAACGCGCGTCCTCTGGGTCCACGCAGCGGCCGTGGAGGCCTGCGAGGACCACAATCGACGAGCGAAGTGCGCTGGGGCGACCGTCGGGCGCGTCGGGTCAGGGCTCGGTCAGGATCTCCGCGCCGTCCGCGGCGACCAGCACGGTGTGCTCGAACTGGGCGGTACGCTGCCGGTCCTTGGTGACGACGGTCCAGCCGTCGTCCCAGACGTCGTAGTCGACGGTGCCCAGAGTGATCATCGGCTCGATGGTGAAGGTCATCCCCGGCTCGAGCACGACGTGCACGTCGGGCTGGTCGTAGTGCAGCACGACCAGCCCGCTGTGGAAGGCCCGGCCGATACCGTGGCCGGTGAAGTCGCGGACGACGCCGTAGCCGAAGCGCTTGGCGTAGGACTCGATGACCCGGCCGACGACGTTGAGCTCCCGACCCGGGCGGACCGCCCTGACCGCGCGGAGCATGGCCTCCCGGGTGCGCTCGATGAGCAGCCGATCCTCCTCGGACACGTTCCCCGCACCGAAGGTGGCGTTCGTGTCGCCGTGCACGCCGCCGATGAACGCGGTGACGTCGATGTTGACGATGTCGCCGTCCTCGATCACCGTCGAGTCGGGGATGCCGTGGCAGACGACCTCGTTGAGGCTGGTGCAGCACGACTTCGGGTAGCCCTTGTAGCCCAGCGTGGACGGATAGGCGTCGTGGTCGACCAGGAACTGGTGCACCACCCGGTCGACCTCGTCGGTGCTCACCCCGGGTGCGACGGCCGCCCCGCCCGCCCGCAGCGCCTGCGCGGCGACCCTGCCGGCCACCCGCATCGCCTCGATGACCTCGGGCGGCTGCACGTCCGGGTCGGTGTTCGTCTCCGGCCCGGGCTTGCCGACATAGGGCGGGCGCGGAATGTGCGCCGGGACCGGACGGATCGGCGTCTGGCGGCCGGGCATGAGCAACGTACGGGCAGGCATCCCCCCAGTGTAGGTCGGCCGCCGGGAGGCCCGTTGCGACCGCCCTGACCCCCGGTTCAGTGGCCCACAACCGCATGATCACCGTTCGGGCAGCGCCCGCCGCGGGAAGCGCAGCTGGTGGCTCCGAGATGCTGATCTCCGCGGTGACCCGGGCTCGTGGCGGGCGCTGCACCCCGAGCGCCTACACTGCCCGCGACGGGGTGTGGCGCAGCTTGGTAGCGCACTCGCTTTGGGAGCGAGGGGCCG
>JBBSGM010000020.1:0-43023 GCA_038254065.1 Mycobacteriales bacterium | reverse complement strand
CCCACCGCCCACCCCGACACGGCGTGCGATCCGGCAACAACGGCTCCAGACGCGCCCACTCAACATCAGTCAGATCATGACGAGCATGCATGAGCAAGATCTACCGCACCCGAACATCAAGATCCCGCAGACACGCCCTAGGCGGCACCATGGTCACCAACAGCTCGCCGATCAGCGCCAACACCCCGAACAACTGTGTCGGCAGCGCCCCCGCGGTACCCACCTGCACCGGCTAAGAGCCTCCGCCGCACGAAGAAAGGCCGGTGACGAGGGCCGGTGCAGACTTCTGTACCGGCCCTCGTCACCGGCCTGCTACTGCGAGATTAGACCTGCATGACCTCGTCGGCGTGACCGAGGTATGTGACGAGTCCGGACGGCGCATACGATTGTAGCTGTTGATGCCGCTCAACTGCGCTTGAAGCGACGTACTCGTGGGAAACGTCGGTGACGCCAAGGTTTCGTACGAACGGCGGGACCAGTCGGTAGAAGCCCGTCCGCGACTCGTGCAGCTGCCCGAGCGCATCGGGGACGAGACCGCTGCCCGTATGCTGCGGGGTCGCGGCGTCGCCGGAGGGAAGGCGGCTGAATGCCTCGGCCTCGAAGGCCAGGCCGCAGGCACGCGCCCGATCCACCATCCAGAGCAGCGCGATCTCAGCCAGAGCGGGATCCGCATAGCCCCCGCCGACGTCGGAGTGGACCCCAGCGAACCACACCTGCTCAAGTCGCTGGCCACCCGCGTCCGCCTGCTGGCTCCAGATCGCCGGCTTGAACGGACCTCGCTTCTCGTCAATCGCCAGTGCCTGGAAAGCCGCGTCGACGGACGTGCTCAAGTCCGTGTCGTGAAACTGCCATCGTCGGTTGAGCAGGTTGACCAGACGGAGCCCGCTGAGTGGAATACCGAGGGCGCCCACGGTGTCCCAGACACCGATGAAGTGAATACGCGTCTCGTGGGAGTACGAACGCCTGAAGAGCTGTGCCTCGGTGCTCCGCGGATGTGTGCGGCTGCTTCGGCTGCGGTAGAGCGCATACGCCTCGTCGACCCGGTCGACGTACTCTCGCCGCAAAATGCCTGAGTTCCGGACGAAGCCTGCGGTGCTGCGTGCAGTGAAGGCGCCGCGGCTGAACCCGAAGAAGAAAAGCTCGTCGCCCGGCTCGAAGTTCTGTACCAGGAACCGGTAGGTGTCACGGACGTTGCGCGACAGGCCGAAGCCGAACATCCCACCGCTGAGGCGCTCCGAACGGTTGGTGCCGACCCCCGGATGGTAGAACATCCGCTGCACCTTGCCAGTGGGGTCCTCCGGCGCGACTGCCAGCGCGACCTTGGTGACGTTCGTCGGCGCCGGCTGCCCGTCGTTCAACTGGTCCGGAGTGTTCCAGGTGCCGTCACAGCACACCACCAGACGCTTCGGCATGGCCCTCCCTCCCCTCGATGACCAGCGTTCATTGGTTACCCAACCCAGAGGTGACGCTGGCAGTCCCTGATACCGACCACGTAGCTCGCGGACGGCGGCCTGGGCACCGAAACCGTCACCGAACCGGCGCGGCGGCCGCGAGTCCTTCGCTTCTGGTGAGGGACCTACCGGCGCGCCGGGCCGCTCCGGGCCATGCGAGCACCCCGACGACGCCCAACAGGATCCACGCCGCGGACACGACGGGATAGACGCCGGCGGCGCCACCGGGATAGGGCGAGACATTCCGGAGCAGGGTGTAAGCGATCAGCAGCAGGGCCAGCGTGGGGATGACGACCTCCCAGGCGGCGACCTCGCGGCGCCCGGAGAAGAACAGCAGTCGCGCCGCGCCGACCGTCGCGAGCGCGTAGGCGACCAGCAGGATCAGCGTCCCGATCGTGCCCGACGCCACGAAGAGATCGAACGGCTTCCCACCCACGACGAACCAGGCGATGCCGACGACCACGTACATCCCGACGACCACCGCGAGCGCCGCCCGGGCCGGGGCGCCGCGCCTCGCCGACACCTGCCCGAACGTCGACGGCCCGATGCCGTCGCGGGCGAGTGCGAAGAGCAGCCGCGATCCGCTGACCGCGCAGGCCAGGGCGCAGCCGAAGGCACTGATCGCCGCGCCGATCGTGATCAGGTCGCCGACCCAGGCCGCGACGTACTGCGAGCCGAGGTCGCCGAGCAGCGACTGCGAGCCGGTGAAGGCCGCGACCCCCGCGTCGTCGGCGCCGAAGCCCATCACCTCCACGGCGGTGACGAACACGAAGTAGACGCCGCCGAAGACCGCGGTCCCGAGAATCGCCCTGGGGATGCTGCGACGAGGCTCGCGGGCCTCCTCACCCAGCGTCGCGGCGGCCTCGAAGCCGGCGAAGGACAGGAAGCCGAAGACGACGCCGAGGAAGACCGCGGAGATGTCGGTCCCCGGCGCTACGGTGAACACCGACAGGTCCACGGTGCGGCCGGCCGGCGCGGTGCCGGTGGCCAACCGGACGAGGATGACCACGGCCACCACCACGATCAGCGCGACGGTGGTGCCCTCGATCGACAGCAGCGCCCTGGTCCCCCCGCGGACCGGCGCGACGGCCAGCGCCAGCACCGCGAGCAGCGCGACGGCGGCGATCGCGAAGCCCGCCCACGACGGCTGGTCAGTCCAGATCCCGAGGCTGTCCAGAGCGGCGGCGGCGAAGATGCCCGCGGCCGTCGACGTGACGACGCCGTAGAAGAGGTAGGTGCCCAGCAATGACCAGCCCGCGACGACGCCGACCCGCGGGCCCAGCGTCGCCCCGACGAAGCCGTAGACGCTGCCCGCGTGATGGAACCGCCGGCACAACCGGACGAACGTGTACGCGATGAGCAGCACCCCGGCCGTGGCCAGCGCGAACGCCAGCGGCACTGCCCGCCCCACGCTGCCTGCGGTGGCCTGCGGGTTGATGTTCACGGCCATCGACGGCGCCATCAGGGCCAGCGAGAGGCCGATGGCCTCCCACACGCTCAACTCGCGACGGAGCCGGGTCCCGGTTGTTGACGGAGGCATGGCGCCCACCCTTTCCATGACCAGCAAATGGTCGACCAGAACGGAAGGAAAGTCACTCTGCGCACCAGGTCACCGCCCGTTCGGGGTACGGTTCCTCCAGGCCGTACACCCGCCGGGCGTTGCCCGCCCCCACCAGCTCCGCGACGCGCGCCGCGTCGGCCGCTGACCAGTCGCCGGACGTGACCCAGTCGCCGAGTACGCCGGTCATCGCCCGGCGCCACAGCACGGCGCCGAGGTGGTGCAGCTCGGCAGGTCCCCAGGCGTCGGAGGAGTAGAGCACCTTGCCGAACGGCGCCACCTCCAGCGACTCCGCGACGACCGCCCGGCTCCGAGCTCCGGTGTGGTTGACCGCCAGCCCGACATCGCAGTACACGTGCGGGTACACGGCGGCGAGGTACCCGGCGTTGCGGTGGTAGGGGTAACAGTGCAGGAGCATGATCGGCACGTTGCGGTCGCGCACCCGTCGGATGAACCCCGTCATCAGCGCGGGGTCGCAGCGGTGCAGGGTCAAGTCAGGATCCCCGTAGCCGGTGTGGAACTGCAGCGGCAGCCCGTGCTCGACACCCGCCCAGAGCAGGTGGCGCAGCAGCACCGGGTCGGTCAGCCGTCCGCCGGCCCGGAGCCACTGCCCGGCCGCGCGCTGGACTGCCACCGCGGTGGGTGGCTCGGGATCGAAGTCGAGCCCGTACCGGTAGGCGATCACCGACTTCAGCGCGACGGCGCCGCGGGCCCGCTCGGCCAGTGCGGCGGCGAACCGGTCGGCGAACCCGGCCGCGTCCGGTGCCGCCGCGGCCACCTCCTCGGCGACCGACTCCAGCCGGACGACCTCAGCGGCCCGCGCCCCGGCCGCCCGGGCCAGCTCCGCGGGTGTGAGCAGATCCTCGGCCCGGTAGCCGGTCTCGACCAGGAAGCATCCGACCCCGCTTGCGGCCAGCAGCCGCCGGGTGACCTCGGCCGCGCCGAGCTCGCGGCGTCGGGCGAGGTAGCTGTCCACGTCGGTATGCGGGGGCAGGTCCAGCACCGGGGCACACCACCGGCGGACGGCGAAGCCCAGCTGCGAGTCCAGGTGGCTCGTCCCCGGGGGCGCCGGCCACGGGGACTCGGTGAGGCCGTCCTCGAAACGGGCGCGGTCGAGGTCGGCGGCCGCGGCACCGTGGACGTGATGGTCCACCAGGCGCAACGACTCGACCAGCCTGCTCAGCGACTCAGCGACCACTCGTGCACCTCCCGCCCGCTACCCGCCGTCAAAGGCAGCCGCCGGTCGGCCGCGTCAAGACGGTATGCCGCGCGGCACCGTTCTCGAACCATTCCACTGTGCTCTGGGACGTTCGCGAGCCGCCCGTTCCCGACCGGTTGATCTCCGGGCGGGGAACGGCCCGCGGTGTTCGGTCGAGTCAGCTGCTCGACTGGGTCGACGGCGCGGACGGGGCACCGATCGCGGCGGCCGGGGTACCGGCCGGGGGCGCCGCCGGAGCAGGTGCCCGGTCGCCGGAGCCCGCGGCCGGACCCGGCCAGCGCGGAAGCGGCGCCGGTCAGTGCTCCGACGGCACGGTCGAGCACGCCGAGCCGGCCGCGGACCAGCACCCTGGTCACCAGTCCGCCCAGCCAGCGACCGACGACGGCCCCGAGCAGCAGCCCGCCCAGGATTCCGACCAGCGCCAAGACGTAACGTGCCGCCGGGCTGTCGCCGAGCGCGGCGAGCCGAGCCCCGAACGCGGCACACAGCCCGGCGCCGACGAGCAGGATGATCACGTCGAGCAGGGTCACCGGGTCCTCGCCTTCTCTCCCCCCGGTGGGGACGTCAGCGAGACTGGGCGATGATCCTGAGCCGGAGCTGAGCCGGGCCCCACCGAGCGGAGATCGCTCAGGTTCGGCTCAGGATCATCGCGAGTCGGTCGCACAGATGGCCGACTCATGCGCACAAATACCCCGACTCGCGGGAGTTCACGTTGCCCGCGGTGGGTACCTTCGCCCGACTGACGCCGGAGCTGCGATGGGTGACCTAACTGATGATCATCATCTCGGTGCTGGCCGCGCTGGCGGCGGGTGCCTGCTTCGCCATCGGAGGAGTGCTGCAGCAGCGAGAGGCGAGTACCCGTCCACCGGACGAGTCGTTGTCGCCGCGGTTGCTCCTCGACCTCGCCCGCCGTCCGGCGTGGCTGGCCGGGATCGGTTCGACCGCGGGGTCGTTCGTGTTCAAAGCCGTCGCGTTGGCCTTCGGGCCGTTGTCACTGGTGCAGCCGCTGATCGCCAGCGAGCTGATCTTCGCGATCCCGGTGTCGGTGCGCCGCCACGGTTACCGGCTGCACCTGCGGGAATGGTCGGGCATCGCGATGGTGACCGGTGGGCTGGTGCTGGCCATCGTCGCGACCTCGCCGCAGCCGGGCAACCCGCTGCCGCCGCTGTCCACCTGGGGCGAGGCGCTCGGCGCGGTCGCGGTGCTCGCCGCCGTGGTCCTGCTGGCGGCCCGCCGGGTCGGCGGCCCGGCCCGGGCGTCGCTGTACGCGCTTGCTGCGGTGGCCGCGCTCGCAGCCCAGTCCGCGCTGCTCGCCGCTACGGTGGCGCTGTTCAAGGTGGGCATCCTCACCGCGCTGTCCTCATGGCAGCCCTACGCGATGGGCGTGGTCAGCTTCGTCGCGCTGACCCTCGTGCAGAGCGCCTACCAAGCCGGACCGCTCGCGGCGAGCATGCCGGTGATGGACGCGGCGAACCCGCTCGTCGGGATCACGATCGGTATCGTGCTGTTCGACGAGACCATCTCCACCGCCACCTGGCACCTCGCCGGAGCGGTCGTCGGGGTGGTGCTGCTGGTCGCCGGGGTCATCCTGGTCGACACCTCTCCCCTGGTGCTGCGGATCCAGCGCGACGAGGACGAGGAACAGCACCGAACCGCCGACGCCGAGGCGAGAGACGTTGCCCGACAATCGGGCCGACCCGGCGAGCGAGAACCGTGACCAGCGCTCGACCGTGGTGGTTCCAGCAGGCCGGCCGCGCCGCCTCCCGTCGAGCGAGAAGACCCGCGCCGCCATTCGCAGCACGGCGAGTTGAGGCCGGTCACTTCCTTCTCACGGCGGTGGCGCCAGCCAGCTCTGCAGGTCGGTCACCGAGGTATTCTTGTCGATCGTGACGAGCGTCTCGTCGAAACGCGTGAACTGAAAAGAGTAATTCTCCTGATACGTGCGACGCTGGTCGAACAGAAGACCGATGGCCACTTTCTCGCCGAGCTTCAACGACTCCCTGTAGTCGGACCGCCAGTGGACGCCAGCGAAGTCGCGACCCAGTCCGACATTGCCCGCGAGCTTGTTCAACTCGCCGCCCAACGTCAGCTGATCGTGATCAGGACCGGTGTACGGCTCGAGCGCGGTCCCGTCCCGGTTGGGCACTGCCGGATTGACGATCTTCTGGTCCTCGTCGAAGAAGGCCTTCAGGATGGTCGCGCAAGCCCCCGCTATCGTGCCGTGCCCCTGGCCGTAGGAGGGATGGAGTGGAGAGCCTTCCGCATAAGACATCGGCAGCAGATACGTACCCCGCCCTGGCTGCGGCGGGTTTCGTTTGTTGGCGTTTTGGAGCACGTTGTGCTTGAACACGTCGAAGGTACCCGGGGAGCCCGGGGGGTTGAAAAGCGGCGACTGATAAAGGCTGCTCGGACCGGGTAGGTGCTCGGATTGGTAGCCTCCAGGTGCACGAAACCGCCGTACGCCTCCGGCCGTAGGCGTCGGTGAACGAGCCATTTCTGATACCATACGGCCTTCACCGCTCGGTTCATCACTTCGAGCACGAGGCTCTTCACATGTTGCGGCCCGAACGTGGCCACACCCGTCTGCGTCGTCGACTTCGGTGGAGCCGGAAACCGTTCGATGGTTGCGGTCGACGGGTTGTTGTACGGCAGGTGTTCAGCGAAGTCCGCCCCCAGTCCGGCGGCAGCGTCGCATCTGCGCAGCGGGTCGGCGCTGTTGACCAGGATGTTGCAGGCGTTGTACCAGACGAAGAAGTCGTTGTCGAGGTGGACGAACTGACCGAGATCGCGACCGCTACGGATGAACCGGGGCGTCGGATCGCAGGCGGTCTGATCCTCGTCGCATCCGTTCTGGACGTCGATGAACTCCTTCCAGTCGGTCAGGTAGTCCACACCTGGCATGACCGTCCGGATGCGGGCCGAGATCACCTGGGAACCGTAAGCCACGTCGTACAAGAAGAACTGGGACAGGTAGGGACCTCTACGGTCACCGTCCGTGAATCCGCGGAACAAGGTACCGGCGCTCAGCGATACGTCCGGTAGGCCAGGGTTGGAGAAGTAGGTGAACCGACTGAGATCACTGGCTGCAGCGCTGAACAGCGCGGGAACGTCATGTGGTGGATAGTCGATGAACGGGATGTCACGAGCCAGCGCCATCCAGTACAGCTCCAGCATCTCAGCCGCTTCGTCCTCGCTATAGAACTTTGGCGGAGGCGGCATCACGAGAAAATGGGAGTCGACCCCTTCCAGCTCGAACGCGTAAGCCGAACGAGGATTCTCCAGCCTACGCTGTGGGCGCCGGGTAGCAGGACGGCACCCAAGCATCAGGTTTTCGAACCCCGTCCCGCTGTTCAAGGAATTCAGCAGCTTGCAATACTCGTCGTGGTCGACTTCGCTCGTGTCCGGATCATGCGGTAGGCCCTTGGTGAAACTACCGATGAAACCCCCGAAAGATCCCGAGCTCGGGCCGGCCGAATATCTCAGCTCGTCGTTGTTGCAGGGATGGTCCAAGGGTGGCGGCGCGGCCGGATCCGGGCAACTGGGAAGAGTCCCCGGGTCTCCTGTCAGCCGGGCAAACTCCTCCGCAGCCGCTCGGCGTCGAACTCTCAACGATCTGATGGCACGATCTTGGGAAGAAAGCGGCCCCAACTCGCAGCCAGCCGGACAGCCATCCGGCGGTTGAGCTGGCAACGGCGGGGCAGCTCCGGTTCTTCCGGCCTGGATGCTCAATCTGACTCCCCCGTGATACCCGCAGCACTCGTGCCACCCGTATCGAGCGCGACCGTGGATCGGCTCCGCTCAATTCTAGCGGGCGGCAGCCGTTGCCGGTACAGCCAAAACGGTCGCGCGCGCTGCCCGGTCTCTTCCTGACTGATCACTCACAGGAAGTAGCGGTCCAGCTCCGTCGGCGACGGAGCCTTTACCTGGTGGCCATACGGCGACATCTGCGCATCGTAGTGACGCAGCGCAGCGGAGCCGTGACCGAGCTGCTCACCCGGATGCATGGGCTGCTCGACGTCCTCGACGACCCAGCGACGCTGGGCGCCGTGCTCGATGACCTACGTACCGACCGGGCCGCGATCAAGGACGCGATGGGCATCGTGATGCCCCGGCTCACCGACGCCTCAGCCCTTGCGCGGGCCAGGGGTCGGCCGGCGAGTCATGGGGTCGCGCCCCACGGCCGGGCCAGGCGCACCGAGGCCTCGAGCATGAGCGCGTGCACGAAGGCCTGCGGGAGGTTGCCCCGGAGCTGGCGCTGGGTGACGTCGTACTCCTCGGAGAACAGGCCCGGCGGACCGCACGCGGTCCGGTTGCGCTCGAACCAGCGTTGGGCGCCCAGGATGTCGCCCTGCTGATGGGTGCCCAGCGCCAGCATGAAACCGCACAGCACGAACGCCCCCTCAGCCTCGCCAGGGGGACGCGCATCCTGCCGGAACCGGTACACGAAACCCTCCTGACCCAGGTCCGCCTCCACCGCGCGCAGGGTGGCCAGCGAACGCGGGTCGGTGGCGGGCAGCGCGCCGCGGATCGCCGGGAGCAGCAGCGCCGCGTCGATCCGCGGGTCGGTCGGCGAGCGCTGCCAGCGTCCGGAGGGATGCAGGCAGTCGGCGGCGTCGGCCAGGATGGCGTCCGCGAGCGCGTTCCAGGACGCGCCGTCGGTGGTGGACACACCGGCCGCGGCCATGGTACGCAGCCCGGCGGCGCAGATCAGCCGGGAGTGCGCCCAGCGTTGCGGGTCGAGCTCCCACAGCCCGGCGTCGGGTTCGTGCCAGCGCGCCTCGATGGCGGCGACGGTGGCGGTGACGGCGCGGTAGTGGTCGGTGCCGAGGTGGTCGTGGCGGGCCGCGGCGGCGAACAGCAGCAGCGCCTCACCGAACCCGTCGAGCTGGAACTGGGCGTTGGCGTGGTTGCCGAGGATGTCGTGGCCGCCCGGGTAGCCGGGCAGGTCGAGGGACCGCTGGTCGGGCACCGGACCGCCGGTGACGGTGTAGGCCGGCTTGAGCCGAGGTCCGTCGTCGAGGATGCGTTCGGCCACGAACCGGACCGCGTCGTCGAGCAGCGGGTGTGCGCCGTCGGCGGCCACCGCCTGCCCGGTGTAGCACTGGTCGCGGATCCAGACGTAGCGGTAGTCGTAGTTGCGGCCCTGCTCGGCGCGTTCGGGCAGGCTCATCGTCGCGGCGGCAACCATGCCGCCACCGGAGCTGGTCAGCCCGCGCAGCACCGCGTACGCGTGCCTGGTGTCGCGCGGCGCGACGCTCCCGCCCAGACCGGGAAGTGTCTCCCGCCAGGCGGCCTCGGTGCCCTCCCACACGCGGCCGGGGTCGGGCGGTTCCCCGTCCAGCGCAGTGTCGGACAGTTCCAGGACCAGGTCGTGGTGGGCCCCGGCGGGCAACTCGAGGGTGGCGGTCAGCCGACGGCCGCTGCGCCCGTCGCCGTGCACCTCGGCGTCCGCGCCGCCGGTCCAGCGCAGCCGGAGATCCCCGACCCGGGCCGCCCAGCGGCCGTCCTCGTCGCGGTGCAGATCGCGCAGGTGCTGGCGACCGAAGCCGGCCGCAGGCTCCAACACCACCTCCACCCGGGCGTCACCCCGGGTGGCGACGACCCGGCGCAGGAGCACCACCCGGTGCGGGTCGCCGGGGAACGCCAGCGCCTCCCGGCATTCGGTGACCCCGGTCTCGGTGATCCACCGGGACCGCCAGATCAGGCTGCCGTCCTCGTAGTAGCCGCCCCACACGAACCGGCCGGTCGGGGTGACCGCGTACGCCCCGGAGCCGCCGATCAAGGAGGAGAACACGCCGTCGGAGTCCCAGCGCGGCGCGCACATCCACGCGATGTCCCCGCGCGGCCCGATCAGCGCGCCGCGTTCCCCGTCCGCGAGCAGGGCATACTCCCGGAGCACGTGCGGCGGGAACAGGTCGGCGAGGTCCGTCTGGGCAAAGTCGATGCTCATCGTCGCGTGGCGCCACGGACGTTCATGAGACCGCACCGACCGAGATGGCTGCGTCGGGCCCGTCGGCGAGCGGGCGTCGGAGCGCCGAACGTCGCGCCGTCCAACATCCCAGCAGCAGCGCGGACAACCGGTCGGCCAGCATCGCGCTGGCCCGGATCCCGAACACGATGTCGGCGGCCAGCCCGGGTTCGGCGACCAGCAGCGGCGCGATCACCCCCTGCCGGACGAGCTGCTCGTGCACGGCGTCGGCCTCCACATGCTCGTCACAGAACGCGACGGCCGCCGCGGGCGACCGGCCCGTACTAGTCGCCATCGTGGTGTGGCCACCACGTCGACCTGGCTCCTTACGGTCGATGCCTCGGCGCCGACCATAAGTCGGCGCCGAGGCTCCTGAGGACGCTCACACGGCGCGGACGACCGCAGTGACCTTGTGCATGCGGAGCCGTGCGCGGGCCGCTGGTGGCGTCAGCCGCCCTGGTCCCCGGCCTGCAGATCGGGCATCTTCGGATCTATCGGCCCCGTTGTCCCGATGCTGCTGGAGTCGTCGTCGGCGACCTTGCCGACCGGCCGACCATCCTTGGTGCCGACATCGGGTCGGTCGGGTGCCTGCTCCTCAGCGCCCTTGGCGTCGGACTCACCCACACCCAGGGGCGCGTCCGGCTCGACGTCCGTCGCAGACATGCCTTCCCGCTCCTCCTGGGTCACCGGCGGCGGCGCGTCGGGTGCGGGGGCGTTGCTGGCGTCGTACGCCTTGCCAGTTCGGCCCTCCGCGGCGGCGGCGGCGTCGGTGGTGTCTTCTTCACTGCCGGTGCGTCCCGCGTAGGGCGGGACGAGGCCGCCGGGCTCCGTCTCCCCACCGGGATCCAGGGTCGGGCCGCGGGACACCCGTCCGCCCGGCGCCTGGGCCTGAGCGTGCTGGCTTGGCGCCTGGACGTCTTCTTGATCGTCGGCCATGACGTCACCTCTCTCGTGTGTGGAGAACTGCTTCCCGGTCGAGCAAGGTTTGAAACCTGGGATGACGGGGCGCGATCGTACCGCTGGTGATGACCATATGGTCAAGTAAGCCGCGCCGAATGCAAAGAATCAGGTCCGAGCGGGTTGGTTTTCGCGGCGCTCGGTCAGCAGCTTGTGGGGCACCTGGAGCAGCCGAAGCACGGTGACCAACCCCAGCCCACCGACCAGGTTGCCCACCAGCGCGAGGAGGAGCAGGCCGAGCCAGTCGCCGTAGCTGAACGGGGCTCCCGCCTGCAGCGCGGCGAAGCAGATCAGCGACGCCACGATCGCGTGGTTGACCTGGCCGGCACCCAGCAGGAAGCCCATCACCGTCGCGGGTACCAGCCGTACCCCGTCGGACTCGGTGGAGTGCTGCAGATGCGTCATCAATGTGATCAGCATGCCGCCCACCAGGGCGAGCGCGAAAGCGCGCCACGTCGTGCCCAGCCCGATGTAGAAGTTCGCCGCCTCGACGGCGGTCTCCCGCAGCGCCGGGAAGCCGGTCATGATGAGCGCGGTGATGACCCAGCCGCCTGCGAGGTTCATCAGCAGCGTGGCGAGCCACAACCGGCCCAGCGCGAGCGGCGTGCTCCGTTTGGCCACCACCGCGACCACCGGGACCAGGAAGTTCTCGGTGAACAGCTCGCTGCGGGCGAGGGTCAGCGCGATGAAGCCGATCGCGAAGGCCACGCCGCCGAGCAGCTTGCTGTTCGTCGTGTGCTCCACGAGCAGCAGCGCCAGCACTCCGACGCCCACATCCAGGCCGCCGAGGAACCCGGTGGACAGCAGGCCCCACCACGACCGCCCCAACCGCTGTTCGCCCTCGTCGACGAGCCGGTCGAAGGTCTCTTCGGTGTCCTGCTGGGCCACCTCGGGGTCGGTGACATCGTGATCATCCATATCTCACCCTGGGGCATCGCGGCGACCTGGGGCAATCGCCCGTTCGCGGTTGCCGGGCCGGCAGGCAGCTCACGGGCGGCCGACCGTCGGCGGGTGGGCACGACGAGGGGTCGATACCGTGCCGGGCAACACGCCCACCGGTCTAACCTGCGCGCATGTCGTCGGCGCGGGCAGGACCGGTGGTCGCGAGCGCGCAGGCGGGCCGGCGCCGAGGAGGACTTCGCCGTGCCGACGTGACTGTCGCGGTGGCCGTCACGCTCGTGCTCGGCGGTTGCTCGGGCGACAGTGACGCCGAGCTCAGTGCCGGCAGGAGTTTCCTCACCGCCCTGGCCGGCAACGATGTTGCCGCCGCTGCCGCGGTCACCGATGACCCGGCCGCCGCGCAGCCGGCCCTGGCGGCCGGCGTGGCAGCGCTGCATCCCACCGGCGCCCAGCTGACCCCGAGATCGATCGGCACCCACGGTGGTGTCACCACGCTGGCCTACTCCGCGTCCTGGACATTGACCGGGCTCACCGCGCCCTGGGTCTACGACGGGCAGCTCGCCCTGGCCAAGGGCAGCGACGGCCGGTGGCGGGTGCACTGGCAGCCCCAGGACGTCCATCCCGCGCTCGCCACGGGCGACACCCTGGTGGTGGACCGGACCCTCCCCGCCCGGGCACCCATCCTCGACGCCTCGGGGCAACCACTGGTCACGCAGGTCGACACGGTCACCGTCGGAGTCGAACCCAGGCTGGTGACCGAGCTCGGCTCGCTGTCCCGCACGCTTGCCGGCGCCCTGCACATCAGCGCCGCCGACATCGTCACCAGTGTCCAGAAGGCCCAACCCACCGACTTCGTCCCGGTCATCACGCTGCGCAGGAGCGACTATCAGGCCGTCCAGTCCCAGATCCACGACCTGCCCGGCACGGTGTTCCACACCGGCACCCAGCTCGCCGGCCCGAGCCCGCATTTCGCGCAGCCGCTGCTCGGCCAGGTCGGTCAACCCACTGCGGACGCACTCAAGACGGCCGGCCCCGGCTATCTGGCCACCGACCAGATCGGCGTCTCCGGCCTGCAGCAGGTCTTCAACGGTCAGCTCGCCGGCGCGGCCGGCGCGACGATCGGCGTCCGCACCGCGCAGGGTGCCGTCACCCCGGTCGCTCAGCTCCCAGGACGTCCGGGCACCGCTCTGCGCACCACCCGGGAGACCGGCGTGCAGCAGGCGGCCGAGTCGGCCATGGCCGGCGTCGCGCCCGCGGCCGCGATCGTGGCGATCCGCCCCTCGACCGGCGCGATCGTCGCGGTGGCGAACAGCGCGGCCGCGGCCTTCGACATCGCGCTCGTCGGACAGTATCCGCCCGGCTCGACATTCAAGATCGTGACTGCGGACGCCGTGCTGGCCAGCGGGATCGCCCAGCCTGACACGTCCGTGCCCTGTCCCGGATCGGTGACCATCGACGGCCGGACCATCCCGAACGAGGACAACTTCGACCTGGGCACCATCACCTTCACGCAGGCCTTCGCGAGCTCATGCAACACCAGCTTCTCGCTGCTGTCCCAGAAGCTGCCCAACGGGGCGCTCGACCGGGCCGCCGCCGGCTTCGGCTTCGGCGCGGCCTGGGCGCTCCCGGTCGACTCGTTCAGCGGTGCCTACACCCCGGCCACCGACGCCGTCGGGCAGGCCGCCAACGCGTTCGGCCAGGGCACCGACCTCGTCAGCCCCTTCTCCGAAGCCCTCATCGCCGCGACGGTGGCGCACGGCTCGACACCGGCACCGAGCCTGATCGCCGGACAGCCGGCCACCGCAAGGAACCCACCGCCCGCGCCCCCGCAGGCGACCCTGCAGGCCCTGGCCACGTTCATGCGGGCCGTGGTCACCGGCGGCACCGCCACCGGTCTCGCCGGCGTGCCCGGTGGACCCGTCCTCGGCAAGACCGGAACGGCCGAGCACGGCAACCCGCCCCAGGCGCACTCCTGGTTCACCGGCTATCAGGGCGATCTCGCCTTCGCCGTGTTCGTCGAGAACGGCCAGACCGGCGGCGTGCCGGCCAACCCCATCGTGCAGCGGTTCCTCACCGCGCTACCCCGCTGACCCGCCGCCCCGGGTGGCCCGCTGGCATCAACGGTGGAGCGACGGTCGACAGCTCCCCGCGGCGGAACGACGGCCACATACCTTCTCCGGTCGGGTAGGCGAGCTGTGCGGCGCAGCGCTGGTGCCGGTCGTGGGATCCGCACTCTTGCGATCCGGTGGCGGGCTCGGTGATCAATGCTTGGGGGACATGAGCCGCACCTGTGCGGCTCATGTCCCCCAAATGACGATCATGGCTGGGCGAGGTCGGCTGCAGCAGCGTCGCTGGACGGGTGCGACGAGATTGACCACGGACCTGAACACGACCGGGGCGAGCACCGGGGGGAGCCAGGAGGACGCCGCAACCCCATCCGAGTCGCTGCACGTCCGGCACCGCGTTCTCGCCCTGATCAACGGTTGCGAGGCCGCCCGCGGTGAACGCGGTTACGGCTGCCGCAGCGCCGATCACCGGTAGGGCTGATCACCGGCGCGCCCCGCCGGCGCCACGGTCCCGCAGCAGCGCCTCGATGCCGTCCAGAACCCTCTGCAATCCGAACTCGAAAGCGTGATCGGGATTGTGGGCAGCGTGGTGAGCGGCGCCCGCGGCGGTCCCGACCCGGGTGGCGATCGGGAAACGTTCGGGGTCCATGACCTTGCTCAGGTGCGGTGCGTGCGCGTGCCACCACTGCTCGTCGGTCAGGCCGGTCGACCGCCGGGCCTGCGCGGAGTCGGCCGCACCCCGGGCTGCGCCGTGCACGTAGCCGTTGACGAGGGTGACGACGGAGTCCATCTCGAGATCGTCGAGTCCGACCTCTGCGACGGCGACCAGCTCCCGTTCGTACTTGGCGGTGACGTTCGGGCCGAGCGGCGGACGGCTGGTCGCGACCTGCAGTAGCCACGGGTGGCGGTGGTACAGCCTCCAGTTGCGGCGGGCGACATCGTCGAGGGCGTCGCGCCAGTGCGCGGGTTGTCCGGTCGGTTCGAGTGTCTCGGCGTAGACGTCGTCGAGCATCAGGTCGAGGAGCTCGGGCTTGCCCGGGATGTGGGTGTACAGGCTCATGGTGCCGACGCCGAGACGGTCGGCGACGCGGCGCATGGACAGCGCGCCGAGGCCGTCCGCGTCGGCGATCTCGACGGCGGCCCGCACGATCGCGTCGACGTTCAGGTCCGGCTTCCCCTTACGGCTCGGCCGGTCCCGGGTCCGCCACAGCAAGGCGAGGCTGCGCGCCGGGTCTCCGGAGCCGCTGTAGTAGGTCATCGCGGCGCTCATCCTAGTTTCTCCTGCACCGTTGCATGTACGGTACGGTGTACGTCATGGACCTGACGGTGGAAGCGTGCGGCCTGACCAAGCGGTACGGGAAGATGCAGGCACTCGCCGGGGTCGA
The DNA here is from genome assembly GCA_038254065.1 of Mycobacteriales bacterium. GTDB lineage: Bacteria > Actinomycetota > Actinomycetes > Mycobacteriales > Pseudonocardiaceae > Pseudonocardia. The sequence goes on along the minus strand of JBBSGM010000020.1, from coordinate 27,519 downwards.
CCTGGCCGTCGAACGAGGAACCGTCCTCGGCCTGCTCGGGCCCAACGGCGCGGGCAAGACCACCGCGGTCCGGATCCTGACCACCCTGCTCCGCCCGGACGGCGGCTCCGCCCGGATCGCCGGCTTCGACGTCGTCACCCAGGCCGCCCAGGTCCGCTACCGGGTCGGGCTGGTGGGGCAGCACGCCGCGGTCGACGAGATCCTCTCCGGCCGGCAGAACCTGCAGCTGTTCGGCCGGCTCTACCACCTGCCGACCGCGTTGGCCCGCACCCGCGCCGATGTGCTGCTGCACCGCTTCGGGCTGGCGGACACCGGCAGCCGACCCGTCGGGACGTACTCCGGCGGCATGCGCCGCAGGCTGGATCTGGCGACCAGCCTGATCCGCGCCCCCGAGGTCCTGTTCCTCGACGAGCCCACGGCCGGCCTTGACCCGCACAGCCGCAACGAGGTCTGGGCCGCGGTCCGGGCACTGGTGACGGACGGCACCACCATCGTGCTCAGCACCCAGTACCTGGAGGAAACCGACCAACTCGCCGACCAGGTCTGCGTCCTCGACCATGGCCAGGTCATCGCCCACGGGCCGCCCGAGCGGCTGAAGTCCGCGCTGGGTGGTGCCCGGGTCGACGTCGTCGTCACCCGGGCCGGGCAGCTCGAGGACGCGGCCGCCACCGTCGCCGCCGCGACCGGTGGCCCCGTCGAGACCGACCGGGACGCCCGCCGCGTCAGCACCCGCGTGACCGACCCGGCCCGCGCCCTGACCGCGGTCGTCCGAGCGCTCGACGCGGCCGGAGTCGACGCCAGGGACGTCGGCGTGCGCCGACCCACCCTCGACGAGGTGTTCCTGCACCTGACCGGCACTCCCACCACCGACGAGCAGGAGTCCCGGGCATGAGGACCGCGGCCCGCACCAGCGAAGCGTCGCCCGTCCCCGCGATGCCCACCACGACCGCGCAGCGCGCCGGATGGGCGTTGCGGGACACGGCTGCCCTCGCCGGCCGCGACCTGACGCACTGGGCGCGCCAGCCGGCACCCGTCGTGATCGGGCTGCTGTTCCCCGTCCTGATCCTGCTGATGTTCGGCTATCTCCTCGGCGGCGGGATCGTCGTGGCGGGCGGCGGGGACTACCGGGAGTTCCTCGTCCCCGGCATCCTGGCGATGACGGTGCTGTTCGGGCTGGAGACGACGATCGTCGCCGTGAGCACCGACGCTGCCCGCGGGGTGACCGACCGGTTCCGGTCCATGCCGGTGACGCCCGGCGCGGTCGTCGCCGCCCGCAACGTCACGGACCTGCTCAGCTCGGTCGTCGGGCTTGCCGTCATGGTCGCGGCCGGTCTGCTCGTCGGCTGGCAGTGGCGCGAGGGGACGCTCAAGGCGCTGCTCGCGTTCGCGCTTCTGCTGCTGCTGCTGCTGCTGCGCTTCGCGCTGCTCTGGGTCGGCATCTGGATCGGGCTGGTGGTGAATGGGCCCGAGAGCGTCGTCGCCGTCCAGATCCTCGTCTGGCCGGTCGGGTTCCTGTCCAACGCCTTCGTCTCGACCGAGACCATGCCCGGCTGGGTCGCCGCGATCACACGGTGGAACCCGCTGTCGAGCACCGTGTACGCCACCCGCGGCCTGTTCGGCAACCCGGGCGCAGCCGACGACTCGTGGATTGCGGGCCACTCGATCCTGATGGCGGTCGGCTGGCCCGTGTTGCTCATCGCCGTCTTCATGCCGCTCGCCGTGCGTCGTTACCAGCGACTCGGCCGGTGATCGCTGCGTACGCCGACCACCTCCGTGCGCTGGTCCGGAGGCCGATACAGTCCGGCGCACGGCGTCTGACTCGATCCACAGGAGGACCTTCCGTTGAGGCTGATCGACCTGGAGTACGTCTCCGAGCTGTACCGTGAGTACGCGGGCGAGCTGGCGGCGGTCGGCAAGGCTCAGCGGGACTACACCGAGTCGATGACGGGGACGATGACGCCCCAGCTCGACGACCTCGAGGCGGAGATCACCTACCTGCTGCTGCGCGCGACCAAGCCGGACGCGGTCGTCGAACTTGGAACGTTCCACGGGTGGTCCACCACCTGGATCCTCAGCGCCTTGCGGGACAACGGCTCGGGCCGCCTGCACAGCTTCGATCTGATCGACAATGTGGTGCGCAACGTGCCCCAGGAGCTCGCCGAGGACCGCTGGACGTTCGTGCAGGGCAACATCAAGGAGACCGTCGAGCAGGTCCCCGCCGACACCGGCTACCTGTTCGTCGATGCCGCGCACGGCGGGCGCTTCGCCCGCTGGTACCTGGACAACCTCTTCCCGTGGGTGCCGTCGGCGATCCCGGTGAGCGTGCACGACGTCTTCCACGGCCGTACCACGCTTCCGCTCACGGAGGGCAAGGTCGTCGTCCGCTGGTTGGACGAGAAGGGCGTGCCGTTCTTCACCCCGTCCCGCGCCAAGGCCCGGGCGACCTTCGACGCCCTGAACACGTTGCGCGACGAGCTGGGTCTCGCCCCGATCCGCGGCGCGGGTGACAACCCGATGATCTACTTCACGATGCCCTGACTCCAGTGCGGTGCCCGCCGCCGGGATGACGCCCGGCCAGCTCCCGGGCCACGTCGACGACGAGTGCGGGCAGCGCGTACCGCGGTCCGGTCGCACCGGTCGTCACTGCGAGCAGGTGCCGGTCGGCCAGCCCGTCGAGCCAGGCAGCAGCCGTGGCGACCGGCGCGTCGACGAGGGACGCGGTCGCCGCGGCGTCGACGGTCGCGGCGTCCCCGGACCCGAGCAGCCGAAACAGCCGCTGTTCCGCCGGCGGTGCCGCCAGGTACACCCGCAGCACACTCCGACGCACGCCGACGTCGCCCGCCGCCAGCTCGTCGAGCCTGCGTCGGGGGTCCGCGAGCCTGCTGGCGAGCGCGGCCGCGGTCCAGTGCCGCTTCGCCGCGAGCCGGGCGCCCGCGATCCGCAGCGCCAGCGGTAGCCGACCGCAGAGCTGGATGATCTCGGTGGCCGCCGGGTCCAGCGGGTCGACCCGGCGCCGGCCCGACGCGGCGTCGAGCAGCGCCAGTGCCGCGTCGGGCTCCAGCTCACCCAGCGCGACCCGCGCGTCGGCGGCCACGCCGGCGAGCCGCGTCGAGCTGGTGACCGCGACGGCGACACCCGCGACCAGCAGCGGTTCGACCTGTGCGGCCGAGTTCGCACCGTCCAGCACGAGCAGGACCGGGCCGGCGCGCCCGGTCGCGAGCTCCGCGCCGGGTCCGCGCCGTCCCGGCGTGCCGAGCACGCGACGCAGCACCTCCCCGGCCGGGACCGGCCCGCCCGCCCGGTCGCGCAGGGCGACGTGCAGCTGCCCTCCGGGGAAGCGGGCGCGGAGCCGGTGCGCGGCATGCACGGCCAGCGCGGTGGTGCCCGCACCCGTCGGTCCGGTGACGGTGACGACGGGTGCGCGACCCGACGTCAGCGCGGTGCACAGCGACGCCAGCTCCGCCGACCGGCCGACGAGGGCGGGAACGTCGGGCGGCAGCTCGGCGGGTGGGGACGGGCCTCGAAGCTCGACGCGGGTGGGGACCGGCGCGGAGGTGCGGCGAAGGATCGAGCGGTGCAGGTCCTGCAGCTCGGGACCGGGCTCCGTGCCGAGCGCGCGGCGCAGGCCGTGCCGTAACTGCTCGTAGGCCGCCAGCGCATCGCCCGTCCGGCCACCGCCCGCCATCGCCGTCATGAGCTGCCCGGTCAGGCGCTCCCGAAGCGGGTGCTCGGCCACCAGCGCCACGATCTGCGGGGTCAGCGCGGTGTGCCGGCCGAGCGCGAGCCCGCAGGCGATGCGCAGTTCCTGCACGGCGAGCCGCTGCTCCTCCAGGGCAGGCCGGTGCACCCGGTCCAGGATGGGGCTGCCGGCGTCGACGAGCGCGGGGCCCCGCCACAGCTGCAGCGCAGCGCCCGCCGAGGCGGCGGCCCCGACCAGGTCGCCCGCGCTGTACCGGGCGGCGGCCGCGTCGGCCAGCGTGCGGAACCGGTCGGCGTCCAGCTCGCCCGGGCACACCCGCAGCTCGTAGCCGAGCGGTCGGGTGACCACGCGGTCCTCGCCGACGGTGGCCCGCAGGTGGCTGCGCAGCCGGCACACGTGCACCTGCACCGAGCGCGCCCCGCGCTGCGGAGGGGCCTCGCCCCACAGCTCGTCGGCGAGCTGAAGGGCCGGCACGGGGTGGCCACCGTGCACGAGCAGCAGGGCCAGCAACGTGCGCACCTTCGGAGCCGGCGGCGGAACGGGTTCCGCCGCGCCCCCGGCGCCCCTCCCGGCCAGCACGGGACCGAGCACACCGAACCAGACCACGACCACCCCCGACGGCCGGTCGACCCGTCCCAGCTTAAGGGCCCGGTTAGGCCCGGCGCCTAGCGTTTTGTGGTGAACCCACCGGCCCAACCGCGGGGCAACGCGGGACGCACCGTCGCGGAGCGCGGGAGGTGCCCCGGCGGGGAGGAGCGGCATGACGGCGACGGCGAGCCCGACGGGGGCCCCGGCGGCAACGCAGGCGACCCCCGGCGACGATGCGGTCGGGACCGACGAAGCGGTCGGGCGCGCCCGGCGTCGCGCGGCCGACCGGGTGCTCCTCGACACCGTGCGGCAGGGGCGCTGGTGGACCGGGGCGTTGGCCGTGGCCAACGTCGTCGTGGCCATCGGCAACCTGCTCACGCCGGCCGCGCTCGCCACGGCACTGGACACCGTGCTGGGTTCCGCGCGAGGCGCGTCGGAGGGCCCGCTGCTGGTCCTCGGCGGCGTCCTGGCCGCCGGGATCGGCGCCACCGTCCTGCTGGAGCTGACCCAGCCCTACTCCGCCGCCGCGTCGACGGTCTGGTTGCGCAGCAAGCTGGTCGACCGCGTGCTCGCCCTCGGTGTCGTCGGCCTGCGCCGGTTTGACACCGGTGACCTCGTCACCCGGCTCGGCGGCAACACCGCCACGGCGTCGGCGGCGGGCGCGGTGGTGCTCGCCTCCGCGCTCAGCCTGGCGACATCGGCGGGCGCGGTCGTGGCGCTGTTCCTGCTCGACCCGCTGCTGGGTGCGGTGTTCCTGGTCGGCGTCCCGGTCGGGCTGGCGCTGATCACGGTCTTCGTCCGGCAGTCCTCCGAGCTCTACGGCCGCTACCAGCAGCTGCAGGGCGACGTCGCCGGCCGGTTCGTCGACGCCATGGCGGGGATCCGCACGATCCGGTCAGCGGGCACGGTGTCCCGCGAGGTTGACCGGGTGCTGGTGCCGCTGCCGGAGCTGTCCCGGGCGGGCCGGAGTACCTGGCAGATGCAGGGAGCGGTGACGTGGCGGCTGCTGTTGCTCGCGCCGCTGGTGGAGATCGGGGTGCTGGCGCTGGCCGGATGGTTGGTCACGACGGGACGGCTGACCCCGGGAGACCTGGTCGCCGCCACCGGCTACACGACGATGGGTCTGGTGTTCTTCGACCAGGGCAGCATCCTCATCGCGCTGTCCCGGTCCCGAGCGGCCGCGCGGCGGGTGGCGGAGGTGCTGAGCGACCCGCCGGCGGCGCCGCGCTCGGGCAGCGCCGTGCTGCCCGCGGTCGGGGACGGGACCGGCGGGGAGCTGGTGCTCGCCGGGGTGACGGTGTGCTCCGGCGGGCTCACCCTGCTCGACGGGCTGGACCTGCGGGTGCCGCCCGGGTGCGCGGTCGCGCTGGTCGGCCCCTCCGGCAGCGGGAAGTCCACGCTGGCTGCGGTGGCGGGTAGGCTCATCGAGCCGGACGCGGGGTCGGTGCGCCTGGATGGCGTCGAGCTGTCAACCCTGGACGCCGACGAGCTGCGGCGGGCGGTGGGCTACGCCTTCGAACGCCCCACCCTGCTCGGCACCACCGTGCTCGACGCCCTGGGCTACGGCATTCCCGCTCCCGTCCCGGAGGACCTGGTCGCGGCGGCCGTCGCGGCGCACGCCGACGGCTTCGTCCGGCGGCTGCCCGCCGGGTACGACACCCGCCTCGCCGACGCCCCGTTCTCCGGCGGGGAGGCGCAGCGCCTCGGGCTGGCCAGGGCTGTCGCCCGGCGCAGCCGGCTGTTGATCATGGACGATGCGACGTCGAGCCTCGACACGGTCACCGAGGTGCAGGTCGCCCGGGCCATCGAGCATGCACTGGACGGCCGCAGCAGGCTCGTCGTCGCCCACCGGGCCGGCACGGCCGCCCGGGTCGACCTGGTGGTGTGGCTCGACGGCGGCCGTGTCCGCCGCGTCGCACCACACGCCGAGCTCTGGTCCGACCCGGCCTACCGCGCGATCTTCGCCGCCGAGCGGGTGGACACCGTCGCGTCCAGCACCGAGGAGGTGTCCTCATGACGGTCGCGACGAGCCGGGGCGGCTGGCGACTGCTGAGCACGGAGCTGCGCCGCCGACCAGCGGCGCTGTGGCGGCTCGCGGGCTGGTCGGTGCTCGAGATCGCACCGACCGCCGCCTCCGGGTTCGTGGTCGCCCGGGCCGTCGACGAGGGCTTCCTGCGGCACAGACCCGGCGTCGGGCTGGCCTGGCTGGGGGGTTTGGCGGTGTTGATGGTCGTCGGCGCCGTCGGCGCCCGCCGCACCTTCGGCAGCTTGGCCGACATCGTGGAGCCGCTGCGCGACGCCGTGCTGGCCGCGGTGACCGCCGGGGCGCTGCAGCGGGCGGTTGCCGGGGTGGAACGGCCGAACGCGGGTGCCGTCGCCCAGCTGACGGGGCAGGTGGAGGCGGTCCGCGAGATCACCGCTGCGCTGCTGATGACCTTACGCAAGTTCGGCTTCACGGTCGTGTCGACGCTGGTCGGGATCACGGTGCTGGCACCCGTGCTGGTGCTGTTGGTGCTCCCACCGCTCGTCGCGGCAGTGGTGCTGTTCTGGCGGTTGCTGGTGGGGGTGGCCCCGCGGTCCCGGGCGACCATGCTCGCCGCCGAGCGGACCGCGGCGTCGATCGGCACGGTCGTCGGCGGCGTCCGCGATGTCGTGGCCTGCGGGGCGGAGCGGAGGGCGGCGGCGGAGGTCGGGGCCGCCGTGGACGCGCAGGCGGACACCGAGCGGCGGCTGGCGCGGCTGGAGTCCGTCCGGATCCCGGTGGTCGCGCTCGGCGCGCAGGTGCCGCTGCTGCTGGTGCTGGTGACGACGCCCTGGCTGGTCGGACGCGCGCTGGCCACGCCCGGCGACATCATCGGCGCGGTCACCTACCTGACCGCCGGCCTGCTGCCGGTGCTGAACGCGCTGGTGCAGGGCGTCGGCTCGCTCGGCGTGCACCTCGGGGTGGTGCTGCACCGGCTCAGCGAGGCGGCGGTCGTCCCCGAGCAGGACGCCCCGGTCGACCCGGACCGACCGCGAGACTCCCGGCTGGAGGTCCGCGGGCTCACCTTCGCCTACGGCGTGCACGCCGACCCCGTGGTGCACGCCTTCGACCTCACTGTCGTCCCGGGTGAGCACCTCGCCGTCGTCGGGCCGAGCGGCATCGGTAAGTCGACGCTCGCCAACCTGCTGACCGGCCTCATCGCGCCGCAGGAGGGCGTGGTGCGGTTCGGCGGGGTGGAGCTGCCCCGCATCGGGCCGGACACCCTGCGTACGGCAGTCGCCCTGATCCCGCAGGAGGCCTACGTCTTCACCGGCACGGTGCGCGAGAACCTCGGGTATCTCCGGCCGGACGCGGACGACGCCGAGCTGGACGCCACCTGCGCCGCGCTGCCGTTGGGCGCGCTGGTGCAGCGGCTGGGGGGTTACGACGCTCCCGTCGCGCCGGGCACTCTCTCGAGCGGGGAGCGGCAGCTGATCTCGCTGGGCCGGGTGCACGTCTCCAGGGCCGGCGTCGTGATCCTCGACGAGGCCACCTGCTACCTCGACCCGGTGGCCGAGGCGGCCGTGGAAGAGGCCTTTCGGGTCCGACCCGGCAGCCTGGTCGTCATCGCCCACCGGATCAGCTCGGCGCTGCGGGCGGACCGGATACTGCTGCTGGACGGCACCGACGCACACCTGGGCACACACGTCGAGCTGCTGGCCGCGTCGCCGCTCTACGCCGACCTTGTGGGGAACTGGACGGGCACCGCGCCCCAGCTCGCCTGAGGTCTCACGGGGTGTGCCGTCCGGCGGCGCTACCGCCCCCGCGGCGGAGGCGCTCGGCCGCGGCGAGGGCTGTGACCAGCGTGGTGTGGTAGCGGGTGGCGAACCGGTAGCCAGCGCGCACGCCGCCGTCCAGTCCTGCCTCCACCGCCGGGTCGTAGGGTGGGCTGGGCACCGCACCGTCGTCGTGCCGGGCCGAGTCCAGCGCGCGCCAGCCCCGGACGACGAGCGGGTCACCGCCGAGATCCACCACCTGCGCGCAGAGCAGCAGCTCGGCGGTGAGGTCGTGGTCGGCGCGGTCGAGCTGCACCGGCAGCAGCGCGCGCACCAGCCGCTGGACCGTCCCGGCGTCGACCGGCAGCGGCGCGGCACCGAGGTCGGCCGCGTAGAGCACCACGTGGGTCACACCGTAGACGTCGTTGTCCGACAGGTCGGCGGCGTCACGGTCCAGCGACCGCAGCGCGGCGGCGGCCAGCTTCGGCTGCGCGGGCAGCGGCGCTTCCAACCCGGCGAGGTCCAGGACGTAGCGCAGCTCCACCCGCTCGACGGGGTCCAGCGAGCCCGGGTCAGGGTCGGCGTCCAGCACATCCTGCACCGCGCCCAGTAGCTCCGGGCGCGGACACCCACCGGCGTGCAGCAGTGCGAGCAGGAAAAGCCAGTAGCGGAACAGGTGGTCGCGCCGCAGCAGCCGGGTGTGGAACTCGGCCGAGTCGACGATGCAGGCAGCGACGTCGAAGGCCGCCACAACGAGTGGCCCGGCTCCCGGGGTCTCCCGGCGCAGGTTCCGGGCCAGCAGCAGGAGCTCGAGGGCCGGCTGCGCGTCGAACTCCCGGACCGGCAGGTGCTGCGCCCAGTGCGCGGGCCGGAACCAGTCGAGATGCCCGTTCAGCCAGCCGAGCGTGCCTTCGAGCAGCGCGTGGGCCGGGTCGGCCGCGACGGCGGCCTGCCCGGCGCGTCCGACGAGCGTCATGCGACGAGCTCCCCGGCCAGCAGCAGCTGCTCCCAGGTCGGCCGGGCGCCGGTCGCGACGGCGAGCAGGACCAGCGCCACGCCGGAGTCGCCCTCCAGGAACGAGTGGTCACGCGCCATGCCGTGCCTACCGAAGTACTCCAGCGGTCCGGCGGCGCGCTGCTCCAGCAGGTACCGCGCCCAGTGCGCGGCGCGCGATGCCGCGGCCGGGTGGCCGGTGTCGAGCCCGATCCGGTGCACGATCCACAGCAGCCCGGCTGCGCCGTGGCAGATCGTGCCGTCGACCACGCCGGACTGCTCGGACGGGCGGGTCACCACCGCGGCGGCGACCTCGCGGGCAGCGGCCGCGATCTCCACCGACCCGGTGACGTGGGCGGCGGCGGCCAGCCCCAGCCACACTCCCGGGTCACCGTGACACCAGGCGCTGCGCGCGGGCGCGAACCGGGTCTCGACAGACCGGGGGAACAGCGACCCGCCGACGGTGCCGCGGCGGCGCAGTAGCCAGCGGGTCGTCGCGTCGAGCAGCGGCACGGCGCGCAGGCTGCACGGCAGGTCCGCCCCGACCACGGCGGCCAGGAACGACACCAACCCCGCGGCACCGTGTGCGAGGCCGACGAGGCGTGCCCCGCCCGCGGCCCGCGACCGCAGGAACGACCCGTCGGCGTCGGTGTCCAGCCGGTCCTCGACCACGTCGAGGATGCGGCCGGCCAGTTTCTCGCGCAGCGCCGCGTCGGGATGCGCCAGCACGTAGACGCCGAGTCCGAGCAACCCACGCGGCAGGTCGATCTCGGCCCGGTCGGGGTACTCCTCGATCCAGCCCGTAACGATGCGATCCAGCGCGGCCGTCCCGGAGGCCCGCAGCCGCAGCCCGACCCAACCGGCCTGTGCCGCGCCCCGGTACAGCCACGGCCCCACCGAGTGCGCGTCGCGCAGCAGGTCCACCGCGCGCCGCCAGTGCACCTCGGCGTCGGACGGCTCACCGAGCACCCGCGCGAACTCGGCCCCGGTCAGGGCGAGGTCCAGGTGCAGCGCGAAGTCCGGGCTGTCGGCCACCCCGGCGGCGGCGTCGGCGTGCATCCGCCGGGCGGCCCCGAGCAGCACCTCCGCCGTCGTGTCCACGTCACGCGCCTTCAGAACCGGTCCGCGCCGGGAGCGATGCCGTCGCTCACCGTGAGCTCCGGCTGCCCGTCGACCGCCTGCACCGTGACGTGCTGGCCGGACGTGAGCCGCCCGTCGAGAAGCAGTGCGGAGAGCCGGTTGTCGACCTCGCGCTGGATCGTGCGCCGCATCCGCCGCGCCCCGGCCTGCGGATGCTGGCCGCGCTCGGTGAGCCAGTCCAGCGCCGCGGGCCGAAACTCGATCGTGATGTCCTGGTTGCGCAGCAGCTCCCGGGTCTCCTCCAGCAGCTTGCTCGTGACGCTGCGAAGCTGGTCGGTGTCCAGCGGGCGGAAGACCACGATCTCGTCGAGCCGGTTGAGGAACTCCGGCCGGAACCGCTCCCGGAGCTTGGCAAGCACCCGGTTCTGCAGGTGGTTGGGGTCGTCCTCGTGCTGCTGGGCGAAGCCCAGCACCGACGACGTCGACAGGATCTCCGCGGCCACGCTGCTGGTCATGACCACCACCGTGTTGCGGAAGTCGACGGTGCGCCCGATCCCGTCCACCAGCCTGCCCTCGTCGAGCACCTGCAGCAGCGTGCTGAACACATCGGCGTGCACCTTGTCGACCTGGTCGAGCAGCAGCACCGAGTACGGGCGACGACGCACGGCCTCGGTCAGGTAGCCCGCCTCGCCGTTGCCCGTGTAGCCCAGTGGTGCCCCGATCAGCCGGGCCGCCGACACCGCGTCGGTGAAGCCGCTCAGGTCCAGGCGCACCAGCCGGTCCTCGCCGCCGAACAGCGAGTGGGCCAGCGCCCGGGCCAGCTCCGTCTTGCCCACCCCAGTCGGGCCGAGGAACAGGAAGCTGCCGATCGGGCGGGTGGGGCTGGTCAGCCCGGCGCGGGAGCGCCGGATCGCCTCGGCGACCACGGCGATGGCGTCGTCCTGCCCGATGACCCGGGCCCGCAGCTCGTCCTCCAACGTCTGCAGCCGAGTCCGGTCGGAGTGCACGAGCTGCTCGACCTGGATGCCGGTCGACTGCGCGACGATCTCGGCGACGCAGTGGGCGCCCACCTCGGGGGTGCCGCTGCGGCCCGCGCGGGCCGCGGCGAGCGCGCCGCGGATCTCGGAGATCTTGTCCCGCAGCTCGAGCGCGTGTTCGAACTCCTCGGCCGCGACCGCGTCGTTCTTCTCCTGCGTCAGCCGCTCCAGCGAGCGCTCCAGGTTGCGGACGTCGGTCGTCGGGGTCCGGGTACGCAGCTGTGCCCGCGCGCCGGCCCGGTCGATCAGGTCGATCGCCTTGTCGGGCAGGAACCGGTCCGGGACGTAACGGTGCGCGAGCCGGGTGGCGGACACCAGCGCGTCGTCTCCGATCCGGACCTGGTGGTGGGCCTCGTACCGGTCCCGCAGCCCGCGGAGGATCTCGACCGTCTCCTCGACGGTCGGCTCCGGCACGAGCACCGGCTGGAAGCGGCTCTCCAGCACGGGCACCTTCTCGATCTGCCTGCGGTACTCCTCCGGTGTGGTCGCACCGATGACGTGCAACTCGCCGCGGAACAACGCCGGTGTGACCAGGTTGCCGGTGTCGACGGTGCCGGTGCCCTTCCCGACGAGGGCGTGCAGGTCGGGGAGGAACACCACCAGCTCCTCGCCGAAGTCGCGGATCTCGGCGATCATCTCGGTGAGCTCGGCCTCGACGTCCTTCGGAGCCGTGCCGCTGAGGTCGAGCTGCAGGACCCGGCGCCCGGCGATCGGGTCGGGGATGTCGCCGTCGGCGACGCGGCGCGCCAGACCCTCCACGATCGAGGTCTTGCCCACGCCCGGCTCGCCGATCAGCACCGGGTTGTTCTTCGTCCGGCGGGTGAGCACCTCGACGATCTGCTCGATCTGCTCCTCCCGACCGATCACCGGGTCGAGCTTGCCGGCGCGCGCGAGCGCGGTGAGATCGTGGCTGCATCGGTCGAGCGACGGGGTGGACGAGGACGTGCTCGTCGACGTCGCCGGCACGACCCTGGCCGCGTCCGAGCCGCCCCTCGTGGCCGCTCGCTCCAATGACCTGGGCGTCGTCTCCGCCGCGGCCAGGAGCCGGCCCGCACTGGAATCGCGGTTCTCCGCGAGCGCGATCAGCAGGTGCTCGGCACCGACCTGGTTCGCCCCCCGCGCCCGCGAGATGCGGTGCGAGTCGAGCAGGGCCTGCTTGCACCCGGGGCTGAGCTCGGGCCCACCGTCGAGGGGGTCACCGGCGGGGGCGGCCTCGGTGGCCTCCGCCGCCAGCCCGTCGGGGTCGGCGCCGGCCCGGGAGAGCAGGGTGCGGGCCGGGTCGTGCTGGGTGGCGGCCCAGAGCAGGTGCCGGGTGTCCACGTCGGCGATACCCAGTGCGGCGGTGTGCTGACCCGCCGTCATGACGATCTCCATCGCCTGGTCACTGAGCTTGCCGCCGATGCCGAGGCCGCCCGGCTCCCCGTCGGACAGGAAGCGGGCGACGGACTCACCGAAGCCGGGACCGTCCGCACCCCCGCTACTGCCGGTCATGGCGCCGGTCATCACTGCCTCCTTCTCGCCGGGTCGGGGGGCACGGACCGGCCGCCGGTCGTTCGTCACGAGCAGGGCGTTCCACCGTGCGTGTAGCGCATGTCGGCCTCGGTCGCGACGGGGTCGGAGAACTCGGGTGCGAGGTCCCCGGCCCCTGGTGCCGAGAGGATGTCTGGGTCGACCGAGAGGTTGACCTCCGCGATCTGATCCGGTCGGTCGGGGCTCTCGGACATGGCGCCTCCTCGGTCACTGTCCCGCTCGGGACAGTGGTGCGATCGTGGTCCGGGCGGCTAACAGGCCCCTTAAGCCGAGGGCCCTGGTGGCGGAGCACGACGAGACGCGCGGCGGCCCGTGGAATCGACCGCCGCGCGTTCGAGAACCGCGTCCGTGTCGGCTCGGACCGCCCGATCAGCAGGAAACGGTGTTGGCACTGGGGCACGGGGTGCCCCAGCAGGTGGTGCCGAAGGTGACCGGGCCCTTGTCCTCGGCGCCGTCGCCGGCGTCGCCACCCAGCGAGCCCGCGCCCGGGGTCGAGAAGATGTCGGACTCGACGGACAGGTCCTCGGGGTTCTGGTTCTCCGGCTCGTTGCTCATCACTGGTCCTCCTTGTGGGTGGCGGTCCTCCTGGTGGAGGTCGCAGATAAGACGATGGCAGTTCCGGCTAATCAGCCGCTAAACCACGATGTCTTTCCATGCGTTCGCATGCGTACCCGGACTGCCGGCGCTCAGGGGGATACCGAGAATCCACGAAAAGGACACGAGGGGTGGTCCACCGTGTCCTGGGCGAGCTTTTTCGTCAGCGTTTCGTGGCCGGTTCGATCCTGGTACCGAGCAGGAGCTGTTCCCATGCGGGCGGCGTGTCCGCCGCCAGGTGCAGCAGCGCGAGTGCCACGCCCAGGTCCCCCTCCAGGAAGGAGTGGTCGGGGCGCATACCGTCCGGGCGCAGGTAGTGCAGCGGCCCCGCGGCCCGTTGCTCGGCCACGTACGCCGTCCAGGTCTCGGTGAAGCGGTGCGCCGCGGCATCCCCCGTGCGCAGGCGGGTGCGATGGCCGAACCACACCAGCCCGGCGGCGCCGTGGCACAGTGCCGCGTCCACCACGCCGGCGTCGGACGGAGGACGGGCCAGCGCTGTGGTGGCGATCTCCTGCGCCGCGGCGGCGATCGCCGCCGAGCCCGTGGCCTCGGCGGCCACCGACAGCGCCAGTGCGATGCCGGGGTCGCCGTAGCACCACGTCAACCGATGCGGCTGGTAGCCGGTCCGCACCCACCGCGACACCCCGTCCCTGCCGGCGTTGACACGCTGGCGCAACAGCCAGCGCACCGCGGCGCCGAGCAACGGGTGCGTCCGCCCGCTGCACGCGAGCCCGGCAGCCGCCACCGAGGCCAGAAACGACACCAGCCCGGCGATCCCGTGCGCGACGCCGAGCAGGACCAGACCGGCCGAGCCGTCCGCCCGCCGGTGCGGTGCGTCGACGAGCCGGACGAATATACCGTCCACGTCGTGCTCCGCGCGGGCCTCGATGACGTCGAGGATCCCGCCGAGCAGCTCCTCGCGGGTCCGCTGCTCGGGGTGGGCGAGCGCGTGCACACCAAGGCCGAGCAGGCCGAGTGGGAGGTCGACGTCACGATCGGCCGGGAACGCCGCGATCGCGCGCGCGACGACGTCGTCCCAGCGCGCGAGGTCGGGCAGCGGGCCACCCCCGCGGCCGGCCGTCCGTGCGGTCACCCAGCCGAACTGCGCCGCCCCGCCCCGGTACAGCCACGGCTCGGGCTTCCGGTCCCCGACCAGCTCCACCGCCCGGCGCAGGTCGGCCCCGGCGGGCAGCGGTTCGCCGAGCGCGTCCGCGAACTCGAGGTCAGCGACCGCGAGGTCGAGGTGCAGCCCTGGGTCGGCGCTCCGCTCGATCCCCGCGCGCGCGTCGGCGAGCAGCAGCCGGGCCAGGGCCAGCGGCTCGGACGGCACCTCGTCGCGCCGGATACCGGAGGCCAGGCGTCCAGTGGTCACGACGCCTCCTCGGCTGCGCTCGTCACCGCCGCGAGCGAGCCATCGGCGCGGACGGGGCGTGCCGTGTCGGGTGCTGCCACCGCAAGCGTGGTCACGACGCCTCCGCGCCGGGCCGCGCGTGCCCTGAGCGTGCGGCGGGTTAGCTCGTAGCCGAGGAACTCGAGCCGGTTGGCGTCGAATGCGAACAGCCGGTTGCAGTGCAGGTGCAGCGCCGAGCCGAGCACGGAAGCCGACCGGCGCGCGTCCAGCCGGCCCCGGACCGACGCGGCCAGCGCGGCGAGCCGGTCGAGCACGAGGTCGTCGGGCGTGGTTCGGTCGAGGTACTCCTCGAGTGTCACGCGGTGCTCGCGGAAGAACCGGCCGTGCCGGTTGCCCGCCTGCAGGAACGACAACCCCTGGCCCGCCGAGCCGATGCGGAGGAACTCGCCGGCCTCCCGCTCGGCGTCGCGGCCGTCGAACAGCACCCCGCACCAGGCGACCATGTCGGCGACGGCCTGGTAGAGCCGGTGCTGCTCGTCGGTCCCCGCCGCCACCAGCCGCGCCACCTGGTCGCTGTCGGCGTCGAACAGCTCCTCGGCCAGGGCCAGCCCTTCCGCGCCGCCGTAGCGCGCCACCTCCGGCACGTAGTCATCCATGACGACGCGGCTGAGAAGCCCCTTCGCGCGCAGCTCCCGGCCGATGCCGGCGAGAGTGGAGACCACGGTGTCCCGGTTCCCGTCCCCGTCCGCGGGCCGGACCCGCACCCGCACGTGGTGCCCGTCCTCGCTGTAACGCACGAAGAACCAGCCTGTCGCCAAGCCGTCGGCGCGCAGCCGTCGCACCACCTCCGCGACGCGGGCCACGACGGCGTCCGCGGCCGCGAAGCCGGCGTGGAAGCGGAAGTAGACCCAGCGGTCGCCGTGGCCGGTGTCGAAGCGGGCCGGCGCCGCCGTGGACGGCACCGGGCGGCGGGCGGCCACCGGCACGACCACCTCGGCGACGTGGCGTCCGGTCGGTCCCGCCACGGCGGGGCTCTCCAGCTGCGGCATCTCGACGACGTCGACATGGTCGGCGGCACCGGAACCGGTCGCGGCCGACCGGCCCAGCGCCGCCGCCACCGAGGCTCCCGCGCTGAGGTCGATGGGCAGGATGTGGTCGTGGACACCGGTGCCGACCCATCGCCGTTCGGCGATCCCGGGCAGCAGCCCGCGCAGCCGTTCTGCGGGGTCGGTCGCGTCGAGCACCTCCCGCACGGCGCCGTGCGGCAGCCGCCACCGCTCCGGAGCGACGACGACCGAGCCGCAGGTGACCCGTGGCAGATGTGAGAGCCGCTCGAGCGCTCCCCAGGACCACGCCGTGCCGCCGGGGGAGGCCAGGTGGCCGAGGAACGAGTAGAGCGGGTCCTGCCCGTGCATGTCGACGTTGTGCGCGGAGCTCAGCTCCACGTGCACCGGCCGGCCGGTGACCGTGTCCCGCAGCGCGAACCGGTCGCCGTGCACGCGCAGCAACAGCCGGTCCAGCGCCAGCGTGCCGCCCGCCGCGCCGGCGAGCGCGATCGCGGCGGGGAAGACCTTCGGCCGGATCAGCACGTTCGCGATGCGGCCGCCTGGGTTGTAGACGAGCTCGGCGCGGATGGGGTCGTCCGGGCCGCCCGCATCGGCTCCGCACCACTGCGCCATCCGCCGTTCGAGGTCGGGGCACCCCAGCCCGAACCGGGCGATCAGCGCGAACGGTGCCCGTCCCGCACCGCCCACGAGCATGCTGCGGTAGCGGCCCTCGTGGTCGTCGAGCAGCACGGCCTGCACCGAGCGCACCGGCGAGTGCTCGGCGGCGGGCAGGTGCGCGATGTCGACCGGGTCGCCGTCGCACAGCCAGCGGTCCAGGATCTCCAGCCGTCGCGGGTCCACCCGCGGCATGTCGTCCGGGTCCTCGAACCGCACCCCCGCGCTCCCGGCCAGCACCGACGTCCCGCGCAGACGGTGCCGGTGCACCCCGCCCTCCAGGTCCAGCGCCTGCAGCAGCGGCACCTCGGCGTCCTCGTAGCGGGCCCGGAACGCGTCGCGGACGTCGTCGAGCTCGTGGCGCCCCGACGACATCGCGACCAGCCTGAGCACGGCCTGCTCGAGGTCGTCGACCGTGCCGCGGTCGAGTGTCGCGGCGGGCATCCCGAGCCGCAGCTCGACGTGGAACCGGTGCGGTCCCGCGATGTCGCGCCAGGCGGTGACGTGCTCCGCTGCCGGTGCCCACGCCGCACCCAGGCGGTCGGGCAACGCGGGGTCGAGCGGCGCGAGCCCACACCCGTCGGCGAGCAGCGCCCGCAGCACCGCGGCGCGCCGGGCGTCGCCCATCCGGTCGAGCAACGCGCACGCCAGGTCCGCGGGCTCGGCGCCGGGCGCGACTAGGTCGAGGGCCGGCAGCAGGACCCCGGAGCCGACGAGCTGCTCGACGAAGGACCGCAGCGCCTCGCCGGTCGCGCCGGGATGTGCCGCGGCGAGCCCGTCGACCAGCTCCGCCCCGGTGGCCGTGCCGCCGTCAAGGGCCGCGAGCAGCTCACGGATCACCCGTGTCGGGCGCATGGTGACGACGTCCGCGCTCGCGTCGCCGGACCGGGCGAAGCTCAGCGCCGCGCCGTCGTCGCGCAGAGTCGGGTTCGGCCGCAGCGGCCTGCGGTCCAGCGGCTGCTCGTCGAACGCCTCCTGCACGAGCAGCCGGAGCGCCTCGACGTCGATGCGGACCCGCACCCGGTGCTCGTCGCGCGGCCCGAGCTCCAGCCGCCGCTCGCCGGCGACGTCGGCCGTCGCAGTGCCCGCGAAAAGCCCGAACGGGGTCGCCCGGCCGCCCATCCGCGCCAGGTAGCGGACCAGGGTGGTGCGGGCGCGGTCGCTGCCGGACCCGAGCACCCGGTCACCCGCGGCCAGCGCGACCGCGGAAGCCACCACCGGGTCGTCGCAGCTTCTCCCCGCCACCATGCGGGCCGCGTCGTCGACGCTGAGCAGGGCGGCGCGCACGAGCGCGAAGTGGCCGCACTCCGACCCGGACAGCGACCCGGACATCAGCGGGCCGTCGCCGCCGGGCCGACAGTCGCGCCCGCGGTGTCGAAGCACGGTGCGCTGACCCTGCCCGCGACACCGTCGTAGATGCTGGCGAGCGCGGCCCGGTGGTCGGCGCCGTCGCGGGACAGCTCGGCGATCACCACCTCGTCCGCCCCGGTGAGCTCGAGCAGCGCGGTCACCGTGGCCGCGCACTGCTCGGCGGTACCGGCGCAGGCCACCTGCACGCCGCGCTGCGCGGCGCTGTCGACGCGGGCCCGGACCGGGTCGGAGTTGGCCACCAGCGCGACCGCCACGGCCCTTCGCCCGGCCGGGTAGTCGTTGCGGTGCTGCTCCAGCGCGGTCAGGCAGGCGTCGAGGTCGGGGTTGAGGAACAGCGCGTGGCAGTAGTCGAAACCCCACTCGCCCGCCGACACCGCGGACGTGATCCCGGCGCCGTGCAGCCAGCGCTGGTACGGCGCGCCGAGCGGGCTGATCCAGGAGCAGCCCAGGTCGAGCACCCGGGTGATCGTCGTGACGGCGAGACGTGTCCCGGCGTCGTCCTTGCGCAGGTAGGCCAGAGCCTTGGCGGCGTCGTCCGCCACGTCGCCGCGACCGAGCCCGACGTCGAGCCGGTCGCCGCAGAACAGTCCGGCGGTGACGAGGTCCTCGGCCGTCAGGTGCGGGTCGCGGATGCGAACCAGCGAGACCGCCCCCCCGACCCGGATCCGGGTGGTGTGGCTGCCCAGCACCGCCACCAGCGGCAGCGGGTTCGTGCTCGGTGAGCCGGTGTCGTGGTGCTCGGGGACCCACACCCGCCGGTAGCCCAGCCGGTCGGCGAGCAGCGCGCCCTCGACGGCGATCCGCTGCCTGCCGCGGACGGTCGCCGCCGTGCCCCCGGAGGAGTCGAGGAACTCGATGAGACCGAGTGGAGCCCGGTGGGCGGTGTCGGGCCCTGGGGGCTGCGCGGCGACGAGACCCTGCATGGGACCCCCTTCGGCGACCGGGCGGCGAGCGGTGGCCCGGCCGTCCCGGATGCCCACGCTGTCGGAGCCGGCTAACAGACGACCAAACTGGTGCTGAAGTACGGCCACCCGAGCCGTTGCCGCTCGGGAGTCACCAGGGGTGTGAGGTCATGACTCGTCAGCAGCGAGTAATGAGTAGCCCCATCGGGGGGGCATTGTTGTACCGTCCGAGGTCGACGCGAACAGCCGAGCGCTGTCGCGTCCACCTGGGGGGGTGTGCGCCGTGCTGGACCTGTGGTTCGACGTGCTCGGTCCGATGGCGGTCCGCGACGGCGGTCAGGACCGCACTCCGCGGGCAGCGAAGCTCCGGACGTTGCTCGCGCTGCTGCTGGTGCACGCGCCCGACACCGTGCCGATCGGGGTGCTGATCGACGACCTGTGGGACGACGACCCGCCGGCGACGGCCGCAACCGCGCTGCAGGTCTACGTCTCGCAGCTGCGCCAGCTGCTCGACCCCGGACGCGCGGGGCGGGACCCCGACCAACTGCTGCGCACCTCTCGGCCGGGCTACCGGTTGCAGATCGACCCGCAGCGGTGTGACCTGCACCGTTTCCGCGCCCTCGCCGACCATGGCGCCGCCCGGCTGGCGGCAGGCGAGCTGGAGACGGCCGCCGGGACCTTCACCGAGGCGCTGCGGCTGTGGCGCGGGCCGGTGCTGGTGGACGTGCCGGCGGGCGCCCTGCACACGGTCCACGTGCCGGCCGTCACCGAGCAGTGGCTGACGGTGCACGAGCAGCACGCCGAGACCCGGCTCGCACTCGGCCGGCCGATCCCCGTGATCGAGGACCTGTCTCCGCTCGTCGCCGAGCAGCCGCTGCGCGAGCGGCTGGTCGGGCAGCTCATGACCGCGCTGGACCAGGTGGGGCGCCGGACCGACGCGCTGCACTGCTACGAGCGGACCCGCGCGACGCTGGCCGACGAGCTGGGCATCGACCCCGGTCCCGAGCTGCGGGCGCTGCGGGAACGCATCCGGTCCGGGGTGCCGGTCCGGACGGCGCGCCCGTCGACCGCGGTGCCGGCCCCGGCAGCAGCCAGGGACGTGCCCGCCCAGCTACCGCCCGCGGTGCCGGACTTCACCGGCCGCGACGCCGACCTGCACCTCGTGGTCGCGGCACTCACCGGTTCCCGCGCCGGCGCCGGCGCCGGCGCCCCGGCCTGCTGCGAGATCGTCGGTCCCGGCGGCATCGGCAAGACGGCACTCGCCATGCAGAGCGCGCACCGCGTCCGTGACCGGTTCCCCGACGGGCAACTCGTCGCGAACCTGGCTGGGGTCGGTGGCGCTCCCGCCGACCCCAGCGAGGTGCTGCGGGCGTTCCTGCTGGAGCTCGACGTCGACGGCGCCACCGTGCCGCACTCCCTCGACGAGCGCTCCCGCCTGGTCCGCAGCATGCTCTCGGGCCGCCGCATGCTCGTGGTGCTCGACGACGCCGCATCCGAGAGCCAGGTCCGGCCGCTGCTGCCCGGCACCGCCGGATGCGCCGTGCTGATCACCGGTCGCACCCGCCTGCTCGGCCTGGAGGGGGTCCACACCGTCCCGCTGGACGTGCTCGAACCGGCCGCGGCCACCGACCTGCTCAGCCGCCTGGTCGGGTCGTCCAGGGTCGCTGCCGAGCCCGCCGCGGCAGCCGCGATCACGTCGTACTGCGGCCACCTGCCACTCGCCGTGCGCATCGCGGGCGCCCGGTTGTCGGCCAAGCCACACTGGACGTTGGCCGGGTTCGCCCGGTCGCTGGCCAACGAGCGCAGGCGCCTGGACGAGCTGGTGGCCGGCGACCTCGGGGTGCGCTCCAGCATCGGGCTGAGCTACCGCGCCTGCCGTCCGCAGGAGCAGCGGGCACTGCGGACGCTCGGCAGGCTGCGGTTGGCCGTGTTCCCGGCCTGGGTGGTGGCGGGGCTGCTCGACGTCGACGTGCGGACGGGCACCGAGATCGTCGAGCTACTGGTGGACGCGCAGCTCGTGCAGGTCGCCTCGGTGGACCGGATGGGTGAGGTCCGCTACCAGCTGCACGAGCTGGTCCGCCTCTACGCCGCCGAGCAGGCCGACGCCGACCCGCCCGCCGAACGGGACCGCGGCGTCGAGCGGGTGGCCGAGGCGTTCGCCGACCTGCTGGACCGGGCTGATCACGCGGTGCATCCCGGCCGGCCTGCCGCGGCGCCGGCCCCGACGTCATGGTCCGTCGACGACGCCCTGGTCACCACCGTCGACGCCGACCCGCTGGGTTGGTCGGAGAGCGAGTGCCACACCATCCTCGACGTCCTCGAGTTGGCACACGCGGCGCAGCTGTGGTCGGTCACCGTCCGGCTGGGGGCCCGGCTGATCTGGATCGTCGACGTCCGCAGCGACTGGACGGGCCGACGCACCGCCACGGACCTGGCCCTGGACGCGGCGCGACGCAGTGTCGACCGGCACGGCGAGGCGGCGATGCTGTGCCGCCGGGCAGACCTGGAATGGGATCTCGGCCAGGCCGGACCCGCCGTCGCCGACTACACCCGGGCCCGCGGGCTGTACCGCGGGTTGGGCGACCACCACGGGGCGGCGTCGAGCATGCTCGGGCTCGCCGCCGTCTTCGCCGACCGGGGGCCGCTGCGGCGCGCAGCCGCGCTGCTGTCGGCCGCGGCGCCGGTGCTGGTGGCGTCGGGCGACCGGCGCGGCCACGCCGAGCTGCTGCGCTCCCGCGGGCTGCTGTACCGCGACCTCGGCGAACTCGACGAGGCCGGCCGCTGCCTGGAGACGGGTGCCGAGATCTTCTCCGAGCTCGGGGACCGGCGCTGGTGGGCCTACGTCCTGCGCGGCCTCGTCCGGGTGCGCCGGATGCAGGGCAGGCTGCTCGAGGCCGAGCGGCTCGCCGAGGACTGCGTCTCCGCGTTCCGGCTGATGTCGGACCGCCGCTGGGAGGCCTACGCGCTGTTCAGCCTGGCGGAGGTGGACCTGGACCGGGAGCGCTGGGTGTCGGCCGAGCGGCGCTTCCGCAACTGCGTGACGCTCTTCGAGGCGGTCGGCGACGGCCGTGGGGTCGGCCAGGCGCTGTGCCAGCTCGGCGAGGTGCGCCGGGTGCGCGGGTTCCCCGGCGACGCCGTCGAGGTGCTGAGCAGCGCGCTACCGCGAATCGACGAGCGCAACGACCCCCGGGCGCTGGCCCTCGCCGGGCTTGCCCTCGGTCGCGCGCACCGCGACAGCGGACGGGTCGCGGAGGCCGCGACCTGGTTGCGGCGCAGTGTCGACATCTACGGTCGGATCGGGCTCCTCGCGCGGCAGGAGGAGGCGGCGGCTGACCTGCGCGAGATCACCGGCGGAGCTTTAGCTGGGGTTAAGCACAGCTACCCAGGGTGGGACGACCCGCTGCCGCACGCCGAGGAGGAGCCCCGATGACGAGGACCGGAATCGACCCGACGAGCCGCCGCACGCCCAGCCCGCTGCTCACGGACGGCACGGACCTCCCACCGGATCCGTTGCGGGCGCCCTGACGACTCCTCACCCGTGCCGGACCGGACCACGCCGTCGGCACCGGGCGTGCCGGTCGTCAGTGCCGGCGTACGACACCGAGGTGGCCGTGCGCGGTGGCGTCCGGGTGGCGACCGGCGCCCGCCGGCTCGGGCGGGTGCTCGGCGGCGAGCAGCTCGGCGGCCAGCGCGGCGCACACCGTCGGCATCCGGTAGCCCGTGGCATCCATTGCGGTGTCGGCGATCTCCAGCAAGCCGGTGTCGGCCAACGCCGACGCGGCCGACATGTCCGCGTCGGGGCGGAGCGGGGGCAGGGCCGAGGACGACCCGTCCAGTTCGGGTGTCTCCGACGCGGGCCGCCGGGCGAGCAGCCGGAAGGCGCGGCGTTGTGCGTCGTCGCAGCTCTGGTAGCGGCGCAGCAGGCTCTCCCGGACGCACAGGTCACCGGCGACGAGTTCGCCGAGCAGGCCCGACGGCGCCGACAACCTGCGGGCGAAGGCCCCCAGGGTCCAGTGCGGCCGCCCCACGGCGCGGGCGGCGACGATGCGGACGGCGAGCGGCAACCGGCCGCACCGGTCGACGATCTCGCGGGCGGCGGCGATCTCCCGGCGGACCCGCGTCGCGCCGAGTCCCGCGGCCAGCAACGCGAGCGCGTCGGGCTGGGACAGCGGCCCGATCCGGACGCGACGCGCGGCGGAACCCAGTTCCGGCAGCCTCCCCGGCGAGCTGACCAGCAGCGCGCTGCCCGGCGGGAGGCCGGCGATGGCTTCCACTCCCCACCCGGTCGGCACGTCGTCGAGCACCAACAGCACCTTGCGGTCCACCAGCTCGGCCAGCAGGCGCGCGGCGCGCCGACCGGGGCCGCCGGGCAGCGCGTCCGGGCGGTGACCGAGCGCGACGAGGAAGCTGCCGAACACGTCTGCGGGGGTGGCAACCCCGTCGACCCGGGTGAACAGCTGGCCGTCGGGAAAGCGATCGGGGACCCGGTGGGCCACCGAAAGCGTCAGCGCGGTCGTGCCGGTTCCGGCACCCCCGACGACCACGCAGCACGGCGCCCGGTCGGTGTCGAACGCACCGAGGAGCGTTGCGCTCGCGCCGTCGCGACCGACGAGCTGGGGGGCACACGCGGGGAGCTGGGCGGGCGCGATCCCGGCCCGGCGCCGCACCACCACGGCCGGACGTCGTCCACGCAGCTCCGGGTCGGAGGCGAGGATCCGCTGGTGCAGCTCCTGGAGCTCGGCGGAAGGGGTGCAGCGAAGCTCCGTGCGCAACAGGAGCCGGAAGTCCGCGTACTCCGCCAGCGCATCGGCCTGCCTGCCGGCGCGGTACAGCACGAGGATCAGCTGGCTCCGCAGGCGCTCCTGAAGCGGGTGCTCGGCCACGAGGTTGCGCAGCTCGGGGACGAGCGCGTCGCTCGCGCCCGCGGTCAGCTCCGCCTCGATGCGCGACTCGAGAACCTCCAGCCTGCGTGCCTCGGCCCGGGGCCCGAAGACCTGGACGAGCACGGGCGAGCTCACGTCGGCGAGGGCCGGGCCGCGCCAGAGCTGCAGTGCCGCCCGCAGCACGGCGGCCGCCCGCGCGGCACCTCCCGCCGCGACCAGGCGGGAGCCCTCCGACGCAAGCGCCTCGAAGCGGTGCAGGTCGAGCTCGTCGGGTTCGACCTGCAGCAGATAGCCGCCGCAGACGGTCCGCAACCGCTGCTGCGAGACCCCTCCCGGCAGCAGCGCCTTGCGCAGCTGTGAGACGTGCACCTGCAACGCGGTCACCGCCGTGTCCGGGGGGCGGTCGCCGTAGAGCTCGTGGATGAGCGCGGCGCTGCTGACCGCCGCGTTGGCCCGCATCAGGAGCAGGGCGAGCAGTTCCCGCAGGCGCGACCGGGTCGGTGTGACGTCCCGGTCCCCGGCCCGGACGAGCACCGGCCCCAGCACCCCGAAACTCATGGGTTCCTGCACCCACCTCACCCCCCTGAGCTGGCGTGAGCACGACGCTAGGCGGGAGCACTAAAGCGGGCGTTGCCGGTTGCCTGCCCGGGCGTCGTTACCTGGTCGCCGGGTCGCCCAGGACCAGAACTGGTGGGAGCCGGCTGCCGGGACGCGCTGACGAGGAGCTTGCAGTCGCCACCTCACACGCGTTGTTCGGTCGCCGGCGCTGCTGCACCACTATGGGACCCATCGATGCCTGGGGAGAGGGGACGACGGATGGTGCTGGTGCACGCTGCGTCCGGGATTGGCACGCAGGTGGTGACCCACGCGGTGCGGACCTGGTTGGGCGCGAGGCGAGAACGCGACCAGCGCGGTACCGAGCTGGTCGATCTGGTCAAGATCGGCGTTCGGGACCATTTCCAGCGACGCAGGCTGGTCCGGCAGCTGGAGGATCTGGCCGACCAGATCGCCGAACGACTGCGGCCGATCTACGAGCACGACTTCCGGAACGTGCCCGAGGGTGAGCGGGCCGCCGCGCTCCTGGCGGTCGTCGACGCGCTGGACGGCGCGGACCTCACCGACGCCACCCTGTTCGCCGTGGACGTGGACGCACGCAAGTTGGCCCGCCTGGTGCGCCAACGCGTCCCGATCCGTCGCGTGGGTCTGGCCGAGCCGGCCGAGCAGCTCTACGACGCGGTACTCGACGAGAGCTGCATGGCGCTGGTGCAGGTGGTCACGCAGCTGCCCGCGTTCGAGCCGCGGGCGCTGACCGAGCTGCTGGGCCGGTTCTCCGACGTCACCGAGCGCATCACCGAGGTGCTGCACCGGCTGCCGCGCACCACCCTGGACGCCCCTGCCGGCCGTGAGCACGACGAGGAGTTCCGGGCCCGCTACCTCGCGCACGTCAGCGACACGCTGGACGAGCTGGAGCAGTTCGGCATCGACGTGCGGCGCTACCGGCCGCGCACCCTGGTGAGCGTCGCGTACCTGAGCCTGCAGGTCAGCACCGACCACGTCCGGCGCGGGCGGGGGCTCGGCGATCGGCCCGACGAGCGTTGGTTCGCCGACGGGCGCACCGCACCGGGTTCGGCCAGCCTGCGGGCTGAGGCGGCGCTCGCCGAGGGTCCGCGGACCCTGCTGCGGGGTGACGCCGGCTCGGGCAAGACGACGCTGCTGCAGTGGCTGGCGGTGACGGCCGCCCGCAGCGGGTTCTCCGGACCGCTGGCCGGCTGGAACGGGTGCGTGCCA
This sequence comes from Mycobacteriales bacterium, assembly GCA_038254065.1. Classification (GTDB taxonomy): domain Bacteria; phylum Actinomycetota; class Actinomycetes; order Mycobacteriales; family Pseudonocardiaceae; genus Pseudonocardia. The sequence goes on along the minus strand of JBBSGM010000020.1, from coordinate 2,243 downwards.
TTCCTCGTCCGGTTGCGCAGCTACGCCGACCGGGCGCTGCCGCGGCCGGAGGAGTTGCTGGTCGGCGTGGCCGACCCGCTGGTCGACCTGGCGCCTCCAGGGTGGGTGCACCGGCAGTTGCACAGCGGCCGGGCGATGCTGCTCGTCGACGGGGTGGACGAGCTGGTGCCTGCGCAGCGGTCGGCGGTCCGGCCGTGGCTGCGCGGCCTGCTCGCCGCCTACCCGAAGGTGCGGATGGTGGTGACGTCCCGCCCGGGGGCCGCCGACCGGGGCTGGCTGGCGACGGAGGGGTTCGCCCCGGTGCTGCTGGAACGGATGTCGCCGCTGGACGTGGCGGCGTTCTGCCGCCGCTGGCACGACGCGCTGCGCGAGGCGGCCCGGCGTTCGGCGGCCGCGCTGCCGTGCAGTTCCGACGAGCTGCGCCCCTACGAGCGGGGGCTGCTGCGTCAACTCGACGGGCGCAAGCACCTGCGCGGGCTGGCGAGCAACCCGCTGCTGTGCGCGATGCTCTGCGCGCTCAACCTCGACCGTCGCCAGCAGCTGCCGCCGGACCGGATGGCCCTGTACGGGGACGCGTTGGCGCTGCTGCTGGAACGGCGCGACGCCGAACGGGAGGTGCCGGCGGGCCGCACTGTCGTGCTGGACACCGGCAGCAAGCTCGCGATCCTGCAGCACGTGGCGTGGCGGCTGAGCCTCGCCGGTCGGGCGGAGCTGCCCCGCGAGGAGGTGCTGGCGCAGGTGGGGCGTGCGGTGGCGCGGATGCCCAACGTCGAGTACTCCGCCGAGGACGTGCTGCACCACCTGCTGGAACGCAGCGGAGTGGTGCGCGAGCCGGTGGTGGGCCGGGTCGACTTCGTGCACCGCACGTTCCAGGAGTACCTGGCAGCCAAGGAGGCGGTCGAGGACCAGACGGTCGACGCGCTGGTCACCCGCGCCCATCTCGACCAGTGGTGGGAGACGATCGTGATGGCGGTCGGGCATGCCACGCCCGAGCGCCGGACCGCGCTGCTGGGCGGCGTGCTGGACCGTGCCGATACCGAACCACGGCACTGCCGGCGGCTGCGGCTACTTGCCGCGCGTGCCTGGAGACCGCCCAGGTGATCGACCCGGACATCACCCGGCGGGTGGAGGCGGCGGTCGAGGAACTGATGCCGCCCCACGGGCAGAACGAGACCCGCTCGCTGGCGCTGGTCGGCGACCGGATGCTGCGGCGGTTGCCCTCCTCGCTGGACGAGTGCAGCGACGCCTCGGCGGCCGCCTGCGTGCAGACCGCCGCCCTGGTTGGTGGACCCGAGGCCAAGCGGCTTCTCGCCCGGTGGGCGCCGGACCCCCGCGGCGCGGTGCAGCGCGCGCTCGCGCAGGTGTGGCGCTACTTCGACCCCGGCGAGTACGCCACAGCAGTGCTGCAGGACGCTCCGCTGGACGACGGAAGGATCCGCGTCGAGCTCGTCGAGCACGTGTCGCATCTGCGCGACCTGCAGCACCTCCGGGACGCGACGCTCGACCTGCACAGCTCTGAGCCGGTCGACGACCTTGCCTTCCTCCGCGACGCGCCACCGCTCACGACCGGCCTGCAAGTTCGGACCGGGGCGCCGGTCGATCTCACACCACTCGTGAGCTGCCCTGAGTTGAACTTCGTGAACGTGAGCGGCGACGCGGCTAGCGCGGGCTGGGCGGTGCTCCCCACGCTCGTGGACCTGAGTTGGTTAAGAGCAGCGGCACCTGAAGGCGGACACGATGTGGCGTTTCTTGCTGACTGCCTATCACTCACAGACGTGATCTTGTTCGGCTGCACCGATCTGTCGGATCTCTCGGCGCTGGCGTCAGCCTCCCATCTGAGGGACGTGAAATTGTTCGACGCCACGCGTCTCCGCGACCTCCGCGCCCTCAGCGGCCTTCCCGATCTCCAGTCGCTGTTCGTCGGCGAGGCGCCGGTCACCGGTGGTCTTTCTGCCGTGACACCTGTCCTCGATCGGCTTAAAGAGCTTGGGGTCTTGTCAGTGCCAACGGTCACGTCGCTCGATGCGGTCGCCGGAAGCTCACTGCAGGAGATCACGCTGGCCGGCTGCCCCGTCACCGATCTAGCACCGCTGGCCACGCTGCAGCTGACGTTCCGCACTTCTCGAGTCCAAAATCGCCCCCCACCGGCTTGAGATCATGAACGCGTGTAGTTGGCGGTGGGGACGTCGAGCAGCTCAAGGATCTGCCGCTGGAGGGGGTCGAGTTCGGGTTCGAAGCTCTGG
>JBBSGM010000019.1:0-43099 GCA_038254065.1 Mycobacteriales bacterium | reverse complement strand
CGAACGCCACTTGACAACGCAGAAAAGCGTCACAGGGTCGGCAGGATCCCCTCGAACGCGGCGCGGGCCACATCGTCGGGCAGGCTCGAGGAGCTGCGTCCAGGACGCGCCCATTCGATAACCGAGCTCACCAACCCGAGAGCAACAGGGCTGCCAGCGCCGGCTCCACCCCTGCGCAGGCCTGCCATGAGCACCCGAACCTGTCCCGCCAGCTCGAGCAGCGGGCCCGGTCCGCCGCTGGGCCGGCGTAGGTGCCGCGCGGGCTCGGCCACCGGTAAACCCGCGCGACTCATCGGCCCTCGAAGATCGGTTTTCTCTTCGCCAGGAAGTCGACGACGGCGCCGCGGTGGTCCCGGGTGCCCGCCAACCGGGCCTGCGCAGCGGCCTCGTGCGTGAGCACCGCGGGCAGGTCGTTCACCGCGCCGAACCGGACCGCGCGTTTGACCTCCGCGTAGGCCATAGTCGGGCCGGCCGCGAGCCGCCGCGCGAGCACCAGCGCGGCACCGAGCACCTCCGGCGCGGGCACGACCTCGCGCACCAAACCCCAGGCGTGCGCCTGCTCAGCGGTGAACGGCTCACCGAGCAGCAGCAGCTCGGTGGCCCGGCAGGTGCCGACCGCGTGCGCGAGGCTGGCGGAGAGCCCGGAGTCGGCGGTCAGCCCGATCCCGGTGAACGCGGTCGAGAACCTGACACCGGCGGCGGCGACGCGCAGGTCACAGGCCAGCGCGAAGCCGAGCCCAGCCCCGACACAAGACCCGTTGACCGCCGCGACGACCGGTTTGGGCGCCGCGGCGAGCGTCCGCACGATGGGGTTGTAGTGTTCGGTCACGGTGTTGAACGCCGTGTCTGCGCCCCGCTCCAGGTTCGCGGCGTGCTCGACGAGGTCCTGGCCGACGCAGAACGCCTTGCCCGCGCCGGTGAGCACGACCGCCCGCACCGCCGGGTCGGCGGCGACCCGGGTGAGCGTGTGGAGCAGCGCGTTCTTCAGCTCGTCGGTGAGCGCGTTGTAGCGGCCGGGCCGGTTGAGGGTGAGCACGGCCACGGCAGAGTCCTCCTCGTCGCGGTGGAGGAGCACGGCGGGATCGGCCATCGCCCCACGCTAGCCGATCTCCGGCTGGCTAGACTCGCCGCCGATGAGGCGCAAGCTCGGCTCGCCGCTGCCGCAGCGGCACGGCCTGGATCCCGTGCGGTTGCGCACCCCTGACGACGGGCCATGGGCCACCATGCGCGACCACCTCGTCGAACGGCTGCCCCGGGTCGAGCCGAGCCGGATCGACGCGTTGCTCCGCGAGCAGCGGATCGTCGACGCGCACGGCCCGGTCGCACCGGACGCCCCGTTCGTGCCACGGTCGCATCTGTGGTTCCACCGTGACCTCCCCGACGAGGTGGTGGTCCCGTTCGAGATCGAGATCGTGCACCGGGACGACGACCTGCTGGTGGTGGACAAGCCACATTTCCTGTCCACGATCCCGCGCGGACGCCATGTCGTGCAGACCGCGCTGGTCCGGCTGCGCCGCGAGCTCGACCTGCCCGCGCTGAGCCCGGCGCACCGGCTGGACCGGGCCACCGCTGGGCTGGTGATGTTCGTGGTGCACCCCGAGCACCGCGGCGCCTACCAGACGATGTTCCGGGACCGGTTGATCCGCAAGACCTACGAGGCGATCGCGACGCACGACCCGAACCTGGCGCTGCCCCGCACGGTGCGCAGCCGGATCGTGAAGGAACGCGGGGTGATCTGCGCACGGGAGGTCGACGGTGCGCCGAACGCCGAGACGACGGTCGAGCTGCTCGCGCACCGCGCCGGGTTGGGCCGCTACCGGCTCACCCCGGCGACCGGGCGAACCCACCAGCTGCGGCTGCACATGAGCGGGCTCGGCATCCCGATCCTGGGCGACGGCTTCTACCCGGTGCTCACCGACACCCCGCTCGACGACTTCTCGAGGCCGCTGCAGCTGCTGGCCCGCACACTGGAGTTCACCGACCCGCTCACCGGCGACCCCCGCCGGTTCGACAGCCGCCGCACCCTGCAGGCCTGGGCGGCTCCTTGAGCTACTCGAACCGCGCGGTGTCCCCCGCTCCGCGACGGACGATCTCGGGTTCGGGTTGCGAGAGGTCGATCACCGTCGTCGGTTCGGTGCCGCAGTCACCCGAGTCGATCACCGCGTCCACCGCGTGGTCGAGCCGCTCCTTGATCTCCCAACCGTGGGTCATCGGCCCGTCCTGGTCGGGCAGCAGCAACGTGGAGGACAGCAGCGGCTCCCCGAGCTCGGCCAGCAGCGCCGCCGCGACGGGGTGCTCGGGGATCCGCACCCCGACGGTCTTCTTCTTCGGGTGCAGCAACCGGCGCGGCACGTCTTTGGTCGCCGGCAGGATGAAGGTGTAGCGACCCGGCGTCGATGCCTTGACCAGCCGGAACACTCTGTTGCTCACGTGCACGAACTGGCCGAGCTGGGCGAAGTCCTTGCACACCAGAGTGAAGTGGTGCCCGTCGTCGAGGTGGCGGATCTCCCTGATCCGGTGGAGGCCCTCGGAGTTGCCCAGCTGGCAGCCCAGCGCGAAGCAGGAGTCCGTCGGGTACGCGATCAGCCCACCGGCGCGGACGAGGTCGACGACCTGGCTGATCGCCCGCGGTTGCGGATTGTCCGGGTGCACGTCGAAGTATCTCGTCATCGGGCCGATCTTAGGTGAGCTCCTCCGTCGTGGTTGCATGCGAAACTGCGTCGGTGCGGTGGAAGGCGTGGCTGGCGGAGCTCCGCACCAGGTTGACCGGAGTGGACCCGGGTCTGGGCCGGTTGCAGCTGGCGAGTGTGGCGACCGTGTCGATGGCGCTCGCGACGGTGGTCATGTCCGGGGTGCGGGCGCTCATCGGGCAGCCGGTGACCGTGGTGATCTTCGCCGCGATGCTGGGGATGATCAGCAACCTGTCGGTGAACGAGCCTGACCTCGGCCGGCGACGGGTGACCACCCTGCTCATGCTGGGGCCGGCGGCCGCGTCCATCGCCGGTGGGACGTTGCTGGCACCGCAGCGGGTGATCGCCGACGCCGTGTTCGTCGCCGTGATGATGGTCGCGGTGTACATCCGCCGCTTCGGCCCCCGCGGCTTCGCGCTCGGCCAGGGAGCGTTCATGCCGTACTTCTTCACGCAGTTCCTGCGGGTCACCGTGGCACAGCTGCCGTGGCTGCTCGTCGCGGCGGTGATCGGCATCGGCTCGACGCTGCTGCTGCGCGGCTGGGTGTTCGCCGAACGGCCAGAGCGGGCCCTGGACCGGCTCGTCCGGGCGTTCCGGGCCCACCTGCACACCCTGCTCGACGCCGTCGCCGACCTGCTGGCGGCCGCCGGCGGACCGGCCAAGACGATTGAGGACGAGCTGCGCGACGTGCGCAAACGTCGGGTCCGGCTCAACGAGACCGCACTGCTGGTCGTCGACCGCCTGGAGCGCCGGCACGGCGACGGTGATGCGGACGGCAGCGGGGACGACGACCTGGCCCTGCGGACCCTCGACGCCGAGCTGGCAGCCGAACGCCTCGCCGTCGCGACCCGCCGGCTCGTCCAGGCCGACACCCCGCTCGACGACAGCAACCGCCGAACACTGCTGGCCGGCCTTCGTGGCTTGCTGGCCGCCTCGGCCACGGGTACCCCGCCCGCGATGGTCCCCACGCTGCTGGCGGGAGCCCGCCGCAGCGTCGGCGGACTCGTCGCCGCGACCCGGGGCCACGGGGACCGGACCCAGCGGGTGGCCTTCGCGGTGAGCCGGTTGGCGGACGCGTTGGGGTCGACCGATCCCGTGCCCACCGCCGGACCGCACCACCGCTCCGAAGGCCGGAACGGCGACAGCGACGACGGCGAGAAGCCCGGCGAGGTCCGGCTGACCACCCGCCAGGCCGTCCAGGTCGGCGTCGCGACCAGCCTCGCCATCGTGGCAGGCGAGCTCGTCTCACCGGCGCGCTGGTACTGGGCGGTGATCGCCGCGTTCGTCGTGTTCGCCGGGACCAGCAGCCGCGGTGACGTCCTGCACCGGGGCTTGCAGCGGGTGTTCGGCACCCTCGGCGGCGTCGTCGCCGGGATGGGCCTGGCGGTGCTCGTCAGCGGCCACCCCCTGGTTGCGTTGGTCCTCATCTTCGGCGCCATGTTTCTCGCGCTCTACCTCGTCGGGATCTCGCAGGCACTGCTGGCGTTCTGGATCACCGCCGTGCTCGCGTTGCTCTACGGGCTGATCGGCCAGTTCAGCGCCGAGACCCTCGTGCTGCGGCTCGAGGAGACCGCCATCGGGGCCGCGATAGGCATGCTTGCCGGGTATCTGGTGCTGCCCAAACGCACCCGGGAGGCGTTCGACGAGGCGCTCGACGAGCTGATTGACGCCACCGACGAGGTGCTGGACGCGGCCGTCGCCCGGCTCCTCGGGCGGGAGCCGGACAAGCCGCCGGTGGAGCTGGCCCGGGACATGGACGACGCTCTCGCAACCCTGCGCGCGCGGGCGAAGCCGCTGGACAACCCGCTGCCGCGGCGGCGCGGCCGGTCCAGCTCGCAGCGCGCGCTGCGGGTGCTGACCGGCGTGGATCACTACGCGCGCAGCCTCGCCCGGCAGTCGGACCAGGTCCAGGACCCCGGCTGGGCGCCGACCCTGCAGCCCGCCGCCGACCGCGTCCGGGCCAACCTCGACGCGCTGCGCCGGGTGCTGCTGCAGCGCGAGCACGAGGAGATCCGATCGGCGGAGGACCTCGTCGACGCGGCCGAGGGGTACGCGGCACAAAGCGAGGAACCGCGCCGCCGGGCCGACCTGCTCGGCGTCGCGCGGCTGCTGCGGCGCATCGACCAGGCCGTCGTCGGGTTCGCCACGGACATCGGGGAACGGGAGGCTGCTCGTCCTGCCGATCGATCCGTGAGCGGCTAGCGTCTCCGTTCGTGAGTAGCGCCGAGCTCCTGGTCTACGGCTTCGACCGGATCCGCGACGTCGTGCACCAGGCGGTCGAGGGGCTGACCGCCGAGCAGTTGGCCTTGCGGGTCGACGCCGACGCCAACTCCATCGGCTGGCTGGTGTGGCACCTGACGCGGGTCCAGGACGACCACGTCGCGGGAGCCGCGGGTACCGAGCAGGTCTGGACCGCGCAGGGCTGGGTCGAGCGCTTCGGACTGCCGTTCGACCCGGCCGACATCGGGTACGGCCACCGCAGCGACGACGTGGCCGCGGTCCGGGTGGCGTCGCCCGAGGAGCTCGTCGGCTACCACGACGCGGTGCACGAGAGCTCCGCCCGCTACGCGGCCGACCTCGTCGACGCGGATCTGGACCGCGTCGTCGACGACGCGTGGGACCCGCCGGTGACGCTGGGGGTGCGGCTGGTCAGCGTGCTCAGCGACGATCTTCAGCATGCCGGGCAGGCCGCTTTCGTCCGCGGGATCGTGCTGCGCCGGTAGTCGAGTCGGCCTTCGCGTGCCGCAACTGGTGGCTTGCGGATGCGATGCGCACGTGCGGTCTGCTCGCCGGTCCGGACCATCCCGTCGGCTGGCGAGCACATGCGTCTCGGCCGCCATGAATATAGACCGAACGCGTGAACCTTCGTGGCCGCGGTGATGCTCCGGGCGTACTCGTAAGAAAAATTCCTGCTCGTTCTGACCACGGCGAACGGCGCCTCCGGCACCAACCGCGGCAACGCTGCCTCCGGTACGAATGGCACCAACGGGACCGAGACCACCAGCAGCAATGGCGGCGCCAGTCAGTCCACCACCAACAGCACCAACCAGCGCGGCGGCGTTTACGCAAGCGTCGGGGACGTGTCCGCCAGCGTCGGGGGCGGTGACCGCAACAACTGACTGATCCCACCAGGCACCGCAGCCGCTCCCGGGTCAGGCCGCGCGGAGCAGCGCCGCGTAGAGCGTGAGGCCCGGTCCGAACGCCATCATCAGCGCCGGACGGCCGGGCCGCGGACGACCGGCGGCGCGCAACGCGTCGAGCACGAGCAACACCGTCGCCGAGGAGCAGTTCCCCCGCTCGGCGAGCACGTGCCGGGACGCGTCGAGCGCGGCGGGAGGCAGCCCGAGGTGCCCGGCGACGGTGTCGAGGATCCGGGGGCCGCCGGGATGCACGGCCCACGCGTCCACATCGGTGGTGTCCAGGCCGTGACGCGCCAGCAGGCAGTCCACCATCGGGGCCACGCGGCGGGCGAGCACGGCGGGAACCTGCGGCGAGAGGCCCATCCGGAACCCGAGGTCGGTGATGTCCCAGGTCATCTGGTCGGCGGTGCTCGGGTCGGTGACCGCCGCGATGTCGACGACCTCCAGGTCCCGGCCGGGCGCCGGCGGGCCGGGCTGCACGACCACCGCCGCGGCCGCGTCGCCGAAGAGCGCATGCGAGACCACCTGGCCCATGTCATCGGTCGGCGGCTGCACGTGCAGGGACGTCAGCTCCAGGCACAGCAGCACCGCGGGTCGACCCCGGGCCACCACGTAGTCGGTGACCGCGCCCAGGCCGGGCAACGCCGCGTAGCAGCCCATATGTCCCAGGACGAGCCGCTGCAGGTCGGGCGCCATCCCGAGGTCGGCGGCGACGCGGATGTCGACGCCCGGAGTCGCGTAGCCGGTGCAGGAGACCACCGCGAACAGCCCGACGTCCTCGGCCGCGAGCCCGGCGTCGGCCAGCGCGGCACCGACCGCCTCCTTTCCCAACGGCAGCGCCTCGATCGCGTAGCGCCGCATCCGCTCCCCGGTGGACCACCCGGAGACGTCCTCGACCAGCGGGTTCACCACCGCGTGCCGGCGCAGGACCCCGGCCCCGCGGAACACCCGCTCCCGCGCCGGGCCGCCGCCGCAGTGCCGGGCGAAGAAACCGTCCCACGTCTCGCCCTGCCCGATCGGGGCGCCGGGCAGGGCCGACCCCGATCCGGTGACGCGGGCGCGGGCGGTCACCGGCGCCGTCCGGTGGCCTGGAACAGCACCGCCGTGGTCGCCACCGGCACCATCGCCACGTCGTCGGCGCGCCTGGCGAGCCAGCGCGCCAGACCGGGCACGGAGGGGCGGATGCCGCGCAGCCGCAGGTCCACGCCGTGGCGCGCACACTCCCGAACCAGCACGGCCCGATCGACGAACAGCGCAGGATCGTGGATCCCGGGCGGCGCCCCGCCGGGCACCCGCTCGGCCAGGCTGACCGCGACGAGGCGCGCGAGCCTGGTCGCGGCCAGCGTGTCGATCACCAGTAGACCGCCGGGGCGCAGCAGTCGGCAGGCCTCGCCGGCCGCGGCCGACAGGTCGGTGACGTGCTCGAGGATCTCGCCGGCGGCCACGACGTCGGCGCACCCGCCGGCCAGCGGGACGGCCATGACATCACCGCGCACCGGGGTGACGCCGTGCGCCGCAGCCTGCTCCAGTGCCGACGCCGTGACGTCGACCCCGAGGTGGCGATACCCCTTCCCAGCCAGGTGCGGGGCGAGCAGGCCCGCGCCGCATCCCAGGTCGACGAGTACCGCACCGTCCCGGTCGGCGGGTGGCACCAGTGCTCCGCGCGCGGCAGCGAGCCAGTGCAGCATCGCGAACGTCCCGTCCGGACGCCACCACTGGTCGGCGAGGTCATCGTACTGGCCGGGGTCGTTGCGTGGGCGAGCGCGCGCGGGCCCGCCACCCGCCCTGTGGTCGCGTCTCCCGGTGCGCACCTCCGAAGGCTGCCATGCTGGCGCCCATGCGGCCTGTCGTGAGTGCGGCGCCGGCTCTCGCGCGGGCCTGCCACCCGGAGCCGACGGTCGCCGTCACCGCGATGATGACGGCCCTGGCGGTGACCACCGGCCGGCCCGCCGTGGGCGTGCTGGGAGTGGCCGCGGCCGTGCTCAGCGGCCAGCTGTCCGTCGGTTGGCTCAACGACTACCTCGACGCGGAGCGCGACGTGCTCGTCGGCCGCACGGACAAACCGCTGGTCACCGGGGCGGTCTCGCGGCGGGCCGTCGGCACGGCCGCGGTGCTCGCGGGGATGCTCTGCGTACCGCTCTCGCTAGCCTTCGGGCTCCTCGCGGGCTGGCTGCACCTGGTGGCGGTGGCCGCGGGATGGGCCTACGACCTGGGTCTGAAGGCCACCCGTGCCTCGCCGGTGCCCTACGTCGTGGGCTTCGGCCTGCTGCCGGTGTTCGTCGTGGTCGGGGCGCCCGGGGCGCCGGCACCGCCGTGGTGGCTCCCGGTCGCCGGCGCGCTTCTCGGGGCCGGTGCGCATTTCGCCAACGTCCTGCCCGACCTGGACGGCGACGCAGCCACCGGCGTCCGCGGCCTGCCGCACCACCTCGGCGCCGCCACCAGCCGGGTCGTCGCCGCGGTGCTGCTGCTCGCCGCATCGGTGGTGCTCGCCGCCGGCGTCCCGGTGTTCCCCGCACTCGCCGCGGCCGCACCCGTGCTGGCCGCGGGCGTGTTGGCCGCAGGTTTCGTCGCCGGCCGCCGCGCGGGCTCGCGGGCACCGTTCCGCGCCGTGCTGGCCGTCGCGCTGATCGACGTGGCGCTGCTCGTCGCGGCCGGCCCGGCCCTCGTCAGGTGACCGGCTGCCCGCGGGTCGTGATCGTCGGGGCAGGTCCTACCGGCGTCGCCGTGGCCACCCTGCTGGCGCAGCACGGTGTCGCCAGCACGCTGCTCGACCGGTACGCCGACCCGTATCCCCTGCCCCGGGCGGTGCACCTCGACGACGAGGCGGTGCGCATCCTGCAGCGGCTCGGGGTGCACGAGGGATTCGCCGCCATCAGCCGTCCCGCCACCGGGCTGCGGCTGCTCGACGCACGGTTGCGCCCGTTCGCCGAGTTCCGCCGGGACCGCGCGGTGGGGCGGTACGGCCACCCCGAGGCCAACCTCTTCGACCAGCCCTATCTCGAGGCGTTGCTGCGCGCGAACCTCGCCCGCCACCCCGCGGTGACCATGCGCGGCGGGGTCGTCGTCACTGCCGTCGAGCAGCACGGCGGCGACCCCGCGTCGGTCCGGGTGACGCTGCGCGACGTCGCCACCGGTGCCGAGGAGCACCTGCGGGCCGACGCGGTGCTCGGCTGCGACGGGGCCGCGAGCGTCGTCCGAGAGGCGATCGGCTCCCGCTTGCGGGACCTGGGCTACACCCAGCGGTGGCTGGTGGTCGACGTGGCCTGCCGCGCCGCGATCGCCCCGTGGGGCGGGGTCGACCAGGTGTGCGACCCACGCCGGGCGGCGACGTTCATGCACCTCACCGGCGATCGGTACCGCTGGGAGTTCCGGATCCACCCCGGCGAGTCCGCCGAGGATCTCGCCGCGCCGGACCGCCTCGCCGCGCTGACCGCGCCGTGGCTGCGCGACGTGCCGGGCGCCGAGTGGGAGGTGCTCCGCAGCGCGGAGTACACCTTCCGCGCCCGGATCGCCGACCGGTGGCGGCGGGGCCGGATACTGCTCCTGGGTGACGCCGCCCATCTCACGCCGCCGTTCATCGGGCAGGGCCTCGGCGCCGGCCTGCGCGACGCGCAGAACCTCGGGTGGAAGCTCGCCGCCGTGCTGCGCGGCGAGGCCGACGGGCAAGCCGACGAGCTGCTCGACAGCTACCAGGCCGAGCGCGGGCCGCACGTGGTGGCGGTGATCCGCACGGCTGTGCGCGTCGGGAAGGCCATGACCGGCGGCCAGGACGCCGTCGCGGCACTGCGCCGCCCGGTGGTCGCGGCGTTGCTGCGGCTGCCCGGAGCGCAGGCTCGGGCCATGGCCGGGATCGCGACCCGCTACCCGCCCAGCCCTTGGGTGGACCGCCGCCGCCATCGCCGCGACCTGCCGGGCACGCTGTGTCCGCAGCCGTTCGTGCAGGTCGACGGCGTTGACGCACGACTCGACGACGTCCTCGGCGGCGGGTTCGCGCTGCTGTTCACCGGGCCGGGCGACGCCGGTCTGCGCGCGCGGGCCCGCGCGCTCGGGGCGCGCACCGCCCGGTTGGTGGGGGCGTCCGACAGCGAGCCGGGGCCGGTCGACGCTCAGGACGCGGATGTCGTGGTCGCCGACGACGGCACCCTGCACGCCTGGCTGCGCCGCGGGCGGGCCACCGCGGTCCTGCTGCGCCCGGACCGGGTGGTGCTGGCGGCCGCGCCGCGCCGGTGACTCCGTGGCAGCTCACCCTGAGCAACCGCCATTTCTTGATCCCCGGGTTTCCCGACGGCATGGGGAGTTTCCTGAGCTGGGTTGGGTGGGCCGTACAGAGCAGGTAGCGTCCATCCGCCAGGTGCGAGAGCCGCCGCCTACCGGGTGAGGCTGCGCGAGATGTTCGCCGAGACATCCCGGTGCTTTGGCTGAGCACCGGAGGCTGGCTGCAGGGCTTCGGGCAGGGGCAGCCGTCCAAGCACGTCGAACTTCGCCGGCGCCAGGTCGTCGCACACGCGCAGGGCGAGACAGGACTCGCCCAGCAGATGATCGCCGGCAAGATCCTGAACTGCCGCACGCTGCTGCGGCGGAACGCACGTGGCGAGGTGGCCGGCGTGGTGGCATCGCTGAGGCGCCTCGCCGACCAGGCACGCACCGCGGCCAGTTTCTCGTCTCTGCTGGGAATCGAGGGCACCGCGGCAAGGATGTACTTCGGCGCGCTCCCGTCGATGATCGCCCCTCCGCGGCCCAGTTCGCTGCCGAGTTCTCGGTGCTCGGCCGCAATCGCCGACCGCCGCTCGGCCCGCTCAACGCACTGCTATCATTTTGCTACTCCATGCTGAGCAAGGACCTTGTCGCCGTGACCCTCGGCGTCGGGCTCGACCCTTACCTGGGGATTTATCACCGCTCGCGCTATGGTCGCCCCTCGCTGGCGCTCGACCTCGCCGAGGAGTTCCGTCCGTTGATCGCCGATTCGGTCGTGCTGGGGTTGGTGAACAACGGCGAGATCGTCGCCTCGGACTTCATCCGGCGCGCCGGTGCCGTCTCGCTGACTCATGGTGGCCGTCGGACAGTGCTACGCGCCTACGAGCGACGGCTCGACACCGAGATCCAACATCCGGTGTTCGGCTACCGCATCAGCTACCGCCGGGTGCTCGACGTGCAGGCGCGCCTGCTCGCCGCCGAGCTGATCGGGGAGGTTCCGCAGTACATGCCGATGGTAACGAGGTGATAGTTTGGCGCGCCGCCGCTACCTGATGGCCTACGACATCGCCGACCCGAAGCGGCTGCGCCGGATCTGCACGCTCATGGAGGACCATGGCGAGCGGCTGCAGTACTCGGTGTTCCTGTGCGACCTCGCGCTGGCCGAACGCGCCGAGCTCGAGATCGCCGTAACAGAGGTGATGGATCTTGCCGCAGACAGCGTCGTGCAGATCGACCTCGGCCCGATCACGGCGCCTGCTCCCATCCGAATGCTCGGTCGCTGCCGACGTCTCCCAGAAACCGGGCCGCGTGTCATCTGATCAGATCGGTCTGCGAGCGCTGCAGCTGTTGCCGCCGCCCTGGGGAGCGCTCGCACCCAGGCCAGAGTGGTGAAGGGCGTTCTGCGTGGTCACGCGCACCTGGCGCACACAACCCCAAGCGACGACCGCTCGCGGCGCCCGCTATCCTCGCTGTTCAGGGCGGGCGTTGCGGGCGAGCCCTGACTCCGGCCGCCACGGCCGGACCCCATTGAGGCGGGTTGACTGGCCGATCCGTTACTCCGAGCTCCGTTCCCCACCCGGCCCAGGTAGGGCCGGTGCACAGGAAGAAAAGTGGGACCAGTTCTGGTTGACACAGCCACCCGCGTGGGACACCCGCGCCAGCGGATGGACAATCACATCTGGAGGTGGGCTCATGGCTATCGATCATGTGACGCTGCTCGGCAGTGAGCGCAAACCAAGCCGGGGCGACGTTCATGTTGGGCCCGCAAATCCCGCGGAGCAGGTGATGGTCAGCGTTCAGGTGCGTCGTCGCCCGGATGCGCCTGCCTTGCCCGATCTCGCAGCGCTGGGCGCCCGGCGTCCCCGCGACCGGCAGGCTGTCGACCGCGAGGAGGTCGCGCGGACCCACGGCTCGGACCCAGCCGATCTCGCCAAGGTCGAAGAGTTCGCCACGCAGGTCGGTCTGCGGGTCGATGAGTCAAATCCGGCTCGGCGCACGGTGCGGCTGTCCGGCACGGTGGCCCAGTTGAACCAGGCGTTCGGTGTGCAGCTGGGCTCGTACCAGTCTGCCAGCGGCCACGTCTACCGCGGCCGCGAGGGGCATCTGCACGTGCCCCGCCACCTCGCCGGTGTCATCGAACGGGTCTCGGGCCTGACCAACCGTCCGCTGGCGCAGCCACGTGTTCGAACACGGCCCCTGAGCATCTCCAACTTCCCGGCCTCCACGATCGGGCAGCTCTACGACTTCCCCGCTGGTGATGGCGCCGGCCAGACCATTGGGATCATCGAACTCGGCGGCGGCTACTCCCGGGCCGACTTGGACACCTACTTCGGTGCCCTCGGCTTGGCCACCCCCAATGTTGTCGAGGTGGATGTCGATGGCGCGACCAACAACTACGGAGACCCAGCGGATGTAGAGGTCGAGCTTGACATCGAGACCGCGGGCACCATCGCGCCCGCTGCCACGATCGCCGTCTATTTCGCGCCGAACACCGAGCAGGGCTTCATCGACGCGATCACGACGGCCACGTTCGACACGACGAACAACCCCTCCATCCTCTCCATCAGTTGGGGTGCGCCAGAAGATGTCGGCTGGACCCCGGCCGGCTTGAGCGGTATGGACAGCGCGTTCGCCACTGCCGCCGCAGCCGGCCTTACCGTGCTTGCCGCCTCCGGCGACAACGGCAGCAACGACAACGTCGGAGACGGACGAGCCCACTGTGACTTCCCGGCCAGTGATCCTTATGTCCTGGCCTGCGGTGGCACGAAACTGGAGGTCGACGACGACGGGGTGCTCAGTGACGAGGACACCTGGAACGACGGCGGCGGCGGCGCCACCGGCGGCGGCATCAGTAACCAGTTCCCGCTGCCGCCCTGGCAGAACAACGTGGGCGTGCCCCCCTCGGCCAACGACGGGGTGTCAATCGGGCGGGGGGTGCCCGACATTGCCGCGGACGCCGACCCTCACACCGGCTACGACATCGTCGCCGACGGTCAGTGGATCGTGGTCGGCGGGACCAGCGCAGTGGCCCCGCTCTACGCCGGGCTCCTGGCCGTCATCAACGCAAACTTGGCCGGCCAGGGCTTTCCCGACGTCGGTTTCTTCAGTCCCTACCTCTACACACTCAACGGGACGAACGTGTTCGCCGACATCGTCGATGGCAACAACTGGGTCGGCATCGCCCCGGCCTATTCGGCCGGACCCGGCTGGGACGCCTGCACCGGCCTCGGCCGTATCGACGGCAACAATCTCCTGGTCAGCGTCGGAGGCATTCCGGGTCCCTGACCACAAGCCTCCCCGCAGCCGCGGCCACCCGCGGCCCGTGCTGAGCGCGGAGATATTCTCCGGTGCGCTACGCAACTGTATGTGTGCGCAATGTCGTCAACGGACGATCCGCGCCGCACCCGGACCCGCGTGTGCCGGCAGCCGGCGCGGCGGGGCGAACCCGCGCTCGGCGAAGGCCGCGACCACTGCGTTGACGATGGCCCTGACGTCCCCGCCGGCGCCGAGGACGAGCACGCTGCCGCCGAAACCGCCGCCGGTCATCCGGGCGCCGAGGGCCCCGGCGGCGAGCGCGGCGTCGACCGCGAGGTCGAGCTCGGGGCTGCTGACCTCGTAGTCATCGCGCAGCGAGGTGTGCGAAGCGGTGAGCAGCGGACCGATCCGCTCCGGGGTGCCGTGGCGCAGCAGCCGCACCGTCTCCAGCACCCTGGCGTTCTCGGTCACGACGTGGCGTACCCGCCGCCGCGCCGTCCCGGACTCCAGAAGCGCGAGCGCGGCATCGATGCCGGCGGGGGCCACCTCGCGCAGCGCGGGGACGCCCAGCGCGGCCGCGGCGTCGGCGCAGCTCCGGCGGCGGTCGGCGTAGTGGCCCTCGACGAGGCGGTGCGGGGCGTTGGTGTCGATCAGCGCCAGGACCAACCCGGCCGCGGCGAGGTCGAACGGGACCTGCTCGGTGGCCATCGTCGCGGTGTCGAGGAACAGCGCGTGCCCCGCGGTGCACAGCAGCGAGGCGTACTGGTCCATGGCCCCGCACGGCACGCCGACGAAGTCGTTCTCCGCGGCCCGCGCGTGGTCGGCGAGCTGCCGGCGGGTCAGGCGCAGGCCCGCTACGTCGGCCACCGCCATCGCGACCGCACATTCCAGCGCCGCCGAGGAGGACAGCCCGGCGCCGGCGGGCAGGTCGGCGTCGACCATCAGGTCGAGGCCACCGCCGGGGCCGCCGACCTGGTGCCCGCAGCGCCGCAGCTGCCACACGACACCGGCCGGATAGGCCGTCCAGCCCGCCACCGCGCCCGGCTCCAGCCCGCGGAGCACGACGGTCTGCGGCGTCCCGCCGTGCTGCGCCGAGGCCAGCCGGAGCAGGTCGGAACCGTTGCGCGCCACCGCGACCTCGACGCCGAGCGGGAGCGCCATCGGCAGCACGCACCCCTCGTTGTAGTCGGTGTGCTCGCCGATGAGGTTCACCCGCCCCGGCGCGCGCCAGGCGACCTCGGGGTCGCGCCCGAAGATTCGCCGGAACCGGGTCACCGCGTGTTCCGCAGCCGCTCGGCGACGTCCTCGGGCAGCACGTCACTGACGAACGCACCGGCCCCGGTCTCGGAGCCTGCGAGGTACTTGAGCCGGCCGGGTGCCCGGCGGATGGAGAACACCCGCAGATGCAGGTGGGCCAGGTCGCGGTCGGACCCGACCGGCGCCTGCTGCCAGGCCGCGACGTAGGGCAGCGGCTCGCCGTAGAGGGCGTCGAGGCGGCCGAGCAGGTCGAGGTAGAGGACCGCGAACTCGGCACGCTCCGCGGCGGTCAGCGCGGGAAGGTCGCGAACGTGGCGGTTCGGGTACAGGTGCACCTCGACGGGCCAGCGGGCCGCCGCGGGGACGAACGCGGTCCAATACCGCCCGGCCAGCACCACCCGCTCGCCGGCCGCCTGCTCGGCCGCGAGCACGTCGGCGAACAGGTTGCGCCCGGTGGCGGCAGCGTGCGCCCTGGCGCGTTCGAGCATCCGCCGCGGGATCGGCGGCACAAAGGGGTAGGCGTAGATCTGGCCGTGCGGGTGGTCCAGGGTCACCCCGATCTCGGCGCCGCGGTTCTCGAACGGGAACACGTAGCGCACCCCGGCCAGCTCGCCCAGCTCCGCGGTCCGGTCCGCCCAGACGTCGAGGACCAGGCGCACCCTCGCCGGGGTGAGCGCGCCGAACGACGAGCCGTGGTCGCTGGTGAAGCACACCACCTCACACCTCCCACCGGACCCGGCCCCGAAGGCGGGGAACCGGTTCTCGAACACGACGACGTCGTAGTCCGAAGTCGGGATCTCGGTGTGCCGTTCGCCGACCGTCGGGCACAGCGGGCAGCCGTCGACAGGCGGCAGGAAGGTGCGGTCCTGCCGGTGCGACGCGAGGGTGACCCACTCACCGAGCAGCGGGTCGAACCGAAGCTGCGACACCGTCGCCGCGCTGCTCAGCTCGCGGCGGTCGACGGCGTCGCGCACCGCGTCGGCGCGCTCGTCGAACCAGATGATGCGGCGGCCGTCGGACAGCCGACCCTCGGTCCGCTTCACGACGAGCCGCCCATGGCGGCGGGTCGCTGACGAGCGCGGCATTGTGGGGACGGCACAACGGGCGAATCGTCGATTTGTGGAGCGTGGCGGCTAGCTGCCTCCCGCTGAGGGCACCACGATGAATTTTCGTCCGCGCTTTCGAAAAGCCGCGGGGAGCGCGCGGGCCGCTGCGTCCGGCGCCATGAGGAGGTCGTCATGACACCGATCAGCCGGGCGGGAGTCGTCGGATCCGGGTTGATGGGTTCGGGGATCGCGGAGGTCTGCGCCCGGGCCGGCCTCGACGTCCTGGTGGCCGAGGCCGACGCCGCCGCCGTGGAAGCGGGCCGGGCGCGCATCGAGCGCTCACTCGCCCGCGCGCTGCGGTCCGGCAAGCTCACCGACAGCGAGCACGACGCCGCCCTTGCCCGGATCAGCTTCACCACCGACCTCGACGACTTCGGCGACCGGGAGCTGGTGCTGGAGGCTGTCGCGGAGGACGAGCAGGCCAAGACCGAGGTCTTCAGCCGGCTGGACAAGGTGGTCGAGAGTCGGGAGGCGATCTTCGCGTCGAACACCTCGTCGATCCCGATCATGCGGATCGCGATGGCCACCCAGCGCCCGCAACGGGTCATCGGCATCCACTTCTTCAACCCGGTGCCGGTACTGCCCCTCGTCGAGATCGTCCCCTCGCTGTTCACCGACGAGGACACCGACACACGCGCCGAGGCGTTCGTCACCGACGTCCTCGGGAAGACGCCGATCCGGGCCGCTGACCGTGCCGGGTTCATCGTCAACGCGCTGCTGGTCCCCTACCTGCTGTCCGCGATCCGGATGCTGGAGTCGAGCCTCGCCTCCGCCGCGGACATCGACCGTGGGATGGTACTCGGCTGCGCACATCCACTCGGCCCACTCGCGCTGGCCGACCTCATCGGGCTCGACACCACGAAAGCCGTCGCTGACTCGATGTACGCTGAGTTCAAGGAGCCGCTGTACGCGCCGCCGCCGCTGCTGCTGCGGATGGTCGACGCCGGCCTACTCGGGAAGAAGTCCGGCCGCGGCTTCTACGACTACGCCTCCTGAGCCGACCACCTGTGTAACAGGACGGGCTGCGGTCCGGTCAGGAGCGACCCAGGATGTGCACCACGCTGACGAGGTTGTCCGTCCCGTGCCACGCCCCGGAGTTCTGGGACAGCCCGAATCGGACGTCGGGCACCTGGCGCCCGCCCGCGGCGCCGCGAAGCTGGAGCACGGTCTCGACGAGCTGCGCCAGGCCGGTGGCTCCGATCGGGTGGCCGCGGGCGAGCAGCCCGCCACTGGTGTTCACCGGGAGGCGTCCATCGAGGTTCGTCTCGCCGCTGCGGATCAGCGCCGGACCGCCGTCGGGTGCCATCCCGAGCTGCTCGAGGAGGACGAGCTCGGCCGACGCCGCGGCGTCGTGCACCTCGACGCAGTCCATCTCGTCGGGGCCCAGCCCGCTCACCTCGTAGGCGGCCGCGCCGGCCAGCGAGGTCACGCTCCTGGAGCCGTCCGCGGGCGCGGAGCGGACCGTCGAGGCGAGCACGGTCACCGGGGGCATCCCGTCCGGGAAGAAGTCCGCGCTGACCAGCAGGGCCGCCGCCGCGCCGTCGGAGATCGGCGAGCACATCGGCAGCGTGAACGGGTGGACGATCTCGCGGGCGTCGAGGACGTCCTGAATGGTCAGCTCCCCGCCGTACTGCGCGAACGGGTTGAGTGCACCGTTGTGGTGGTTCTTGACCACCACGCGCGCCAGGTCCTCCGCGGTGGCCCCGGACCGCTCCATGTAGCTGAGCGCGGAGGCGGCGTAGAGGTCCATGAGGAACGACCGGCCGGCCGGCAGGTCCACCGGTATGGTCTCCATGTCGACCGAGCCGCCGATCGCGGCGAACGAGCGCGCCTTGTCCGCATGGGTCATCTTCTCCACGGCCACGGCGAGCACGATGTCGTGCACCCCGCTGGCGACCGCCTGCCAGCCCAGATGGAACGCGGTGGACGCCGACGCGCAGGCGTTCTCCACATTGATGATCGAGATCTCGCCGACGCCGAGCGGGCGCAGGACGACCTGGCCCAGCACCATCTCCTGCCCGGTGATCGTCCCGGCAACGGCGTTGCCGACGAAGGCGGCCTGCACGTCATGGGCCGTCCGGCCGGCGTCCTTCAACGCCCCGGTCACCGCCTCGGCCGTGAGGTCCTTGAGCGTGCGGTCGGGTTGTTTGGCGAACCGCGTCATCGCGATCCCGGCCACGTACACGTCTCTCATCTCGAGCTCTTCTCCTCGCCGGGCACGCTTCGGGCGGTGCAGCGCCGGGCCACGACGCGACGTCGTGACCCGGCGCGGTCCGGCGGGGTCAGCGGAGCCGGGTGGTGAGGTAGGTCCAGGTGGCCGGGAAGGACTCCTGGGCCGGGAAGAGCTTCTCCAGCGCGTAGCGGATGAGGAACAGCCGGTCACGCAGTGCCAAGGGAGTGGGCTCGGTGCCCTCCACCTTGGGCGAGCCGCCGACCCAGCTCAGCACGCCGTCGTGGTAGGTCTCGAGCAGCTCGCACCATTCGTCGACCCGCGCGAAGATCGTCGAGTCGAAGACGTGCAGCACGTCGAACCCGGTGTCGCTGAGGGTGTCGGTGTAGTACTCCAGCGGCCGCACCGGCACGAAGACCTTCTCGCGCAGCGTGCGGTGCGCCTCGACCCGCTCCGGATCCTCCAGCGCCGGCCGGTACTCCTCGAAGGCTGCGTCGCGCAGCACGAGCTCGGCGACGATCTCGTTCACCTTCGCGACGGTCTCGTCGATGATCCAGTCACCCTGGCGGCACTGCGGGTTGTACATGTTGGCCGAACAGATGAGCGCGAGGCCGCCGGGGCGCAGGATCCGCGTCCAGGACGCGAGGGTCTCCGGCAGGTTGTAGTACAGGTGGATCGCGTTGGTGGCGGTGATGATGTCCGCGCCGCGCGCGAGCATCGGGGTCTCGACCACCTCGTCGATCAGCTGGAGGCGCTTCTCCGACTTCAGGTAGCTGAGCAGCCGGAACGCGGCCCGCTCGTCACCGCCGAGGTTCTCGATCGCGACCCGCAGGAACTTCGACGAGGCATCGATGTTGAGGATCCCGACCGGGTGCCTGATCGCGGCCAGCAACCGCTTGGCGAGGATGCCGGTGCCGGCCGAGAAGTCGACGAGCACCTTGTCCTCACTCAGCGCGGCGAGCACCTGGGAGATCGTCGGCTCCAGGTTCTTGTACCAGCCGTGGTTGCCGACGTTGTCGTAGCCGAGGCCGAACTCGTCGACCGGCGCCGTGGCCCACGGGTCGTCGGGGATCCGCTCGAAGCCCTCAGGCCAAGCGAACTCCGTCGGGTCGGTGGGCGGCGGGACGGTGCTGAGCGAGGTACTGGTCATGTTCTTCTCCGCTTTCACATCGCGTTTTCGGCAATCCGCCCGGTGCGGGCGAGACGATCGAGCCGACAGAAGGCCGCAGGTCGGTTCCCGGACTGCCCGCGACGGGTGGGGAACGAGAAGCCGCTCTCGTGGAGAGCCTGCCTGAGCGCTCGCCTTCGGGTGCCATGGTCCACCGGACGTCGCTGCGCGAAAAGCCTGTTCAGCCCACAAATTCCGCCGGTGTGAGGTTGTGCCCACCGCACAACACGGCACGTCCGCACTGGTCACCGGCCGGTGGCTGACGGCCGGTTGTGGTGGCACCATGAAGCCAGGGTCGATGAATATGTGCCGGAGAGCGGGTGTTCCGGCGACGTGACCTGCACCACCATGGTATCGACATCGGTTCGTGCTCCGACTGGGTGAGGAAAGTGGTGGACATGCTCGGTAGTCGTAGATGCCCTTCTTGTGGATACCATGTGGCGGCCTCCGCGGGCCCGTACAGCGATCCCAGCGGCGAGCTCATCGAGTCGCTGACCCACGAGGTCGAGTACCTGCGCCTCGTCGTCTCGCGGTTCTCGGGTACGAGAAGCTTCGACAGCGCGGGCCCGCACCCGCTGACCCGGCGCTCGCCCGGGTCCGACCCCCTCCAGCCCACCGGATGACGCGCCAGACCGTACGCCCGCCCGAGCGAGGGCGCCGCCCCACCTCAGCCAGCCCACAAGGAGAACCAGGCCATGGCCACCCGACACCCTGAGAACGAGTTCCTCTTCACCTCCGAGTCGGTCAACGAGGGGCACCCGGACAAGGTCGCCGACCAGATCTCCGACGCCGTGCTCGACGCCGCCCTGGAGGCCGACCCGTACTCGCGCGTGGCGTGCGAGACGCTCGTCACCACCGGCCTGGTGGTGGTCGCCGGCGAGATCACCACGCCGATCAACCTGCCGATCACCGACATCGTGCGGGAGACGGTGCGCAACATCGGCTACACCGCCAAGCACGGGTTCGACGCCGATACCATCGCGGTGCTCAGCTCGCTGGACCGCCAGTCCCCGGATATCGCGCAGGGCGTCGACACCGCGCAGGAGAGCCGCGTCGACTCGAGCGAGGACGCGCTCGACAAGATCGGCGCAGGCGACCAGGGGATGATGTTCGGCTACGCCTCGAACGAGACCCCCGAGCTCATGCCGGCGCCGATCGCGCTGGCGCACCGGCTGGCCCGGCGGCTCACCGAGGTCCGCAAGGACGGCACCCTGCCCTACCTACGCCCGGACGGAAAGACCCAGGTGAGCGTGCGCTACCGCGACGGTAGGCCGGTCGCGGTCGAGAAGCTGCTCATCTCCACCCAGCACGATGAGGGCTGCGAGAGCCGCATCCCGGACGACCTCTGGGAAGAGGTCGTCACCGCGGTGCTGCCCGCCGAGCTCTACGACGCCAAGGAGCTGCGCGCGAACTACTACGTCAACCCGACCGGCCGCTTCGTCATCGGCGGTCCCGTGGGTGACGCCGGGCTGACCGGCCGCAAGATCATCGTCGACACCTACGGCGGGTTCGCCCGGCACGGTGGCGGCGCGTTCTCCGGAAAGGACCCGTCCAAGGTCGACCGGTCGGCGGCCTACGCCGCGCGCTACGTCGCGAAGAACCTGGTCGCCGCCGGGCTCGCCGACCGCTGCGAGGTGCAGGTGGCCTACGCCATCGGCGTCGCCCGCCCGTTCTCGCTGCTGGTGGAGACGTTCGGCACCGAGCACGTCGCCAAGAGCGTCATCCTGGACCTGGTCGACGAGCACTTCGACCTGCGGCCGGGTGCCTTCCGCGACTACCTGAAGCTGCACCGCCCCGGCTACCTCAAGACGGCCACCTACGGGCACTTCGGCCGGGACGACCAGGACTTCACCTGGGAGGCCACGGACAAGGCGGACGTGCTCCGGGCCGCCGCCGGCCTGCCCACGTGACGATCCTCGGGCGGGCCCCCGGCTCGGCTCGACACGGGCCGTCCCGGTCATGATGACCGTCGGCACGCAGCAGTACCCGTTCGAGTCCGCGGCGTTCCTCGCCCGGACAGTGGAGGAGAACGCATGACGACCATCGACCGTCCCGTGACCACCACCGTCGACCACAAGGTGGCCGACCTCGGGCTGGCGGCCTTCGGCCGCAAGGAGATCCGGCTCGCCGAGCACGAGATGCCCGGCCTGATGTCCACCCGGGCCGAGTTCTCCGCGGCCAAGCCGCTGGCCGGGGCCCGGATCGCGGGCTCGCTGCACATGACCGTGCAGACCGCCGTACTGATCGAGACCCTGGTGGAGCTCGGCGCCGACGTGCGCTGGGTGAGCTGCAACATCTTCTCCACCCAGGACCACGCGGCGGCCGCGGTGGTCGTCGGGCGGGACGGCACACCCGAGCACCTGCAGGGCACCCCGGTGTTCGCCTGGAAGGGCGAGACGCTCGAGGAGTACTGGTGGTGCACCGAGCGGCTGTTCGAGTTCACCGACGCCGACGGCAACCGCGTCGGGCCCAACATGATCCTCGACGACGGTGGCGACGCCACCCTGCTCGTGCACAAGGGTGTGCAGTTCGAGCGGGCCGGTGCGGTGCCGGAGGCGACCGAGAACGACCCGCACGAGTACCACGTCATCCTGGGCGTGCTGGCGCGCAGCCTCGCGTCGAACCCGACCCGGTTCACTGACATGGCCGCCGGGATCCTCGGGGTCTCCGAGGAGACCACCACCGGGGTGCACCGGCTCTACGAGTTCGCCAAGGCCGGCGAGCTGCTGTTCCCGGCGATCAACGTGAACGACGCGGTGACCAAGTCCAAGTTCGACAACGTGTACGGCTGCCGGCACTCCCTGGTGGACGGCATCAACCGGGCGACCGACGTGCTCATCGGCGGCAAGGTCGCCGTGGTCTGCGGCTTCGGCGACGTCGGCAAGGGTTGCGCGGAGTCGCTGCGCGGGCAGGGTGCCCGGGTGATCGTCACCGAGATCGACCCGATCTGCGCGCTGCAGGCGGCGATGGAGGGCTACCAGGTCGCTCGGCTCTCCGACGTGATCTCCAGCGCCGACATCTTCGTCACCACGACGGGGAACAAGGACATCATCATGGCCAAGGACATGGCGGCCATGAAGCACCAGGCGATCGTGGCCAACATCGGCCACTTCGACAACGAGATCGACGTCGTGGGCCTGGAACGTTATCCCGGTATCGTCAAGACCGAGATCAAGCCGCAGGTGCACGAGTGGCTGTTCCCGGCCGAGGGTGACCGGCAGGCGCACTCGATCATCCTGCTCAGCGAGGGCCGGCTGATGAACCTGGGCAACGCGACGGGGCACCCCAGCTTCGTCATGTCGAACTCGTTCACCAACCAGGTCATTGCCCAGATCGAGCTTTTCACCAAGCCCGACGAGTACGCCAAGCAGGTCTACGTGCTGCCCAAGCACCTGGACGAGAAGGTCGCGCGGCTCCACCTGGACGCGTTGGGGATCCGGCTGACCACCCTCACGAAGGATCAGGCCGAGTACATCGGCGTGCACGTCGAGGGCCCGTACAAGCCCGACCACTACCGCTACTGAGCAGCCGATCGGCGGCGAACCGCTCCGCCGCCGGTCGGAGGTGGGCATCCGGCGGTGGGTGGCACCGCGGCACCCACCGCCGCATGCTGCGCGGACGGTTCGCACCCGGCCGTGGAGGTATCGTTGTCCACGACCTCTGCGGGACGGGTGCTGAGTGACGACTACGGACGGGAACAACCCCCGCTCGGTGCCGGAGAGCGGCAGCGAGCGGATCAGCCGTGCGGCGTACGAGCTGTTCAGCCGCCACGGTGTCCGGGACGTCGGCGTGGACGCTGTCATCGCGCGTGCCGGTACCGCGAAGATGACCCTGTACCGCAACTTCCCGTCCAAGGACGACCTCATCCTGGATTTCCTGCGCCGCCGGGAACGGTTGTGGACCGAGGGCTGGCTGCAGCACGAGAGCAGGCTCCGCGGGGAGCGGCCCCAGGACCGGCTGCTGGCCATCTTCGACCTGTTCGGCGCATGGTTCTCCCGCCCCGACTTCGAGGGCTGCGCCTTCCTCACGACGATGATGGAGATCAACGACCAGGAGCACCCGGTCCGCCGGGCGAGCGTTGAGCACCTGGCTCGGATCCGCGGCTACCTCCGCGAGCTGGCGACCGCCGCCGGCGCGCCCGATCCCCACCGGTTCGCCCGACAGTGGCACATCTTGATGAAGGGCTCGATCATGGCCGCGCACGAGGGCGATGCCGGGGCGGCCGGGGCGGCCCGCGAGCTCGCCGTCCTGCTGCTCCACTCGCACGGCATCGAGGCCGACTGAGTCGCGCGACCGGCGCGGCGGCCCATCCCCAGACGTGGAACGGCCCGGTCCGACCGGGATGCGGTCGGACCGGGCCTGGTCGTACGGTCCGTTACAGGCCGAGCTTGTCCGCAGCCATGCGGGTGCCCTCGACGCGGGACTTGATCTTCTGGAAAGCGATGTCGCGAGCGTAGTCCGGCGAGCCGTGGTTGGGCTTCTCGTCGATCGAGAAGGGCGAGAACCCACAGTCGTCGGTCGAGCCGAGCTGCTCCTTCGGGATGAAGTTCGCCGCCCGGACCAGCCGGTCCGCGACCTCCTGCGCGCTCTCGACGCGGGGGTTGCCCGGGTTGGTGACACCGACATAAGCCATCTGCGTCACCCCGTCGGCATCGGACTGCAGATGCTGGCCGATCGACTCGTACACCGGGTCCTTCTCCCGCTCGGAGGCGAGCTGGATGAGGAAGTATCCAGCGTTGATCTTGAACATCTCCGGCAGCAGGTTGTTGTAGGGCACATCCGCCGAGTGCACCGAGTCCCGGTCACCGCCGGGGCAGGTGTGGATGCCGATGTTCTTGCGCTCCTCGGCGGTGAACCGGGCCATCACCCGGTTGTTCAGCTCGATGAAGTGCCCCAGCAGACCGGCGCCGGTCCACGGGTTACGGGGGTCCTCACGGGTGGCCAGCCGGCCCTCGGTGAAGTCCACCGACACCCGCACCGCACCCGCGGCGAACGCCTCACGAATGTCCTTCTCGCACTCGTCGATCAGCGTGGCCTCGAAGTCCTCCCGGCTGTAGCCCTCCACCGGGTCCTTCAGCGGGTAGAGCAACGCCAACATCGACGGCGCGATCACGGCCTGCTTCATGGGCTTGTGCGCGGAGTCGATGGACTTGCGCAGCGTGTCCGCCGCGTACTGGTTGTACTTGAACGGACCGCTCACCAGCTTGGGCAGCTGCCGGCCGTGGCCGTCGGCGAAGATCGCGAAGAACTGGCCGCCCGGAGCCAGACCCGGAGCCAGACCGGTGCCGGCCAGGGTGTCGGCGATCGGGTAGGTCGCGAACGACGACCAGCGCTGCTCGCCGTCGGAGATGATCGGCGACCCGGTGGCCTCGTAGCGGTCGAGCGTGTCCTTGACCGCGGCGTCCTGCAGCTTCTCCAGGTCGTCCTTACTGATATCACCCGAGTCGTACTGTGCGTAGGCTTCCTGCAGCTTGGACGGCCGGGGCATCGAGCCGACGGGCTCGGTGGGAATCCCGGTGGCAGTGCGGGGGTCGTAATCACCCATGGACGAATCTCCTCCTCGAGATCCGCGAGGAGCGCGACGGTGTGGACAGACCCGGCGCGGGACCTCGGCGTACTTCTGATGGCTGGTGCGAACCGATCACGTACGCCCGAACCGGGCCAGGCCCACCATCGAGATGCCATCAGTGACATGCCGACAGGGTGAGACAGCTCGGTCTCAGGCTCGATTCCGGAGAGTAGTCCCGTCTGCATGGACGGTCAACGATCGGACTTCCACACCCCCCTCGATCGTGGTGCCCCCTCAACGCATTCGGGGTTTCTCCTGATTTCCACAGCACCGGAGCGAGTGTGATAGCGGTAACATGAGCGAGACCGGCCTGTCCACCTGGTCGCCGCCCGGGGACCGTCGGCGGAGACGAAGGCAGGTGGCCGGTGGCCGCACGACAGGCTGGGCCGGCGCCGTGGACGAGCGATCAAGTGATCGTCTGTGACGGGGCGATGGGCACGATGCTGCACTCCGCGGGTGTCCCGCTCGACCAGTCGCTCTCGGAGCTGAACGTGAGCCGACCGCGGCTCGTCCGCGACCTGCACGCTGCCTACCTCGCGGCGGGTGCCGACCTGATACAGACCAACACGTTCGACGCCAACCGGCTCCGGTTGGCCAGGGTCGGCCAGCAGGACCGGGTCGCAGAGATCAACATCGCGGGCGCCCGACTGGCCAGGGAGGCCGTGCAGGAGGCCGGGCGCCCCGTCCTGGTCGCGGGCAGCGTCGGACCGGCGATGAGCGCCACGCTCGTGCCGCGGATCCCGGCCGCCGACCGATCGGCGGCCCTGCGGGAGCAGATCGCCGCGCTGGCCGACTGGGTCGACGTGATCCTGCTGGAGACCTTCGGGGAGATCGAGTCGCTCACCCAGGCCGTCGCGGCGGCGCTGCGCGAGTGCGACCTTCCCGTCGTCGCCCAGATGACGTTCGGCGACGACGGGCGGACGTTGCGCGGCGAGGAGCCCGCCGAGGTCGCCACCGCGCTGGCCGGGCTCGGCGTCACGGCGCTCGGCGCGAACTGCACGGTGGGCCCGGCGGTGCTGCAGGACGTCGTCGCCGCCCTCGCGGCCCACTGCGCGCTGCCCGTCTTCGTCCAGCCCAATGCCGGCACCCCGCGCCGGCTCGGCCGCCGGCTGCACTACGCGCACAACACGGAGTACTTCGCCGAGGCGGCGGTGCGGCTCGTGGGCAACGGGGCGACGGCGGTCGGTGGCTGCTGCGGGACCACGCCGGGTCACGTCCGTGCGGTCGCGAAAGCCGTGGCCGGGCTCGTTCCCACCCGCACCGAGCCGGCTGCGCCGGGTGGGCGGGACGGCACCGAGTGGACCGGGCCCGTGGCGGTGTCCCGCCCCCCGGTTGGCTGGCCGGACATCGACCGTCCGGTCGTGGTGGCCGCGCTGCGGCCGCCGCACGGCGCCGACGTGCCCGGCTTCGTGGAACGCGCCCGTGAGCTCGTCGCCGCAGGCGCCGACATGTTGGCGATCGTCGATCCGGAGTTGGCGTCCACCCGGGTCGGCCCGGTGGCGGCCGCGGTCCTGCTCAGCGAACGCGTCAGGACCACGGTCATCCTGCAGGTGGAGACCGCGGAGCGGACCCTCCCGGCGCTGCAGGCCGACCTGCTGGGCGCACACGCCTTCGGTCTGCACACGGTGGTCTGCCGGACCGGCAACCCGCGGGTCGTCGGGGACTACCCGGCGACTCCGGTGTCAGACGTCGACTCCATCCGGCTCATCGCCACCCTCGCCGGGCTGAACGAGGGCGTCGACTGGCGCGGCGTCCCGATACCCGAGCGCACCCGGTTCGTCATCGGAGCCGTGCTGCGCACCGCGACCACCGACCGCCCGCGCGAGCTGGAACGGGCGATGGAGAAGGTCGGGGCCGGGGTGCACTTCTTTCTCACCGATGTCGTCTACGACGCCTCCCAGGCACACGACATGCTGCTCGAGCTGCGGGCCCGCGGAGTCACCCTGCCGGTGATCGCCGCGGTCGCGCCGTTCCGCGACGCCCAGACGATCACCCGGCTGACCCACGAGACCCCCGAGGTGGCGATCCCCGCCGGTCTGCCGGGAGAATTGGGGGGCGGCCACGGGATCGCGCTCGAGGTCGCCGAGAAGCTCGGCGACCGGATCGCGGGCATCCTGGTGCACATCCCACGCGGTCCGGAGCTCCGGTCCCGCTCCGTGGTCGCCGACCTCAGCCGGGCCTGCCGGGGCGGCGTGGGCGAGCATCCACGGCCGAGGCCGGCGAACGCCGGTGAGGAGGCCACGTGAGCACGCCTGCGAGCTCACCGCCGGGCACCGCAGCATCGCGACCGCGGCCCACCGGTGCCGCTGCGCTGACCTCGTCGAGCAGGTCCCCGGCGGAGCGGGTACCGGTCGGTAGATTGGAGGCCCTGCTGGAGCGCCTCGCCGGGACCGACCGCCTGCCCGAGGTCGTCACC
Source organism: Mycobacteriales bacterium (assembly GCA_038254065.1). GTDB lineage: Bacteria > Actinomycetota > Actinomycetes > Mycobacteriales > Pseudonocardiaceae > Pseudonocardia. The sequence goes on along the minus strand of JBBSGM010000019.1, from coordinate 16,134 downwards.
GGCCTGTCCCGGCAGAACTCGGTCTACCGGCACGTGCTCGACGTCTGTGACCGGCTGGCCGACGCGGCCCTGCGCGGGGCCGACGCCCAGGCGCTGTCGGTGATGCTCGCCGAGCTGCTCGGCAGGACCGTGGTACTGCTCGACCCGCAGTTCGGTCTGCGCTGCTGTGCCGGGGCCGGCTCGCCCGAGCTGGGCTGGAACTCCGATGATCCGGGCGCGCGGCGCCTGCTGCGCGCGCTGGCCGCCGAACGCAGGCCGCTGCGGGTGCCGGCGGTGCCGGACTCCGTGCTGCGGTACGGCTGCCTGGCCGTCCCGATCGCGATCGGACCCACCGACCTCGGCTACCTGTTGATCCCGGACGACTCCATCGACGGCGGCACCGACGACACCGACCTGCTCATCGCGAGCTATGTCGCGACGCTGTTCGCGTTGACCCTGGCCAACGAGCGAACCAGCGTCGACCTCGGTGCGCGCTATCGCGCGGCGATCGTCGATGCGCTCGTCTCGGGCCATTTCATCGACGCCGACGACGCCCGGCGGAAGATCCAGGCGCTCGGGCTGGCCGAGGTGCCGGTCCGGGTCGGGGTGGCGCGGGTCGCGACGGACGGGGTGTCGGTCGACGTGCTCGACCGCGTGGAGGACCTGCGAGCCGCACTCACCCGGGTGGTGCCCGACGCCGCGGTGAGCGTGCGCGGCGCCGAGCTCGTGATGATCCTGCCCGGCGCCCGGGATCGGGCAGGTGCGGACAGCGGGGAGGACGACAGCGCGCTCGCCGCGGGGATCGCGGACGCGTTGGCCGGCCCACGGGGGCGCCCACCCGGCGAGCCGCCGTTGACCTGCGGGCTGAGCGACCGCACCGAGCGGGCCGAGCAGCTGCCACAGCTGCTGCAGCAGGCCGAGCACGCCGTCGAGATCGGCACCCGGATAGGACGCTCGGGACAGGTCGTCCGCTACCGGGAGCTGGGCATCTACCGGCTCCTCCTGCAGATCGGGGACATGCAGCAGCTCTGGCAGTTCGCCGACGACGTGCTCGGACCGCTGATCCGCTACGACGCCAGCCACAAGCTGGGCCTCGTCCGGACCCTGTCGGTCTACCTCAACCAGCGGGAGAGCCTCAAGCAGGCGGCCCGCCGGCTGCAGGTGCACACCAACACGGTGTCCTACCGGCTGCAGCGCATCGAGCAGCTGACACCGTTGAACCTCGCCGACCCCGAGGACCGGCTGGTCGCGCACATCGCTGTCAAGATCCTCGAGGCGCAGCAGGTCCGCGGCGACGGCCCGGCCCACTGACCCGGGCGGGCGGCCGCCCGGCTCGGCAGCCCACCGCTCGGCATGGTCGTCTGCACCCCCCGACCCGGCGTAGCCTCTGGGCGTGGTCCAGGATGTGGCGTCGGCGCTGGGCCATCCCGGCGTGCCTGTGTTGACGCTCACGCGGGTGTTCACCACGTGGCGGGTCGAGCCCGCGGTGCTGGCCACGGTGGTGGCGCTGGGTGGCGGCTACGGCTATGCGCTGTGGCGCCGCGATCGCACGGGGCGTCCATGGCCGCCGGGCCGGACGGCGTGCTTCGGCGCGGGGGTCGGATCTGTCGCCCTCGTCGGGCTGTCGTTCCTCGGGGTCTACGACGACACGCTGTTCTGGGCTCGTGCGGTGCAGAACATCGTGCTGCTGATGGTAACCCCGATGCTCCTGGCATTGGGCGCGCCGATCCGGTTGGTCGCCGACCTGCTGCCGGCCCGGATGCGGGCACCGTTGGCCCGGTTGTTGCACAGCACGCCCGCCCGGGTGCTCACGTTTCCGCTGGTGGTGACCGTGGTTCTGGTCGTCCCGATGCTGGTGCTCTACCTCAGCCCGCTCTACGAGCTGACCCTGCGCAGCGCGCTGGCCAGCGGGGTGTCCGGGACGATCGTGACCACCACCGGCTTCGTCTACTTCTGGACCCGGTTCCGCCTCGACCCGACCCCGCGCACCGACCCCTACGCCGTCACACTGTGGATCACAGTCGTGGAGATGGTCGGCGACGCCGTGCTCGGGCTGGTGCTCTGGTTGGGCCCGCTGGTCGCCACCGGCTACTACTCAACGTTGGCCCGGGACTGGGGCCCGACCCTGCGCATCGACCAGGTCATCGGGGCCGGCGTGATCTGGATCGGGGGCGACATCGTCGGGCTCCCGTTCATCGCCGTGGTGGTGGCCGCCATGATGCGCGAGGACGAACACCGCGCCGTCGCGATCGACGCCGAGCTCGATGCGCTCGACGCCGCCCGCGTCCCGACCACCGCTCGCGGCGCCCGCGGACGTGGCCCGACGAACGCGATGTCGACCGCAGTTGCCCCCGACGACGCCACTGCCCCGCCGACGCGGCTGTGGTGGGAGGACCACCCCGAACTGTCCGAGCGTTTCCGGCGCCGCTGAGCGGCGGACAACACCCGACGGACACCTGCGCCCATGATCGAGCTCTCGCCGGCCAGTGCCCTGTCAGGTCGCGTCGGCGTCGAAGGGCGGCACGGCGCCCGAGGCCAACGCCACAGCGGACGAGGACTGCGATGGCGTGACGGCGGCCGACATGCCCACGCTGACCGGTTTCGGCAGCGGCTCGGGATCGGCGAGCAGATGCCGCATGACGGCGGCTCGAGGGTCACGCAGGGCGCGTAGGTCCTGCAGCGGCGCCCGTAGCTCCGCCAGCGGCGCCCGGAGCTGGTCCAACTCGGGACCGAGCTCACGGCGAATCTGCTCGTTGGCACCCGCCGCGAACGCCTTCACCTTGCGGATGTTCTGCCCGAGCCACGTTGCCGCCGCGGGCAGTCGTTCCGGGCCCAATACGAACAGCGCAACGAGGACCAGAACGAACAGCTTATCGAAACTCAGATCGAACACCGAAGGAGCCTTAGTGAGGCTGGGCCGGGGGGGCCGGAGGCGGCTCGGCGGTGACGGGCGCGAGCGCCGAGGCAGGTCGCTCGGTCTGCGCGGGCTTCCCGTCGTCGCCCAGCTCCTTGACCTCGGCCTTCAAGATCCGGGCAGAGCGTCCGAGGCTGCGGGCAGCTTCGGGGAGGCGCTTGGCGCCGAACAGCAGCACGACAACACCAATGACGATCAACCAGTGCATAGGGCTCAAACTACCCATGGTTGCACCAACCTTCCTGTTATCGACAGACCCACCCTGCACCCGGTCGTTATTCGCGTCAACAGGGGTCAGAGGTTCGGTCCACGGCCTGAAGTGCTGGGGGCGCTGCAGCTGAGAACCTGTCCCGGACAAGGTTAGATCAGCTGTTCGGACGCTTGACCGCCGGTCCGCGCAACTCCGTGGCAGAACGCGTCTGCGGTGGCCGTGGCATCCCCGAGGCGCTGTCCCGGGCTATCCAGCGTGGGCATCCTGGTGCAGGGTCAGGAGCCCGTCGCGCGGGCCGGTCGCGGCCCAGGTGCCCGCCGCCGCCGTCCAGGTCTGCCCGTCGTAGCCGACCTCGTCGAGGTCGAGGCGCGCCGCGTGAGCAACCAACCAGCTCGCGATCGCCCAGCCGCGGGCCACGGGCTGCGGGCCGCTCAGCCGCGCGGTGCCGAGCTCACGGTCCGCGAGGGCTGCGACATCCATACCCGGGCCGGTGAGTGCGAGACCATGGCAACGCAACGCGGCGGGCCGCTGCCCGGTGAGCGCGGCCGCAACCACCCTGGCCTGGGACTCCCACTGCGCGTAGGCACCCGGGCCTGCCGAATGCTGGACGACCTGGGCGGCCTCGGTGACGCTGAGCGTCCGCCAGTCCGCCACGCTGCGCAGCCGCTGATAGAACGCCTCGGCGGCGTGCACCGGGTCGATCACCTGGGCATACGTCCCCCAGCCCTGGCTCGGCCGCTGTTGGAACAGCCCAGCCGAGTCGCGGTCGCCGCCCGAGAGGTTGCGCAGGCCCGATTCCTGCAGTGCCGTGGCCAGCGCCACGGTCACCGCATGGTCGGGCATGCCGAGGGCCGATCCCACGCCGGCGATGGTTGCCGCGTTGTCGGCCTGTTCGACGGTCATGGCAACCGCGTGGTCGTCCGCCACGACGCAGCCCGGGGACGGGCGGGTCAGGACGTGCGTCACCAGCCACCCGGCGCCCAGGACGCCGACGACGACCAGCGCGACGGTCCGGCTTCGGCGTCCCCGGCGATCCCCCGGCGATCCCCCAACGCCGTCACGGGGAACTGTGGGTGATCCCCGATCCCCCATCGGTCCCCCCGCCCTAACGTTCACCTCGAACAGCAGCCCGCCCCGGGCTACTCGAGGACTCCCGCACACCACCGACACTCCGGAGCACATCATGACCGACATCAACCTGCTCGAACTGCTGACCAGCCTGTTCACCGACCCCGCCGCCAAGGCCGCGTTCACCCAGGACCCGCAGGCGTTCCTGGCCAACTGCGGGCTTGACCACCTGTCCACCGAAGACGTCCACGACGCCATCGTGCTCGCCGGTGACAACCAGTCCGGGGACTTCAGCCGGCACACCCAGACCCACCACGCCGCCGCCCACTGGGCCCCGCCCCCGCCCCCGGCCCACCACCAGCCCGGCGAGACCGACCACGACACCGCGGTGCGCTACCTCAACTCCTACGTCACCAACAACTACACCGACAGCCACGACACGATCACCGACAAGTCGGTCAACCAGCAGATCGACAACCGCTTCGGACACCTCGACCAGCACTTCGACGACCACACCGTCACCGCCTCTGGCCCCGGCTCCGTCGCCGCGGGCGGCGACATCGAGAACAGCAAGATCGCCACCGGCAACGACGACACCATCGGCAACAACGACCACGTGCTCCACGGCTCGGGTAACACCGCCGCCTTCGGCTCCGGCGCGGCCACCACCCTCAACGACGTCACCCTGGACCACAGCGCGCTGAGCACCCACGGCAACGCCACCAACACCACCACCGAGAACAACGAGCACCTCACCAACTTCGGCAGTGGATCAGTCGCCGGTCAGGGCGCCACCGCCAACCAGACCACCACCACCACCGAGGTCAACTCCCACAATCCCATCATCACCACCACCGACACCGGTCACAACACCACCACCATCCAGGAGAACAGCAACAACGACATCACCACCGACTCCCACGACCACGTCGACCTCGCCTCGCACAACGTCACCGAGACCAACTCGAACAACACCACCCACGTGCTCTCCGACATCCACCTCCTCTGACCCGCCACCACCAAGCGGACCGACCACCGCCCGACCCGCGCAACGCGCTGGTCGGGCGGTTACCCATGTCCGCGGTTCCCGCACCGGTCGGACGATCGCGTCGGGCACCGGTGTCGATGACCCGGCTCAGCGTGCCGGCCCGGATGGGCCAGGCAGGCCGGCCAACCGGTGCACGATTCCCAGACCCTCCGCAGTGCCGGGCCAATGCCGAGCCAGCGCGTCCGGACCGGCCCGGCGCACCACCGAGCGCAGCGCGAGCGCGACGGCGATCGCGTCATCGGCGTAGCCCACCACCGGGATGAAGTCCGGTACCAGGTCGACGGGCAGCAGCAGATAGCCGAGTAACAGGACCAAGCGGATCCGGACCCCGCGGGGCAGGGCGGGATCGGCAGCAAGGCGGCGCAGGAGCCGGACCAGGTCCGGAAGCAGTCGCAGCGCGTCCCGCAACCCGGTGTCGTCCGGCTTGGTGCGCCAGAGCACCCCCAGCAGCACCAACCAGAGCAGCAGCAGCCCAGCCGGCACACCGAGCGCGCCCTGCCACCATGCAGTCACGAGGGCTCCGCCATGCTCTCATCCTTCCGGACCGTCATCGGCAACCAGGACGGAGAGCGGATCTTCCGCCCGCTACCATGTGGGATCCCGAGCACAGCGGGTTCGCTACGGGGGTAGCCAGCCGATCTGGCGTCGATCGGCCCGCTCCGATGGGTTCCGATGGGTTCCGACGGGTTCCGATGGGTAAGGACGCAACGTGTCGGTGACGGATCGCCTGGACCGGTTTCAGCGACGTCACGCCTGGACCGCGCTACCACTGGCCGTGATCTACAAGTTCATCGACGATCAGGGCAGCTACCTCGCCGCACTGATCACCTACTACGGGTTCGTCTCACTGTTCCCGCTACTGTTGCTGTTCGTCACGATCCTGGGTTACGCATTGGACGGCAACCCCGCCCTCCAGCAACAGATCCTGCACTCAGCGCTGAGCCAGTTCCCCATCATCGGGACCCAGATCGGGCAGAACGTTCACTCCCTCAACGGAAACCTGTTCGCGCTGATCATCGGCATCCTCGGAAGCCTCTACGGCGGCTTGGGCGTGGCTCAGGCCGGGCAGAACGCCATGAACACCATCTGGGCGATACCTGCCAACAACCGCCCCGACCCGTTCCGCTCCCGCGGCCGTGGCCTGGTGCTCCTGGTCATCGTCGGGGTCGGCATCCTGCTCACCACCGCGCTGTCCGGGTTGACCACGGCGGCGAGCGACTTCGGCACTGCGCCCGCGCTGGGGTTGCTCATCCGGGTCGGCGCGGCGCTCCTTGCGATCGCACTCAACACGTTGCTGTTCACCTTCGCCTTCCGGGTACTGACCGCGCGCCATCCGCCGATCCACCAACTTCGCCTCGGTGCGATCACCGCCGCGGTCGGATGGCAGATTCTGCAGGTGGCCGGCACCTACTACGTGGGACACGAGCTGGCGGGAGCCAGCGCCACGTACGGGCTGTTCGGGATCGTCCTCGGCCTGCTGGCATGGATCTATCTCGGCGCGACGCTGGTGGTGTTCTGCGCCGAGATCAACGTGGTCCGCGCGCGCAAGCTGTGGCCACGCAGCCTGTTGACCCCCTTCACCGACGACGTAGCACTGACCGACGCCGACCGGCGCACGTATACCGCGATCGCGGTCAGTACCCGGCAAAAGGGCTTCCAGACGATTGAGGTGGAGTTCGATCAGCCCGAGGACGGCGACGCCGAAGAGGATCCCGCCGGCGCGACCGGGACGGCTGAGCGCACGGAACCGCAGCGGTGAGGCCGTCACCGGGCTGCGGCCGGAGTGTCCGGGGCATGCTGGGTGCCATGTGTGTGATGCTCGTCACTGCGCCCCCCAAGGACGGCCGCTCCTGGCTGGGTACCCGAACTCCATGACACACCTGACGTCCGCCCCGGTTGTGGCCCGGTATCGATCCACGCCGCTCCTGGTTGTCGGTGCGGTCCTGTGCGCCTTCGTTGTCGCGATCCATGTCATCGACCAAGGGGGGCCGACGGGCCTCAAGAGCCCCGCATACGTCGGCTACCTCTACTACGTGGTGGAGATCGCCGGTGCCGTCGCCGTGCTGCTCCTGCTCGCGCGGCACCCCGCCGTGCTGGGCTGGGTGATCGCCCTCGGAGTCGCGGTCGGGCCGATCGTCGGATACCTGGTGACCCGGAGCATCGGGCTGCCGAACTACACCGACGACATCGGAAACTGGACCGAGCCACTCGGCCTGGCGTCACTCGCCGTCGAAGGACTACTGCTGATCTGCACGCTTGTGGCCCTGGTGGCTGTATGGCACGCGCCGCATCCGCGGGCTGAGAAACTCACACCATGACCACGTCTACAGACCGGACCGCCGAGCTGCTGCAGTCCGTGCTCGCCGACCTCGCCCGGGTCGTCGGCGCCATCGCCGACGAGCAACTGCCCGATCCGACACCATGTTCGGACTTCGACGTCGAGCAGTTGCGTGACCATGTGCTGGGCTGGCTGACGAACTTCGCGGCCGGCTTTGCCGACCCGCACGGGCAGGCGCCACTGGCGGACCTCGAGGGATACCGGGCATCCCTCGACCCAGCGGGCGAGGTGCGCTCCGCCGCCGCCCTGCTCGACCGAGCGATGCGCAGCGGTGCAGCCACCCGGCCGTTGAAGCTGGGAGACGCCGGGATGCCCGGTGAGGTCGCCCTGAGCATGATCTTGTGGGAGTACCAGGTGCACGGCTGGGATTTGGCCAGAGCCACCGGGCAGGACTGGTCCCCGCCCGTCGCCGCAGCGGAGGAATCACTGAGCTTCGCCCCCGGCATGCTCACCGACGACTACCAGGGCGAAGGCAAGACCTTCGGCAAGAGCGTCGACGTAGCTCCCGACGCCCCGCCGCTGGACCGGCTGCTCGGGCTGTCGGGCCGCGACCCGCACTGGAAGCCCTCCGCGGAAAGTTGCTCCGCCGTCGGCCACGCCGACTGACTCCACGACAGGGCGCAGCGGCGTCAGTTCTGCCCCCGCCTGCGGATCGGGTCGACGTCTCGGCGGTGCGGCATCGGCGGGACGATCCGTCCGTCCAACCGCCAGCCGTCCGAGGTCTCGACCCACCGTAGTTCGTCGGCATCCCACGCCTGCTGGGACCGCAGGTGGCGTTCCCGCATGTCGACCTGGGCGCGGTTGAACTCGACGAACGCGATCGCGGCTCGGTGCAGCATCCGACAGATCGTCGCGAGGTCACGGGCAGGCGAGTGTTCGCGGTGGTAAGCGGCGACCTCGGGCGGCATCCGACCATCCGACCGTGTCCGCCAGTCCTGGCCGTCGCGGCTGTCGGCGCCGTACCGACACACGAGACAGAAGAGGGCGAACAGGGCGGAGACGAGCAGCCAGGTAGGCATCTAGCGCCACCGCCCACGCGGCGGGAATGAGCACTGCCGTCTTGCCGGTGCGACATCCATGCCGCTGAGCGTGCGCGCGTCCGATTCCGTCCGGGACTGGCAGGACTGCCACCATACCGGGATATGCTGCCAAAATGTTGCGGGACGTCGTCGCCCTCGTCGATGGGCGGATCCACCCCTTCGAGCTCGGCGTCGTCTGCGAGGTCTTCGGCCTCGACCGCGCCGCCGACGGCCTGCCCACCTTCGACTTCGCAATCTGCGCCGGCCGCCAGCGGACCCTGCCCGGCCTGGGCGGGTCAAGCCTGCGCGTCGGTCATGGGCTGGATCGGGCCGCCTCCGCCGACCTGGTGGTGATACCGGCCTGGGAGGCCGGCGACCTACCAGCGCCGCCGGGCATCGTCGCGGCACTGCACGCGGCCGTCGAGCGCGGCGCCACCGTGCTCAGCGTGTGCTCAGGGTGTTCCTGCTCGCCGCCGCCGGTCTGCTCGAAGGCCGACGGGTCACGTGCCACTGGTACCACGCCGAACTGCTCGCCCGTGGATTCCCGACACTGCGGGTCGAGCCGAACCGGCTCTACGTCGAGGACGGACCGATCATCACCAGTGCCGGCACGGCCGCGGGCATCGACGCCTGCCTCCACGTCGTCCGCCGCGAGCTCGGCGCCGAGGTCGCCAACGCCATCGCCCGTCGGATGGTCGTCCCCCCGCACCGCGACGGCGGGCAAGCCCAGTACGTCGAGACCCCCGTCCCGCGCCGAACCGCCGACAGCGACAGTCTGGCCCCGCTGCTGGACTGGATGCAGGCCCACCTGAACGAACCGATGACCGTCGGCGGGCTGGCCGACCGCGCGCACATGTCCAGCCGCACCTTCGCCCGCCGGTTTTCCGCCACCACCGGCACGACCCCGCACCAGTGGCTCATCCGCCAGCGGGTCCTGCTCGCCCAGCGGCTGCTCGAAACGGACAACCTCGGCGTCGAGGAGATTGCCCACCGCTCCGGTTTCAGCACTGCCGACCTCCTGCGGCACCATTTCACCCAGCACGTCGGCGCCACACCGGCGGCCTACCGGCGCACGTTCAGCCATCACGCCACGAGCGCGCCGTAGCGCACGGACTCCGATCGGTAAGGACTACTGGCGACAATTCGCCACGACCGCGTTCTCGGCGTCACGGCTGAACAGCGACCATCCGATCGGCACCATGAACCCGGTACGTTGATCACACCGGTGAGCTCAGTCGCGCTTTGCGAGTGAGTCATAACTTGCACTCGTGACGAGCGCGTAGAGCGCCTTGTGACCCACGTCGGTGGCAAGCTCCGCCCGGGTCCACCGCCAGGGCCAGTCGGCGATGCCCAGGACGCGGTAGAGCACGACATCCCCCGCCCACATGACCGCGAAGAAAACGACTGACCCCTTCACGCCGCGAACACCCGTGCGGGACAGTACCCCCCGTACCAGACCCATCGCAGTCCCGTGTGCCCAGTGCGTCGGAGTGGACAGCGACTCCACCGCGTCGGGTCGGGAAAGCAACCGCGCGGAGACCTGCCCGGGCACCGTCGACGCTACCCGGCCGGTCAGTGACCCCTCGATGTACTGACCCACCGTCATGACAACAGTGCCGACCAGACCGGCTACCGCTCCTCGAAGAAGGATGCTCATGCGGCACGCGTCCAGGCTGCGTCCTTGACCCAGACGCCCACGACCTTGATGTACGTGTGGACCATGGCAGCTCCTCCGTAAGGGCGCCGCCGGGCAACCCGGTGGCGGTGCGCAGACCGTACCGCTGCGTACCCACTTCGGCACCACCGCTCACGGCCCGTGTCGCCCGGGTCGACACGAAGGTTTCGGCGATGCGTCCGCGGCTCGCCACGATCGGCGTGGGCAGCAGGATCTGGACAGCCGCGCGTCCCTACGCGGGCCCGCGCGTACCGTGAGGCGCCCGACTCGCGGTCGTCGGACCGTGAGAAGGCGAGCAGAGGAGGGTGTGTGAAGAGCAGGACGTCAGCCCTGGGTGTGCTGACCGCGAGTGAGAAGGGTGAGCTCCTCGACCGGTTGCTGATCGCCCAGCCAGGCCTGCTCGAGCAGGCCGAAGCCCTCGCGGCACGGCACTTGGCCTCCGACGACACATCCGACGTCGCGACCGATGTCGAGTACGCTCTGCGCGTCCCGGATGTCGACGAACTCAACGGCCGAGCGGGATCTCGGCCAGGGATCGGCTACGTCCATCCGGGAGAGGCCGCCGACGAGATTCTGGACGAGGCGTTGCAACCATTCCTCGACGACCTTCAGCGCCGCGCAGAGCTGCGGATGACGGACGCGGCCGTGAAACTCGCGGTGGGGATCATCGACGGGCTGTACCGGTGTCGGGTCGGCGGGTCCGAATCGTTGCTGGAGTACTCCCCGGACTACCCGATCGAGCGCGCATCGAGCGTCGTGGACCGGTGCGGCGACCTCGGGGTCGACCTGCCCATGGTCGATCTCTTCGAACTCGTACCGGAGTGGGAAGCGATTCTGCCCCCCGAGCCCGCCCTTGGCTCGAACACCGAGAGGTCGCAGCGATGAGCGACTCGGGCTGGTCCGTGGTCGGCTCGGACGACTCGCACCGCTACAGTACGACCACACTGTCCGTGTTCTGGCCCGAGTCGGAGTACCACGCTCTGATCGCCCGTTGGCCGCACCTGGCAGACCACCTGGGAGCGACCTGGGACGAGCACCGGCAACGCACCGAGCGACACTGTGCGCTCACCGAACGGGCCGGGCTCGGGGTCCAACAGCTACCCGGTGACGTACCCGGTTTCGTGGTGTTCCTCGCGGGCAAGGCTCCCTGCGAGGACGATCTGCATGCCTATCCGGACCTCCGCGACACCCACGCCCCCATGACGTCCTGGCCCCCTGCCCGGTCGTCCTCGTGCTGGTGCGGGTCTGGGCGGCGGTACAAGCAGTGCTGCCGGCGGTTCGGTCTCGGCACGCTGGACTGACGTCCCGCCGACCGCGGCTTTCATGGTCAACGAGCTGGGCGGCGAGGATGCCTGCCCATCGGAGGACTGCGGGGACCTACCCGGCTACGAGCATCTCCAGGAGGTTCTCGCCGACCCCGACGACGAGGAGCACGACGACATGGTGATATGGATGGACCTGAAGCGCGCCTCCGAGTTCGCGGTCGCCTTCGACGTCGATCAGGTGAACCGCCGGATCCTTGCGGTCGACGCGCCGCGATGACGACGACCGGGCAGGCGCCGGCGGGCGGGCCCGAGGTGTGGCGCACCGACGGCCGGGTCGAGTGGTCGTACTGGGATCTGTGGTTTGCCGTGCTGTGCGTGCGCGACCACGGCGGCGACTGAGACGGCCTCGACGCGGCGATCACGGCCCACCACAGCCGCCTCACCGCGTCCGACGTCTAAGGCGAAGTGGAGCCACCTGCTGGACCTGCGGGAACGCCTGGCTGCGGCGGGGCTCAGCGCCGGGTGAGCTGACCGCTGCGGTGATCACGGAGAAGGGCTTGATCACCCGGGCGCGCGCCAAGGTGCGCAAGCGGAGCCTGTCTCGGCGCGACCTGACGCCGGCGATGTGCGACCCACCGTCGTGCCGGTTGAAGAAGCGTGCACAGTACGGCCGGTGGGCGGATTTCCCGGCCTCACCCCGCGAGCCGCACGACCGGCTGGTCAGGCTGCTTCGCCTCGATGGCCGCGACCGCGGTGGCTGGGCGACCCGCGGTCTGGCCCACGACCTGGCTGAGGCGGCCGCTCGGATGGGGAGCGACGACGCACCGCGGACGCTGGCGGTGCGCCGCGCCGTCCTGACGATCGGCCTGGATCTGGTGGAGTGCTGCGACGACTCCTACGGCCACCTTGGCGACGTGATCAACGAGGCGCTGGATGCCTACGCCGGCACCGACTGGCGCTCGGCCGGCGTGCCGCCCACCGTATTCTGGCCGGACTTCCTGGAGATCTTCACGATGCTGAGCAACTACAGCATCATGCACAGCAGGGAGGCCGACGTGTTTCGCCGGGCCGGCGTCGCGCAGGACCTCGACGACGTCGTCGGCGCCGCCACCGGGCTGCACGCTGACTACACCGCAGCACGGATGAGCTGGGAGGCCAGCTTGGTGCGAGAACTCTACGCCCCACGCGATCATTGCGGCCGATGCGCCCGACCGGCTCGCTACGCATGGCCAGTTGCGCCGATTGGAAGCGCTCCCAGATGCGATTGAGGCTCGGCTGGACACAATATACCTTCGGTGTGACCGTGATATGGATGACAGCATCATAATTCAAGAGCGATCAGGTCGTCGCTCAGCCTTCGTTACGAGGATGGGTAACGACTGAGGGTGGAGAAAGAAAGTAGGTGCCGGCTCGCCACTACTCACCTATGCAAGGTAACCCCATCTCCCTCAACCGCTCATCCAACACCTTGACCGCCTGCGTGTCCTGCCACGGCTCCAGCCGCCACCGCGCCACTCGTACCTCACCCGTAAGCCGCGTCGAGCGGATTCGAGCCGCCAGCAACGCTCCCTCACCAATAACTCGCGCTGCTTCCTCGACCTCGCCGGATCGTAAACGGGCTGTACCCAGGCTAAGGGTGCAGTAGGCGAGACCGTGGGTGAACGAATTGTCGAACAACTGTAGTCCTCGCTCAGCACTGGCAGCGGCTTCTGCTGGCTTGCCAAGCCGCAGTAGGCAGTGGCTCTGCTTGCTGGCAACCACTCCCTCATCGAAGTAGTAGGCCGGCGACTTCGGGGATCTCTGGCCTGCTGGTCGCGCCAGTCCGGCCAAAGCCCGGTCGAACTCGTTCATAGATTCCTTGTACTGACCGTCAAAGCCGTAAGCTGACGCAAGCCGCTCAGCGGCGCAGGCTTGGAGCAGGACATCATCGGTCTTGGCGGCGAGCCGCTGAGCGGCCACCGCGGAGTCAATCGCGATATGTGTTTTGCCATGCCAGGAAGCGAAATAACTGGCGTTGCACAACGCGTAGATGGCAAGCTCCGTGTTGCGAGCTTCCTGAGCCGCCTCCCGTGCCTGATCGCAGTAGCGCGTGGCGCTGACAGCATCGTCGAGATCAAAGCAGTAAGTGCCGACCGAGCTGGACATACTGCTGTAGACCGACAAGAGCCGAGACCGAAGCTCGGCCGGACATTCCTCCAGCAACGAGCAGACCAGCTTTCGCTGGCCAAGCACCGTTTCCAACACCGCCTGCGGACCAAGGACATCATCTTGCCGCTTACAGTGCTGAAGCATGGTTTCGATGTGATCGATGACTTGAGCATCCACCCGGCTTGGCGAAGCAATAGCCCCTGCCACGCGTTCCTGCTCATCAGTATCTAGGTTGAGGTTACCCACGATAGGAGAGGCCACAACGCCTGCAGCCGTCCACCCCAACAACCGCAGTAGTTCGCGACGCTCCATCGTTTTTGCCCATTCATGGAGAAACTGTCCGAGCTGCTCGTTTAGCTGGCCTCTCCGTTCGGCAGACACCGACTGTGCTGCGCTGCTCAGGAAATACACGAGCGGTCCGGCCAAGGTTTCGGCCAGTGCCACACCGACAGCCGTACCCGCAGTCGTGACAGCGCTCGCCAGTGCATCCTGCCCGGTCGGTACGGCCAAGCCGTCGTTGGCGTGCTGCGCCGGGTCCGGACACGGGATGGTCAGGCTGGCCGTAGCTCGCTGCGCCTGAGCGGCAGCGTACGCCTCGGCAAGCGCTGCTTCCCGTCGCTGCAGCTCATGGTCCGCTACCGCAGCTTGTACCTGCTCGTAGCCGGTCAGAAGGGCGCCGTCGGCCTTCAGCAGCGTATCGGCTGTCCGCCAGAAGGCACGGCTCAGGAGCTGTCGCCCAGCCTCGGCGTGCGCGACTGACGAACGGCTGTAGCCAGCCTTGCGGGCGAGCTGCTGCTGGCCGATCTCAGCGGCATGTCGGGCGGCAGCGAGTCGCTGGCCGAGGGCACGTCGGAGGGCGACCAGCTCCGGGGGCTCCAGGCTCACCGTCGTTCCCGTCTCCGCAGACTCAGATGATCTTTCCAGACCGAGCTTAGCAAGCCGCCCCGCGTTCAGCGACGTCCGGCGAGGTGGAGCGGCTTACCCACCCACCTGTTCACGTCCTTGGCTGGCTGGCATGGCCCCGGGGCCGGGTTGAGGAACCTCGGGTCGCGCTGAGGCTCGAAGCGGTCATAGGAGGCTTCGAGTCAGTCCCCAGACGGTGCGGCCGGATCGTCCCCGGTTCCGGGTGCCGGCCATGTGACGGGAGTAGCGGGAGCCGAGGGCTGGGCGTTTGTCGTGCGGTTTTGGGTCTGGTGGCAAGGGTGGAGGTATCGGGGGAGGCATCGGACCGATAGGTACAGGCGGGGGTGGTATGAGATGTATCCTAGGGGGAGGGGAGCGTATCGGCGACGTGAGTGATTATTGACGGAGACGCGGCGATTCGCCAATGTCTCGAATTTTAGTGACAGATTGCTATGTTGGTAGAGTAGTAACAAACCTGACATGAACTGAGATTGGCATTCCTGCCAGTCTTGATTTTCTGTAGATTTCCCTCGTATTATTGCGAGTAGAATAATTGAACGAAAAGTGCGAATTTGACATTCGAACACTCAGCGCATGTTAGTGTTTGATTCTTTGAAGATCGCAGGTGCGAAATTGAATCTTGAGCAGCCCTCTCAATGTGATGTTCGAAGTCGGCCTCGACTGTCATGGTAGACGCATCTATAGCAATGACTACGTTCTTGCACGTAATCACTCTAAGGAGTTTCGCGTGCGCCGTTGACGGCTTGGGCGGCGAGCTCGGTGAATGCCTTGGCGTAGAGGGCGATCTCTCAGGGTTGGCTGATGGCCAGTTCAGCGGAGATGGTCTCGACGTGGACGTGTCGGTTATCGAACGTGATGAACTGATGCTAGGCGCGCGGTATTCGCTGCCTGAGGGAATGATGCCGAGCATGACGCGAGGTAGGAACATCGCAGCTAGTAGCCGGTCGAGTTGCCCAACCATCACGTCGGTGTCACCGACGACGGTGCGAAGGGCTTGCTCGGCGAGTATGAAATGGTACCGGTGGTCACCCTGGTAGAGAGCTTGCTGTCGTTGCATGCGGGCGGCTACGCCGGCGTTGAGGTCGTCGGGAATTTCGTAAAAATCAATGACTCGCCGCATAACGGCCGTGGCGTATTCTGCGGTGTGCAGGATGCCAGGGATCAGCACGGGTTCATACTGTACCAGCGCATCAGCCGTGTTTGGGCTTCTAGGGTGCGTGAGGCGTTTTGACGGCGGCGGGTTCCGGTGCCGAGCATCCGCCGCCACTCCACATACATCGCCTTAATGTGTCGAGCGGTGGCGATCAGGTCAGCTATCTGGCTTTCGGCGCCGGTGTGCTGACACCACACACGGATGTCGGCTTCAGACAGATTTTGTTTCCCAAACTCCAGCTTGGATACTTTGGAGGTAACTGGTCAGGTCGTCGAGGTCGCGGAGCCGCGGTTCAGGATGCTGCGGGCATCCAGGCGCGGCCCTGGGCGAGGGTGACCAGGGCGTCGAAGAAGTTGATTCCGTGTTTCTCGGCGGTGGCGAGGTAGCTGCGG
>JBBSGM010000018.1:0-43393 GCA_038254065.1 Mycobacteriales bacterium | reverse complement strand
CGCCCACCCCGACACGGCGTGCGATCCGGCAACAACGGCTCCAGACGCGCCCACTCAACATCAGTCAGATCATGACGAGCATGCATGAGCAAGATCTACCGCACCCGAACATCAAGATCCCGCAGACACGCCCTAGCGCGCCCGCTCCGCCACCTCCGGCGCGCCCTCGACGGCCCGGCACGGACGCGCCGGTAGCCTGACGCCTCGAACGGCTGTTCGTGACGGAGCGGAGGAAGGCAAGTGCGGGTGCTGGGTATCGACCCGGGGCTGACCCGGTGCGGCCTGGGCGTGGTCGACGGCGGGGGCGGGCTCGTGGTGACCTGTGTGGGGTTCGACGTCGTGCGGACCCCGCCGGACACACCCGTCGCGCAGCGCCTGCTGACCGTCGCCGACACGGTGGAGGCGTGGGTCGCCACCCACCGTCCTGACGTGGTCGCGATCGAGCGGGTGTTCAGCCAGCACAACGTGCGCACGGTGATGGGCACCGCGCAGGCCAGCGGTGTCGTCGCGCTGGTCGCCGCGCGGGCCGGGCTACCGGTGGCGTTCCACACGCCCAGCGAGGTCAAGGCCGCCGTGACCGGGGCGGGACGGGCCGACAAACATCAGGTCACGGCCATGGTGACCCGGCTGCTGGGGCTGGTCGAGGCGCCCCGGCCGGCCGACGCCGCGGACGCGCTCGCACTCGCCATCTGCCACTGCTGGCGCGCGCCGATGCTGGAGCGGATGGCGCAGGCGCAGGTCCGCTCGGCCGAGCTGGCCCGCATCTACCAGGCTCGGTTGGCGGCAGCGGCGAAGGGAGCCGGCCGATGATCGTGAGTGTCCGGGGCCCGGTGCTCGGGATCGGGCTCGACCACGCGGTGGTGGAGGTCGGCGGCGTCGGGCTGGCCGTGCACGCCACGCCTAACACGCTGGCCGGGCTGCGCCGCGGTGAGCAGGCCACGCTGGCGACGTCGCTGGTGGTCCGGGAGGACTCGCTGACCCTGTTCGGGTTCGCCGACGCGCAGGAGCGTGAGCTGTTCGGGCTGTTGCAGACGGTCAGCGGGGTGGGACCCCGGCTGGCCCTGGCCACGCTCGCGGTGCTCGACCCCGACACGCTGTGCCGCGCGCTGTCCGACAGCGACCTCACCACGTTGACCCGGGTGCCGGGGATCGGCCGCAAGGGCGCCGAGCGGCTCGTCGTCGAGCTGCGGGACAAGGTCGTCGCACCGGTGGCCGGTCCGGCGCCCGCGACGACCCCGCCGCCGGGTGGTGCTCAGCGCGAGCAGGTCGTCGAGGCGCTGGTCGGGCTCGG
Source organism: Mycobacteriales bacterium (assembly GCA_038254065.1). Lineage (GTDB taxonomy): Bacteria > Actinomycetota > Actinomycetes > Mycobacteriales > Pseudonocardiaceae > Pseudonocardia. The sequence goes on along the minus strand of JBBSGM010000018.1, from coordinate 42,102 downwards.
CTTCACCGCCAAACCAGCCGAGCAGGCCGTAGACGCGGTACTGGCCGAACACCCCGACGCAGACACCCCAGCCCTACTCCGAGCCACCCTCACCCGCCTCGGCCGTTCCCGATGAACCGCACCGTGGGACCACAACGCGCCTATCACGGGACCGATAGCGACATCGTGGTCCCACAGTGCGGGAAAGGGGGCGGGGGTGGGTGAGGGGGAGGGGGACCTTGAGGTCGAGGTCGAGGCCAGCTTGCGGCCGCGGCGACTGTCCGAGTTCATCGGGCAGCCCCGGGTGCGCGAGCAGCTCGAGCTCGTCCTGGAGGGCGCTCGCCGGCGCGGCGACCCACCCGACCACATCCTGCTGTCGGGCCCACCCGGGCTGGGCAAGACCAGCCTCTCCATGATCGTCGCGGCCGAGCTGGGTGCGGCGATCCGGCTGACCTCCGGGCCGGCCCTGGAACGAGCCGGCGACCTGGCCGCGATGCTGTCCAACCTGGTGCCCGGCGACGTGCTGTTCATCGACGAGATCCACCGCATCGCCCGGCCCGCCGAGGAGATGCTGTACCTGGCGATGGAGGACCTCCGCGTCGACGTCGTCGTCGGCAAGGGGCCGGGCGCGACGTCCATCCCACTGGACATCGCGCCGTTCACCCTGGTCGGGGCCACGACGCGGGCGGGCGCGCTGACCGGGCCACTGCGCGACCGGTTCGGGTTCACCGCCCATATGGAGTTCTACTCCCCGGCCGAGCTGGAGCTCGTGCTGCGCCGGGCCGCGCCGATCCTGCGCGTCGACCTGCGCCCCGACGGCGCCGAGGAGATCGCGGGGCGGTCCCGCGGCACCCCGCGGATTGCGAACCGGCTGCTGCGCCGGGTCCGCGACTTCGCCGAGGTACGCGCCGACGGCGCTGTCACTCGCCAGGTGGCCCGCGACGCGCTCGCCGTGTACGACGTCGACGAGCTCGGCCTCGACCGACTCGACCGCGCCGTGCTCGACGCGCTGGTCCGCTCGTTCGGCGGGGGACCGGTAGGGGTGTCGACGCTCGCCGTCGCGGTGGGCGAGGAACCAGGTACCGTCGAAGAGGTCTGCGAGCCCTACCTGGTGCGCGCGGGCATGCTGGCCCGAACGCCCCGCGGACGCGTGGCGACCGCCGCCGCATGGGGCCATCTGGGTGTGACTCCGCCAACGGAGGAAACCAAGGTGGTCCCACCAGCGTTGTTCTGACGACAGTGCCGTCGAGGGTGCGCCCGGACCCGGACACCGTCGGCATGGCGGTGCTGGCACACTCGGTGCCCTTCGACGTGCGGAGACAACGGAGACGATGGAAAGTCTGCTTATTCCCCTGCTGATCGTGCTGCTGTTCATCCCGATCGCCCTGTCCGGGCGCAAGCAGCGCCGCCAGCTGAAGGACATGCAGCAGCTGCAGGCCGCGCTCGAGCTCGGTGACATCGTCGTGACGACCTCCGGGCTACGCGCGACGGTGGTTGACGCCTCCTACGAGGAGACCGTCGATCTCGAGATCGCCGACGGTGTCGTCACGACCTGGGTGCGTGCCGCGGTGCGGGAGAAGGTGAGCCCGACCTCGGACGACGTCTCCGCATCGACCGAAGGTGCGGACCGCTCCGAAACCGGCGTCGACGTGAGCGCACCCGCCCTCACGCAGACCGGGTCACCGGCTCTGTCGGGCCCACCCGCCCCGACAGGGTCGCCGGGCTCGACGGGGGCGCCGGGCTCGTCCGGGTCCCCGGACAGCGTCCCGGACGGCACGTCCGACGACGCCCGGACGAACGGCACTCCCGGCTCGCGAAACTGACCCACTGGGCGGCCGAGCCGGTCGCCTTCGGCGGCGGACCGTTCGCCGTCCCGGCGACACCTGGAAAGGCATGCAGTGGCTTCAACCCCGGGGCGGATCCGTCCCAGGCGGTACCTGGCGGCGTTCGCCGGCATCGTCGTCGTACTGTACGCACTGGTGTTCCTCACCGGAGGCGGCAGGCCCACCCCCAAGCTGGGCATCGACCTGCAGGGCGGCACCCGGGTCACGCTGAGCGCGAAGACCGAGAACGGCGGTGTTCCGCCCCGCGACCAGCTCGTCCAGGCGCAGCAGATCATCGAGCAGCGGGTCAACGGGCTCGGGGTCAGTGGTGCAGAGGTGGTGCTGGACGGCAACAACCTGGTGATCACCGTGCCCGGCGCGGAGGGTGACCAGGCCCGCTCGTTGGGGCAGACCGCGCAGCTGCGGTTCCGCGAGGTCATCACCGCGGTACCGGTCGCGCCGGCCGGTGCGCCGCCGCCGGGGCAGGGCACTCCGGCCACGGGTACTCCGCCCGCGAGCCAGAGCGGCGCCCCCGCGAGCCAGGGCACCCCGCCGCCCGCAAGCCAGGGCACTCCGCTGCCCGCCGGCCAGGGTGGCCAACCCCAGGGCATGGCCGCCGGCGTCCAGCGGGACGTCGTGCCGGCCGCCTTCGCCAGCCCACTCCAGGATCCGACCCCTCCACCGTCCACCCAGCCGGCCCCCAGCGGCGGCACCACAGTAGCGACGTCGGCAGACCCGCAGGTCGCGGCCGCGATCGAGAAGGCCCGCGCGACCCGGCAGAGCACCGACCCCGCTGTCCAGCAGCCGGCGCTGGCCGCGCTGAGCTGCGCGGCGAACGACCCGCTGCGCGGCTACGACGACCCGGCGCGGCCGCTGGTGACCTGCAAGCAGGACGGGACCGAGAAGTACGTCCTCGGTCCGACGATCCTCGAAGGCACCCAGATCGACAGCGCGTCGGCGCAACAGAACCCGCAGGGCGTCGGCTACGTCGTCAACCTCACGTTCAAGAGCGCGGGGAACCAGATCTGGGGCGACTACACCAGCAAGAACATCGGCAAGCGCGCCGCGTTCGTGCTCGACGGCGAGGTGGTCTCCGCCCCGACCATCCAGGGCGCGCTCTACGGCGGGACCCAGGTGAGCGGCGACTTCAACCAGAAGCAGGCCCAGGACCTCGCCGGGGTGCTGCGCTACGGCTCGCTCCCGCTGTCGTTCGACTCCTCCGAGGCGCAGACCGTCTCGGCGACCCTCGGGCTCGCCTCGCTGGAGGCCGGCCTCATCGCCGGCGTCGTCGGGCTCGCGCTGGTGTTCGTCTACTGCCTGTTCTACTACCGGGTCCTCGGCGTCCTGACGATGCTGTCGCTGGCCCTGTCCGGCCTGGTCGTCTACGCCTTCCTGGTGCTGCTCGGGCGGTGGGTCGGGTTCACCCTCGACCTCGCCGGGATCGCCGGGTTCATCGTCGCCATCGGCATCACCGCCGACTCGTTCGTGATCTTCTTCGAACGGCTCAAGGACGAGATGCGGGAGGGCCGGACGTTCCGCTCCGCGGTGCCGCGCGGCTGGGTCCGCGCACGGCGGACCATCCTCACCGCCGACGCCGTCAGCTTCCTCGCCTCCGCGGTGCTCTACATTCTCGCGGTCGGCCAGGTCAGGGGTTTTGCGTTCACCCTGGGCATGTCCACGGTGCTCGACCTCGTGGTGGTCTTCCTGGTGACCCATCCACTGGTGGCCCTGGCGTCGAACTCCCGGGTGTTCAGCAGCCCGGCACTGTCCGGGCTGGGTGCGGTGGCCCAGATCGGTGCGCAGCGACGGCGGACCGCCGTGGCTGCAGGCTCGTCGAAGGGGGCCTGACCATGGCCAGCGTGTTCACCCGGCTCTACACCGGCACCGGGGCGTTCGATGTCATCGGCAGGCGCAGGACCTGGTACGCCGTGTTCGGCACCCTGATGCTGATCTGCGTGCTCTCGATCGTGCTGCGGGGGTTCAACCTCGGTATCGACTTCACCGGCGGCACCCAGGTCCAGCTGCCCGCGGCCGGGGCGTCGGGCACGATCACCACCCAGCAGGTCGGCGAGGTCTACCAGCAGGTGATCGGAGTGCCGCCGGCGTCGGTGCAGTCGGTCGGTGCCGGGAACGCGTCGTCGATCCTGATCCGCTCCACGAAGCTCGACCTCGGCCAGACGGTGGCGCTCAAGCAGGCGCTGTTCGACTCGCTGCAGCCGGTCGGCACGAACGGCCAGACCGGCCTGCAGGCGATCAGCGACAGCGCGGTGAGCGGAACCTGGGGTGGGCAGATCACCAGGCAGGCGGTGATCGCGCTGGCGGTGTTCCTGGTGTTGGTGACGATCTTCCTCGCGGTCTACTTCGAGCGCTCGATGGCGGTCGCCGCGCTCGCCGCGCTGGTGCACGACGTCGTGGTCACCGCCGGGATCTACTCGATCGTCGGGTTCGAGGTCACCCCGGCGACGGTGATCGGCCTGCTGACGATCCTCGGGTTCTCCCTCTACGACACCGTCGTCGTGTTCGACAAGGTCAGGGAGAACACCCGTGGACTGCTCGGGCTGACCCGGCGCACCTACCCCGAGGCGGCCAACCTGGCGCTCAACCAGACGCTGATGCGCTCGATCAACACCTCGCTCATCGCGGTGCTGCCGGTGATCGGGCTGATGGTGATCGGCGTCGGGCTGCTCGGGGTCGGGACGCTGGCCGACCTGGCGCTGGTCCAGCTGGTCGGCATCCTGGCCGGGGCGGCATCGTCGATCCTGCTGGCGACCCCGATCCTGGTCGACCTCAAGATGCGCGACCCGCGGTTTCGCCAGCAGGCGACCAAGGTCCGAGCGCGTCGGGCGCGCGGCGCCGCCCTCGGCCGGGACGGCGCCGAGGATCGGGACGGTGCCGCGAGCGGCGTCGAGGCTGACCTCTCCGACGACGACGCGCTGGCCGGCGAGCAGCGCCGCGAGCGTGCCATGGCGGCGGCGGCCGGGGTCCCGGCGCGTCCGGGCAAAGCGGGCCCCCGCACCTCCCAGCGCTCCTCACGTCCCGCGGGCAAGGCGTCGCGGCCGAGCGGGAAGCGGCACCGATGAGCCCCATCCCCGTCGACAACGACGTTGTTGTCGGTTTCGGGCCCGAAATACCGCAACAACGTCGTTGTCGACGGTGGGGGGTTCGGTGATCCGGGTCGCCGGCCTGGTCCGCGACGTGCCCGACCATCCGCATCCCGGGGTGCTGTTCCGCGACATCACCCCGGTGCTGGCCGACGCCGAGGCGTTCACCACGGTCTCCACCGAGCTGGCGGCGATGGTGGGGGAGTCCGACCTCGTCGCCGGCATCGAAGCCCGGGGGTTCCTGCTCGGGGCCGCGGTCGCGCTGGTCGCGGGCACGGGCGTGGTCCCGGTGCGCAAGGCGGGCAAGCTGCCCCGGGTGGCGGCGGCACGCAGCTACGAGCTCGAGTACGGCACCGCGACGCTCGAGCTCGCGGCGGACACGGTGCCGCCGGGCGCCCGCGTGTTCGTCGTCGACGACGTGTTGGCCACCGGTGGCACCGCGGCCGCGGCCTGCGCGCTGCTGGCCGACGTCGGGGCCGAGGTCATCGGGTTCGGCGCGCTGCTCGAGCTGTCGGCGCTGGGCGGGCGAGACGCGCTCGCCGGCATCCCAGTGCACGCGCTTCTGTGCATGTAGGGGCTTGCGCGGACCGAGCCGTTATCCGTATCGTTTTTCGATACCATCGAGAAACGATACGGTGAGTCATGGCGGAAACGGGAAAACCGGTCGTGCGCCGGCGGGGTCGCGCGCTGCTGTCGAACGGCCTGCTGTCCTGGGTCAACTACTTCCGGCCTGCCGCCAGGAGTGCGGATACTGGTCAACCTGGGGCCACTGCTGAGCGCGTTGGCCGTGGTCGTCGGAGCCCTGCTGCTGCGGCGTGTGCTGGTGAGTATCGAGAAGGGGCGCCGTTCGACCCGCACAACGCGCGCCGGCTCGCCGCGGTGGCGGGTCTCGTCGTCCTCGACGGGACCGGCGCGACGCTGCTGAGCTGGGTGGGCGCTCGGGCGGCCTTGACCAGCCTCGGCCGCACCCTCGACGACACGGCGCTGCCCGACTCGGCGTTCGGCCCATTCGGAGTGTCCAGTCTGCTGGTGGCCCTCGTCGTGCTGGCCTTCGCTGAGGCCTTCCGGCACGGCCGCCACCTGGCCGAGGACGCCGACGGCCTCGTCTAGATGGAGCCCGCCCAGATCGATCCTGCCCAGGACAACGCGCACCGCGTCGAGTGCCGGCTCGACGCGCTGCTCGCCGAACGCGGAATGACCGTCGCCGAGCTGGCGCGGCGGGTCGGGGTGACCGTGGTGAACCTGTCGGTGCTCAAGAACAACCGGGCCAAGGCGATCCGGTTCTCCACGCTCACCGCGATCTGCGACGCGCTGGCCTGCCAACCCGGTGACCTGTTCGTCGTCGGTGACTGATCGAGGGACTATCCTCCTCGAGGTGGGACTGCACCGCCTGATGAGCCGCGCATGACAGACGTGCGACCGGTCGCGCCGCCGGTGCCGAGCCCGGACGGCCCGGCCAAACCCTCGGCCACCCGCCGGGTGCGGGCCCGGATCGCACGCCGGATGACCCCGCAGCGCGTGGCGATCGTCACCCCGGTGCTCGAGCCGCTGGCCGCGGTGCACCGCGTGCTGCACCCCAAGGCCGATCTCGTGCTGCTCCAGGGTGCCTACGACGTCGCCGAGGCCAAGCATGCGCACCAGAAACGCAAGTCCGGTGACCCTTACATCACCCACCCGCTCGCGGTCGCGACGATCCTGGCCGAGCTGGGCATGGACACCACCACGCTGGTCGCGGCGTTGCTGCACGACACAGTGGAGGACACCGACTACCCCCTCGGCCGGCTGCGGACCGACTTCGGTGACGAGGTCGCGCACCTCGTCGACGGCGTCACCAAGCTGGACCGGGTCGAGCTGGGCACCGCCGCCGAGGCCGAGACGATCCGCAAGATGGTCGTCGCGATGGCGCGCGACCCGCGGGTGCTGGTCATCAAGCTGTCCGACCGGCTGCACAACATGCGCACGATGCGTTTCCTGCCACCGGAGAAGCAGGCCAAGAAGGCCCGCGAAACTCTCGAGGTGATGGCCCCGCTGGCACATCGGCTCGGTATGGCGACGGTCAAATGGGAGCTGGAGGACCTGTCGTTCGCGATCCTGCACCCGAAGAAGTACGAGGAGATCGTCCGGCTGGTCGCGACCAGGGCCCCGTCCCGGGACACCTACCTCCAGCAGGTCATCGACGAGGTGACCCGCCAGCTCGACTCGGCCCGGATCACCGCGAGCGTCGCGGGGCGTCCGAAGCACTACTACTCGATCTACCGCAAGATGATCGTCAAGGGCCGCGACTTCGACGACATCCACGACCTGGTCGGCGTCCGCGTGCTCGTCGACGAGGTACGCGACTGCTATGCCGCGATGGGCATGGTGCACGCGCTGTGGCAGCCGATGCCCGGCCGGTTCAAGGACTACATCGCGCAACCCCGGTTCGGGGTCTACCAGTCGCTGCACACCACGGTGATCGGGCCGGACGGCAAGCCGCTCGAGGTGCAGATCCGCACCCACGCGATGCATCGCACCGCTGAGTACGGCATCGCGGCGCACTGGCGCTACAAGGAGGCCAGGGGACCGCGCGGCGCGAACGGCGTGGGCACCGGCACCGTCGAGGTCGACGAGATGTCGTGGATGCGCCAGCTGCTCGACTGGCAGCGGGAGGCCGCGGACCCCGGTGACTTCCTGGAGTCGCTGCGGTTCGACCTGGCCGTCCAGGAGATCTTCGTCTTCACCCCCAAGGGCGACGTGGTCACCCTGCCGATGGGCTCCACCCCCGTCGACCTGGCCTACGCGGTGCACACCGAGGTGGGGCATCGGTGCATCGGCTCCCGGGTGAACGGCAAGCTCGTCGCGCTGGAGCGCAAGCTGGAGTCCGGCGACGTCGTCGAGATCTTCACCTCGAAGGCCGAGGGTGCCGGGCCGACTCGGGACTGGCTGTCCTTCGCGGCCTCCCCGCGAGCCAAGAACAAGATCAAGCAGTGGTTCGCCAAGGAGCGGCGCGAGGAGGCGATCGAGGGGGGCAAGGAGGCGATCACCCGTGAGGCCAGGCGCACCGGGATGCCGCTGCAGCGGCTGGTCTCCGCGGACTCGATGGCCGCGCTGTCGCGTGAGCTGCATTTCCCCGACCTGTCCGGGCTGTATGCGGCCGTGGGGGAAGGACACGCCTCGGCGCGGCACGTCGTGCAGCGGCTCGTCGCACTGCTCGGCGGCATGGAGGACGCCGAGGAGGAGCTCGCCGAACGGGCCACCCCGTCCACCGTGCGGCTGCGCCGGGCGTCCGGCGACGCAGGTGTGGTGGTCCGCGGCGACGTCGCCGATCTGGACGACCTCTACACGAAGCTCGCGCGCTGCTGCACCCCGGTGCCCGGTGACGAGATCCTCGGCTTCGTCACCCGCGGCGGCGGGGTCAGCGTGCACCGGACCGACTGCACCAACGCCGCCGATCTACAGGCCCGGTCCGAGCGGCTGGTCGACGTGGCGTGGTCGGTGTCACCGGGCTCGTTCTTCCTGGTCGCGATCCAGGTCGAGGCGCTCGACCGGCACCGGCTGCTGTCGGACGTGACGAAGGTGCTGGCCGACGAGAAGGTCAACATCCTCTCCGCGTCGGTCACGACCTCGCGGGACCGGGTCGCGGTCTCCCGGTTCACCTTCGAGATGGGCGACCCCAAGCACCTCGGCCACGTGCTGCGCGCGGTGCGCAACGTGGAGGGCGTGTACGACGTGTACCGCGTGACGTCGTCCGGCTGACGCGCGCGCCGACGCGGTGACGGCCGGGTCAGCCCACGGTGGCGGACTGGATCGTCACCGGCTTGACGGGGTGGCCGCCGCCGGCGGACGAGTCGAACGCACCGTCGTGCCCGACGCGGGCGATCTGGTCGAGCACCTGCAGGCCCTCGGGCGCGATCGAGCCGAAGGCGGTGTAGTTCGGTGGGAGCCGGCCGTCGCCGTAGATCATGAAGAACTGGCTGCCGTTGGTGTTCGGCCCCCCGTTGGCCATGGCGACGATCCCGCGGCCGTAGGTCAGCCCGGGAAAGGTCTCGTCAGGGAAGCTGTAGCCGGGGCCGCCCGAACCGGTGCCGGTGGGGTCACCGCACTGCAGCACCTGCAGCCCGGCGCTGGTGGTGAGGCGGTGGCACGGGGTGTCGTTGAAGTAGCCCTGCTTGGCCAGGCTCGCGAAGCTGTTCACCGTGCACGGGGCGAGCGCGCGGTCCAGGGTCAGCCCGATGGCGCCGGCGCTGGTCTGCAGCGTCACCGCGACGGTGCCCTTGGCGCTGATCCCGCCGGTCGGCGGCGCCTGGGCGGGCTTCGCGGCCTTCCCCCCGGCCGGGTAGCTGCAGGTCACCTCGGCCGGCAGCGGGGTCGGCCGGGTGGGCAGCGGGACGACCCCGGTGGGGATGGCATCCGGGGTGACGGCCGCGGCTGCGGGCGCGCTCGTCGGGCCGGCGGTCGTGCTCGTGGCGGTACCGTTCCCCGGCGCACCCACCGTGCTGAGCAGTACGACGCCGACCACCACGACCACCACGACAGCGGCCGAGGTGAGCACGGCGATCTGCTTGCGGCGCTTGGCCTGCTGCGCCCGTCGGGCCTGCTGGTTCGCCAGCTTGCGCTTGGCGGCCTCGCGTCGCATCTGGTTCGTCGCCACCGCTTGACATCCTCCCGGCTCGCGTGGACGGGACGGAGCGTAGCGACTCTTCCTGAGAGAATCCTGGGTGGTGGGTCAACCGAGGCTGATCGACCCGTCGGTCACCGTGACCGGGCGACGTGGGAGTGGCTCCGGTGCCGGGCCACCCACGACGGAACCGTCGGTGATCCGGAACCGGCTGCCGTGGCAGAAGCAGCTGATCGTCCCGCCGGCCACCGCCCGGACCGTGCAGCCCCGATGGGTGCAGGTCGAGCTGAAACCGAGGAACGTCCCCACGGTCGGTTGGGTGACGACGACGCCCTGCGCGGGGAAGATGGCACCGCCACCCACCGGGATGGCATCCGTGGTGGCCAGGACGGCAGGCTCGGTGGGCATGGACGGGTCCTCCGATCTGCGTACGCGGGCCAACGGTACGCGTCGGCGCAGATCAGCGGCGGCTAGTCTGGTCGGGTGCTCGTCGTAGGTTTTCCGGCCGGTGTGTTCCAGACCAACTGCTACGTCCTGGCGGTCGCCGAGGGGGAGTCGTGCGTCGTCGTCGACCCGGGGCAGGGCGCCGTCGAGCCGCTGGCGGAGGTGCTCGCCGAGCACCGGCTGACCCCGGTCGCGGTGCTGCTCACGCACGGACATGTCGACCACACCTTTTCCGTCGCGCCGGTGTGCGACGGACACGACATCCCGGCGTGGATCCACCCCGCCGACCGGGAGCTGCTCGCCGATCCGATGAAGGGGTTCCCTGCTCAGCAGGCGGCACTCTTCGGTGGGCGCCTCGAGCCGTGTGAGCCGCGCGAGGTGCGCCACCTCGTCGACGGCGTCTCGCTGTCGCTGGCGGGACTGCACCTGCGCGTCGACCACACCCCGGGGCACACGCCCGGCTCCGTGGTGTTCTCCACGCCGACCGAGACGGGCGTTGAGGTGATCCTCGCCGGGGACACCCTGTTCGCCGGTTCCGTCGGGCGGACCGACCTGCCCGGCGGGTCGCACGAGCAGTTGCTCACCAGCATCCGGGACACGCTGCTGACCCGCGACGACGCGGCGTTCGTGCTCCCCGGGCACGGGACGACGACGACGATCGGCCGGGAACGGGCGTCGAACCCGTTCCTGCAGGGGCTGGACGTCCCGGCCGCGCGGTGGGGCGGGTGAACGCCGAGGAGACGGTGGTGCGGCAGGCCGCGTTCGCCGCGCCGAAGGGAATCCCGGAGTACCTGCCCACCGACGGGTTCGTCCGGGTGCGCGACGCGCTCGTCGCCGCCGCCGACCGGGCCGGCTACGGGCACATCGAGCTGCCCGTGTTCGAGGACACGGGGCTCTACGCGCGGGGCGTCGGCGAGTCGACCGACGTGGTGAGCAAGGAGATGTACACCTTCGCCGACCGCGGCGGGCGCTCGGTGACGCTGCGCCCAGAGGGCACGGCGGGCGTCGTCCGCTCGGTGATCGAACACGGTCTCGACCGCGGCGGGCTGCCGGTGAAGCTGCGCTACACCGGCCCGTTCTTCCGCTACGAGCGCCCGCAGGCCGGACGCTACCGGCAGCTGCAGCAGGTGGGCGTCGAGGCCATCGGGGTGGACGACCCCGCACTCGACGCCGAGGTCGTCGCCGTCGCCGACGAGGGCTTCCGCGCGCTGGGCCTGCGTGGGTTCCGGTTGGAGCTCACCTCGCTCGGCGACGCCGAGTGCCGGCCCGCCTACCGCCAGCGGTTGCAGGAGTTCCTGGCGGCACTGCCGCTGGACGAGGTGACGCTCACCCGGTCCCTGGTCAACCCGCTGCGGGTGCTCGACGACAAGCGCCCCGAGGTGCGGGCGCTGCTCGCCGACGCGCCGTTGCTCATCGACCACCTGTCCGCGGCCGCGGCTGAGCATCACGCCGCAGTGCGGCAGCACCTCGACGACCTCGGGGTGGCGTACGTGGAGAACCCGCGAATGGTGCGCGGGCTGGACTACTACACGAAGACGACGTTCGAGTTCGTGCACGACGGCCTCGGCGCGCAGTCCGGGATCGGCGGCGGCGGCCGCTACGACGGGCTGATGGCGGTCCTGGGGGGGCAGCCGTTGTCCGGCGTCGGCTTCGGCATCGGCGTCGACCGCACGCTGCTCGCGTGCCGGGTCGAGGGTCTGCCGGTCGACGAGGCACCGCGCGTCGAGGTGTTCGGGGTGCCGCTGGGCGAGGCCGCCCGCCGCACGCTGGTCGTGCTCGCGGCGCGGCTGCGCGCGGCCGGGGTGCGGGTCGACCTCGCCTACGGTGGGCGCGGGCTCAAGGGCGCGATGAAGTCGGCCGACCGGTCCGGTGCCCGTTATGCGCTGGTCCTCGGCGAGCGCGACCTGGAGGTCGGCACCCTCGGCATCAAGGACCTGGCCTCGGGTGAGCAGCATCCGGTCGCCCTGGACGGCGCGGTCGGCGAGCTGCTCGGGTTGTTGCGCGGCTGATGTCCGACGCCGACCGGGAGCGTTGGGACGCCCGGCACGCCGCCGTCGGGGTGCGCGATCCGCAACCGCCGGACGCGCTGCGCGGGCGGCTGGAACTGTTGCCGGCCTGCGGGCGGGTACTCGAGCTGGCATCCGGGCGCGGCGCCGTCGCGGTGTGGCTGGCGCGCCGCGGGTACACCGTCGACGCCGTCGACGTGTCGACCGCGGGCCGCACGGCGGGAACGGAGCTGGCCGCGGCGTGCGGGGTCGCCGAGCGGGTGCGGTGGGTGCCCGCCGACCTCGACGCCGGGATTCCCGGCTGCTGTCCCGGCCCCTACGACGTGGTCGTCTGCCAACGGTTCCGCGAGCCGAGGCTGTACCCGGCGATGGCGGCGCGGCTCCGCCCGGGTGGGCTGCTGGTCGTGACGGTGCTGTCGCAGGTCGGGGACGGTGGTGGGCCGTTCCGGGCGGTGGCGGGTGAGCTTGCGGCGGCGTTCGCCGGGCTGGACGTGCTGGTGGACGCGGAGGCGAAGGGGGAGGCGCACCTGGTCGCCCGGCGGCCCTGAGACGCCGCTCCGACGGCCGCGCTCCGACGGCCGGGCTCCCTGCCCAGGCCCACCGACGGGTTCGCCGCTGCGGGGACGAATGACGCGATCATGTCCCGCCTCCCGTCGCGGGACCGGGCAGCGCCGCGAGCACCAGGGCGGCCACCGCGGCCGGGTCCCGGTCGCTCGCCACGGTGACGCCCGGCTCGTCGGGCTGCAGGGGTTGCAGCGTGTCGAGCTGGCTGCCGAGCAGGGAGGCCGGCATGTAGTGGTCCCGTCGGGCAACGAGCCGCGCGGCGAGCAGGTCGCGGCCGGCCAGCAGGTGCACGAACCGGACCGAGGGATGGCCCGCGCGCAGCAGGTCACGGTAGCTGCGCTTGAGCGCCGAACACGTGAGCACGGCGTTCTGGCCGGCCGCCTCCCGCTCGCCGATCCAGCCCGCAACATGGCGCAGCCACGGCCACCGGTCCGCGTCGTCGAGCGGGTGCCCGGCCGCCATCTTGGCCCGGTTGGCCGCCGGGTGCAGGTCGTCGCCCTCGGCGAACGCCCACCCGGTGCGCCGGACGAGCTCGGCGGCGACGGTGCTCTTCCCGGCACCGGACACGCCCGTCACGACCAGCGTGATCGGGCCTGCGAACCCCGGGACCCCCAGCTGCAGCGGCACTGTTCTCCCCATCCGACCACCCTCACCCGGAATGCTGATCGGCGCGAGATGGGCGTCGTTGCTGTTCGAACTGCAGCGACGCACAGCTGGCAGCGATCACCGAGGGCGGGTCGCCGCCGGGCACGCTCCCACCGCCACCGGACAAGCCTGCCGACGGGCTCCGGCAGGCTCCCGGATAGCCTTTTTCCTGTGATGCGCACCCACCCCGCCGGCACCCTTCGCGGCGAGCACGCCGGACAGACCGTCACCCTCGTCGGGTGGGTGGCACGCCGTCGCGACCACGGCGGGGTGATCTTCATCGACCTGCGCGACAACTCCGGCTCGGCCCAGGTGGTCTTCCGGGAGGGCGCGATGGCGCAGCGCGCTCACCGGCTGCGCGCCGAGTTCGTCGTCCAGGTCACCGGGCAGGTCGCGGGCCGCCCGGCCGGCAACGAGAACCCCGAACTGGCCACCGGCGAGATCGAGGTGCTGGCCGGCGAGCTCACGGTGTTGTCCGAGTCCGCCCCGCTGCCCTTCCCGATCGACGGGTACACCGAGGTGGGCGAGGAGATCCGGCTCAAGCACCGCTACCTCGACCTGCGCCGCCCCGGCCCGGCCGCGGCACTGCGGCTGCGCAGCGAGGCGAACCGGATCGCCCGCACCGTGCTGCACGAACGCGACTTCGTCGAGGTGGAGACCCCCACGCTGACCCGCTCCACCCCCGAGGGCGCCCGCGACTTCCTGGTGCCCGCCCGGCTGGCACCCGGCTCCTGGTATGCGCTGCCGCAGAGCCCGCAGCTGTTCAAGCAGTTGCTCATGGTGGGCGGGACCGAGCGGTACTACCAGCTGGCCCGCTGCTACCGGGACGAGGACTTCCGCGCCGACCGGCAGCCCGAGTTCACCCAGCTCGACATCGAGATGAGCTTCGTCGACCAGGACGACGTCATGGAGCTCGGCGAGACGGTCACCGCGGCGCTGTGGAAGGAGCTGGCCGGCTACGAGATCGCGCTCCCGATCCCGCGGCTGACCTACGCCGAGGCGATGGACCGCTACGGCTCCGACAAGCCGGACCTGCGCTTCGGGGTGGAGCTCACCGAGCTGACCGACTACTTCGCCGACACCGCGTTCCGGGTCTTCCGGGCGCCCTACGTCGGCGCGGTCGTGATGCCCGGAGGTGCCGGCCAGCCGCGCCGGCAGCTCGACGCCTGGCAGGAGTGGGCCAAGCAGCGCGGTGCGCGCGGGCTCGCCTACGTGCTGGTCGGTGAGGACGGCATGCTCAGCGACCGCGGCCCGGTGGTCAAGAACCTGTCCGACGCCGAGCGCGACGGGCTGACCAAGACGGTCGGGGCCAACCCCGGCGACGCGATCTTCTTCGCGGCCGGTCACCCGTCCGACGCCCGCGCGCTGCTCGGGGCGGCCCGCGGCGAGATCGCCCGGCGTTGCGGCCTGCTCGACGAGACCGCGTGGTCGTTCGTCTGGGTGGTCGACGCCCCGATGTTCGAGCAGATCAGCGACGACACGGGCAACGAGCTGGGCTGGACCGCGGTGCACCACCCGTTCACCTCGCCGAAGCCGGAGTGGACCGACCGCTTCGAGGATGACCCCGCCGCCGCGCTGGCCTACGCCTACGACATCGTGGTGAACGGCAACGAGATCGGCGGCGGGTCGATCCGTATCCACCGCTCCGACGTGCAGCAGCGGGTGTTCGGGCTGCTCGGGATGGACGAGACCGAGCAGCGCGAGAAGTTCGGCTTCCTGCTCGACGCGTTCGCCTACGGCCCGCCCCCGCACGGCGGCATCGCCATCGGCTGGGACCGGACCTGCATGCTGCTGGCCGGGGCCGACTCGATCCGCGAGGTGATCGCGTTCCCGAAGACCGGCAACGGCTACGACCCGCTCACCCAGGCTCCCGCGCCCATCACCCCGGAGCAGCGCAAGGAGGCCGGCGTCGACGCCCGACCACTGGCGCCCGTCGGCCCGGCCGTGTCGCCGGCCGCGCCGCCGATCATCGAACCGCGCTGAGCGTGGGCATGTCCCGGCGGCGTCGGCGGCGCCCGCTGCGGGAGGCGCCGTGTTGCATCTGCGGGTGATCTGCCCGCCGCGGCGTACCGGCGCCGTCCGGGACCTGCTGCTCGCCGAGCGTGGCGCCACCCATGTCGTGGTGCTGCCGGGTGTCGCCGTGCAGCCCGCGGGTGACGTCGTCGAGGCCGACATCGCCAGGGAAGCAGCCGACGACCTGCTCAGCCGGCTCTGCGGGCTCGGTATCGACCACCAGGGCGGCATCACCCTGGAGACGATCGACACCGCCCTGTCCGACGCCGCGGACGCCGCCGAGGAGGCCGCGCCCGGCGACCCGAACGATGCGGTGATCTGGGACGAGGTCGTCGCGCGCACCGGGGAGGACTCCCGGCTGTCGGTGAGCTTTCAGGTGTTCCTCACCATCGCCTGCCTGCTCGCCGCCATCGGCGCGGTCACCGACTCGCCGGTGACCGTGGTCGGGGCGATGGTGCTCGGCCCGGAGTTCGGGCCGCTGGCCGCGGTCGCGGTCGGCGCCGTGCTGCGCCGCGGTGACCTGGTCCGGCGCGGCGGGCTCGCGTTGGCCGTCGGCTTCCCGCTGGCCATGGGGATCACCGCGGTCGCGAGCCTCGCCTTCGACGCCACCGGGCTGCTGTCCACCCGTACCCTGGACCACCTCGATCAGGTCGCCTTCATCTACGACGTCGGGCCGTTCTCGCTGATCGTCGCGTTGCTCGCCGGTGCGGCCGGAATGCTGTCGCTGACCTCGGCGAAGTCGGCGCCGCTGGTCGGGGTGTTCATCTCGGTCACCACCGTGCCCGCCGCCGCGTTCGCGTCGGTCGCCACGGTGGAGGGACGGTGGCGCGAGGCGGGGCAGTCGGCCCTGCAACTCGTGATCAACCTCGCGGGCATCGCGCTGGCCGCGGTCGTCGTGCTGGCGCTGTCGCGCCGCGCCAGGGCTCGGCGGGGCACCGGCCGCGCGCTGTCCGCCGGGTAGGGTCGACGACAATGGTTCACGACCTGGCCGACCTCCCCAGGCCGGTACTGACCGCCTTGGCCGCCGCCGAACGGCTGCTCACCCGGCGCAGCGGTGCCAGCGTGGTGCTCGCCGACCCCGAGGACCTCGGCGGCAGCGACCGGTCGGTGGTGGCCAGGGCCAGGGTTGCGCGCAACCCGTTCTCGCTGCCGCGCACGCTGGTCGTCAAGCACTACCTCGCCGAGCCCGACCCCGGCCGGCCCGACCCGTTCCACTACGAGGTGGCCAGCTGCCAGCTGTTCACCGCGCTACCCGCCGACGCCCGGCCCAGCCCGGTGATCATCGCGCACGACCTCGACGCCCGGTTGCTCGTGCTGGAGGACCTCGGCCGCAGCTCGACGCTCGCCGACACACTGTTCGGTCCCGATCCCGCGACCGCCCGACGCTGCCTGGTGAGCTGGGCCAGGGCGCTAGGCCGGATGCAGGCCGCGACCGCGGGCCGGGAGAACGACTTCGGTGCGCTGTTGCGCCGCCTCGGTGAGCGGGCCTGGCGCGACCCGGTGGCCGACGAGGCCAGGGCCGCGCTGGCCGGGCTGCCCGAGCTACTGGCGGCCCAGCTCGGGCTCACGGTGACCGGGGCGGCCGTCCACGAGGCGCGCGGCACCGCGCGGTTGCTCGGCGGCACCCGCTACCGGGCCTTCAGCCCGTCGGACACCTGTCCCGACAACAACCTGGTGACCAGCCGCGGGGTGCGGTTCGTCGACTTCGAATGGGGTTGTTTCCGCGACGTCGCGCTCGACGCCGCCTACTTCCGGGTGCCCTTTCCCGGCTGCGCGGCCAGCTTCGCGCTGCCGGCGGGGATGAGCGAGGCGATGCTGGAGGCCTGGCGCGACGAGATCGCGGCGGTGTGGCCGGACCTCGACGACCCGAGGCGGCTGGAGCGCAGGCTGCTCGAGGCGCAGTTGCTGTGGGTGTGGCTGTGCACGTGGTGGCTGTTGCCGCGGATCGCGGAGCGGGACGTCACGATCGGCACCGACGCCGGCCGCTCGCCCCGGATCAGCTGCGCGCTGGCCACTTACTGGCGCCGCATCGGGGCGGCTGCGGCCGCCGCGGAGGGCCTGGCCGCGACCGCCGAGCTCGCGGCCACGGTCACCGCGGCGCTGCAGGCCCGCTACCCCGAGGCGCCCACCGAGCTGCCGCTCTACCCGGCGTTCCGCTCGACGGTCTGAGTCTCAAACCTACCCAGCCTCCCCCGATCGTTGACCAGGGTTGTCTTCGGGGAGCCGACGAGTTGGTCGGCGCCGGCAAAGAGGTTTCCTCAGGCGAGGAGGGCGTCGTGGTCGTACAGCCCCAGGAGCGCAACGACATCGAGGTAGTCGCGCGGCTCACCTCGGCCCCACATCGCCAGCACCTTGTCCGCCGCGAGGTCGTCCTAGTGCAGCACCGGTCCGACGTCGAGCTGGACGGGAGCGTGCAGGCGGCCTCCGTCGGGGAAGACCTCGACCTGGACACCGGCGCCCGAGGCCGGGTCGATGGCGATGAACCGATTCTCGGGCGAGCATCGCGCCACCGCCGGCCAAGGCAACGGTGCGGGCTTCGGGCAGCACCGCCGCGATCTGCAGCACCCGTACGTGCAACGGTTCGAGCGGCTACGCCGCAGCCCGGGCGGCGTCGATGAGCGGGGACCACGCCTCACGCAGCCAGCGCGGCAGATACAGCTGGTCCCAGATCCGGACCAGCTCCCGCCCATCGACGAACTCCCGCACGTCGTCGAGGTTGCCTTCGCGCAGGACGACCTCGTACAGCCGGGTTCGCCGTTGGGGCAGCTTGATGTCCCATTCGACGCTCTGCGGATCGGGCGCGGACCAGTAGAGACGCAGCGGCAGCCGCACAACGCCGCTGGTCGGGCCGCGCAGCTCGTCGAGCGAGGACGGTAGTTCGACGTCCCGCACCCAACCGGGACGCGGCTCGCTCGGCTTACCGATCATCGCACCAGGATAGGTCCCTCGGCGGGAAGGACCGGCACCGGTGCGACGACTACACCGGTCGGCGTGGCGCCACACCAGCCGGCGCCGGTGGTCGACGGCGTCGAGCGCAACTCTACGGTCGTCTGCGCATGCGGTGGGGACGGTGACGACGTTGCGCTCGACGAGCCCAGGACCGCAGAGAGCGGGAGGCTCTACAGCGAACCCAGGAACCGGCCCATCCGCTCCAGCGCCTGCTCCAGCTGCGGCAGCGCCGTCGCGTACGAGCAGCGGATGTGCCCCTCGCCGGAGGGCCCGAACACGTTGCCCGGCACCACCGCGACGCTCTCGGCCTTGAGCAGCCGCTCGGCGAACGTCTCGGAGTCCAGCCCGGAGCTGCGGATCGACGGGAACGCGTAGAACGCCCCACCGGGCTCCGGGCACTCCAGCCCGATCTCGCGGAGTCCCTTGACGAACACCCGCCGTCGCCTGTCGTAGTCGGCGACCATCTCGGCGACGTCGTCGTCGGCGTGCTCCAGCGCCTCGACCGCGGCGAGCTGCGAGACGTGCGGCGCGCACAGCATCGTGTACTGGTGCACCCGCACGCACAGCTCGGCCACCTGTCGCGGCGCGCAGATCCAGCCGACCCGCCAGCCCGTCATCGCATGCGACTTGGAGAACCCGCCGAGCAGCACGGTCCGCTCGGCGGCGCCGGGCAGCGCGCCGAGGCAGGTATGGGCTTGGCCGTAGGTGAGCCGGTCGTAGATCTCGTCGGAGACCAGGTAGAGGTCGTGCTGCTCGGCGAGGCGGACCAGCGCCTCCAACGCCGGACGGGGCTGCACCGCGCCGGTCGGGTTGGCGGGTGAGCCGATGAGGATCACCTTGGTCCGCGGTGTGATCGCAGCCGCGACGACGTCGGCGTCGACCGCGAAGCCCTCCTGCCAGCGGGTCGGCACCCGCACCGGGATGCCGCCCGCGAAGACGACGCACGGCTCGTAGGCGACGTAGCAGGGCTCCGGGAGGATCACCTCGTCGCCGGGGTTGAGCAGCACCCGCAGGGCGAGGTCGAGGCCCTCGGAGACCCCGGTGGTGATCAGGCACTCGGTAGCGGGGGAGTAGTGCGCGCCGTATCGGGTGGCCAGATCGGCACAGATCAGCTCGCGCAGCCGCGGCAGCCCCGCGTTGGAGGTGTAGGTGGTGTACCCGTGCTCCAGGGCGTAGATCCCGGCCTCGCGGATGCGCCACGGAGTGACGAAGTCGGGCTCGCCCACGCCGAGGGAGATGACCTCGTCCATCTCCGCGGCGATGTCGAAGAACCGGCGGATCCCCGACGGCGGGCAGGCGGCGATGACGCCGTTGAGCTCCTTCACGGTGTCACCCGCAGCCGGTGGTCGGGTTCGGGCTCGGCGAACACGTCGCCGTCGCGTTTGTGGGTCTTGAGCACGAAATGCGTGGCGGTGGACTGCACCCGGTCGATGGGGGCGAGCTTGCGGCTGACGAAGTCGCTCACCGCGCGGATGTCGCGGCCGACCACCGTGCACCGCAGGTCGTGCCCACCCGAGACCAGGTAGACGCTGCGGACCTCCGTGAACCGGGAGATCCGCAGCGCCACGTCGTCGAAGCCGACGCCGCGGGCCGGGGCGACCGAGACGTCGATGAACGCGGTGACCGACTGCTGCCCCGGCGCGCTGTCCAACGCCTCCCAGTTCACCACCGCCTTGTACCGGCGGATCACGCCCGTCGCCTCCCACTCGGCGATCCGGGCCGTGACCTCCTCGACCGGCAGCCCGGTCATGGTCGCGATCGTGTCGTGGGACAGTTGGGCGTTGCGCACCAGCAGCTCGAGGATCTCCCGCACGGACCCGACCCTACGTCGCCACCGCGACGAGGCGTAGCGCACGACCGGGAAATCGCGGCACTCCAGGTGGTGGCAAGATCCGGCCCGCACCTGTCACCGGCCCCTCCGGCTGAGTGCGGTCACCTCGCTGAGCGTGGTGGACGAGGCCGTGCTGCGGCGGCTGCCGGAGCACCGGACGTGACCACCCGGGGAGCATCATCGCCGGTCTTGGTGTGCCGGGCGGGGGTGGTGGCGAAGCGGTGCCGGCAGTGGTCCGAGCAGAAGTAGTAGGCCTGCCCGTCGTGGACGGCGGTGGCCGGAGCCGCGGTCTTCTCCACCTGCATGCCGCAGACGGGGTCCTTGGCGTAGTCGGCACCGCCGCCGAAGCGCTCGCGGCTGCGGTAGAGCCAGTACAGCCCGGTGAAGGCGAGCAGGGCGATGATGTTGAGAACGGTGGTGTAGTTCCAGCGCACGCCTTCCATGGCCACCAGCTGCGGGCGGGTGGCGGGCACCAGGCCGAGGGCGCCGAACAGGTACTCCACGGCGAGACCGGCGGCGCTCATCACGACCCAGAACACCGCGAGCAGGCGCAGCGTGAGCCGGGTGCCGTAGTAGCGGCGGTAGATGAACAGCAGCGGCAGCGTGATCAGGTCGGCGAAGACGAAGGAGATCACCCCCCCGAAGCTGATCCCGCCGACCCACAGCGCCGCGGCCAGCGGCACGTTCCCGATCGAGCAGACGAACGCGAGGATCGCCAGCAGCGGGCCCAGCGCCACGTTCTCCAGGCTTGAGGGGAAGCCGTGGCCGGTGAGGAACAGCGACTGCCACACCCAGGTCGGCACCAGCACGGTGGCGAACCCGGCGACGAGGAACCCGATGACCAGCTCCTTGCGGAGCATGGTCAGGTCGCTGATGGTGTAGCCCGCGGCGTCCGACCAGCCGGCCCTGGTGCGGATCCGCTCGCGCAGCGGACGGCGCCCCTGGTCCCCGCCGCCCGGGTCTCCGGCGTCCAGGTCCTCGGCGGGCTGGCCGTGGTGGGCATGCCCGTCCGCCTCGGCCGTTCCGGTGTTGAGCCGGGTGTGCGCCGCGGCGATCCAGGCTGCGGGAATGACCCTGGGCAGCACCACCGCGAGCAGCGTGATCATGATGGCGCCGCCGACGAGCTCGGCCACCGCGAACTGCCACCCGAGCAGGAGCCACAGCACGATACCGAGCTCCACCACCAGGTTGGTGGAGGCGAACATGAACACCATCGACGAGGTGAAGTCCGCGCCGCGGGCGAACAGCGATTTTGCCAGGGCGGCGGCGGCATAGGAGCACGACGAGGACACCATGCCGAGGAACCCGGCCTTGCCCACGGTGGCCGGCCGGTGGTCGCCCAGCGCGCGCTGCATCTGCCCGCGGGAGACGAAGGCCTGCACCGCTCCGGAGAGCCCGAAACCGAGGACGAGGGCCCAGAGGGTCTCCCAGAACATCGAGAAGCCCTCGTAGAGGCTGTTCCCGATGGCGGTCAGCACGTTCATCGTCGTGTGCTCCCTCTGCTCGATCCGTCCTGTCAATATACCCCAGGAAGGTATCGATCGGAGCGGCGACCCGGGGCGAGTCCGGCCCGACCCGCTCACAACCTGTCGAACCCCCTGTCCGCACCCTCGCATCGGCGTCGGGTTCGGGGGCGAGTCGTCGGTGCCCGCTGTGCGGGGAGGACCCGGGCGGTCGCTGTCCGATCCTGGTGGCAGGCTGGACGCCGATGGATCCCGACGGCCTGTTCGACCTCGACGAGCGCCCGGCGCCCCCGATCGAGCGCGTGGCCACCACCGCGCCGCTCGCGGTCCGGATGCGTCCGCGCACGCTCGATGAGGTCGTCGGGCAGCGACACCTGCTCGCGGCCGGCGCCCCACTGCGCAGGCTGGTGGAAGGGGGCGCCCCGGCGTCGGTGCTGCTCTACGGCCCGCCGGGCACCGGCAAGACCACGCTCGCCCGGCTGGTGGCCGGTCCCGGTGCCGGGCGGCGACATTTCGTCGCGCTCTCCGCACTCTCCGCAGGGGTCAAGGAGCTGCGGGCGGTGATCGACGACGCGCGGCGTCGGCTCGACCGCGGCCGGCGCGGACCGGCGGGAACGGCGGCAACCCTGACGGTGCTGTTCATCGACGAGGTGCACCGGTTCTCCAGGACCCAGCAGGACGCGCTGCTCGGCGCCGTCGAGGATCGGCTGGTCCTGCTCGTCGCCGCGACCACGGAGAACCCGTCGTTCTCGGTCGTCGCACCGCTGCTGTCCCGGTCGCTGGTCCTGCAGCTGTATCCACTCGACGACGGGGAGGTACGCGAGCTGCTGCGCCGCGCCGTCGCCGACCAGCGCGGCCTCGGCGGTGGGGTGACCCTGGCCCCGGAGGCGGAGGACGCGCTGGTCCGGCTGTCCGTCGGTGACGCCCGGCGCGCGCTCACCGCGTTGGAGGCGGCTGCGGACGGGATGCTCGGCTCCGCTGCCACGGTCGTGGACCTACCCACGGTCGAACGGGCCGTCGCCGAGGCGTCGGTGCGCTACGACCGGGCGGGGGACCAGCACTACGACGTGATCAGCGCGTTCATCAAGTCCATCCGCGGCTCCGATCCCGACGCCGCGCTGCACTACCTGGCCCGGATGTTGGTGGCGGGGGAGGACCCGCGCTTCATCGCCCGACGGCTGATGGTGCATGCGAGCGAGGACATCGGGCTGGCCGACCCGACGGCGCTGCAGGGTGCGGTGGCGGCCGCGCAGGTGGTCGCACTCGTCGGGCTGCCCGAGGCCCGCCTCGCGCTCGCCCAGGCCACCGTGCACCTGGCCACCGCGCCGAAGTCCAACGCGGTGCTCGCCGGGATCGACGCCGCGATGGCCGACGTGCGGGCCGGCGCGGTCGGGGCCGTCCCCGCACACCTGCGCGACGGGCACTATGCGGGCGCCGCGACGCTCGGGAACGCGGTGGGCTACCGCTACCCGCACGATGCCCCCGACGGGGTGCTGGCCCAGCAGTACCCGCCCGACGCGCTCGTCGGGACGGACTACTACCGGCCCACCGGGCACGGCGCGGAACGGATGCTGGCCGAGCGGCTGCCCAGGCTGCGCAGGACGGTCCGCGGAGAGCGGGCGGCGGACCGGCCGGGCTGATCCCGCGGCACCCCCGGCCCGCTCCGCGGCGAGCAAGATCACCGTCTCGGCGGCGGGAACCGCGATCCTCGCGGCTGCGGTTTCCGGGATGCTGATCATGGCTGGATGGGCGTTGTAGCGGAGGAGGGTCGGTGAAGGGCAGCGGGGATGGACGGCTGGGTCGCCGTCCGGTGGTCGGGGTGCTGCATCCCGGCGCGATGGGCGCGGCGATCGGGTCGGCGTTGAAGCCGGTGGCGGGAGCAGTGATCTGGGCGGCCGCCGGGCGAAGCCAGGCCACGTCCAAGCGCGCCGAGCTCGCCGACCTGGTCGGCGTGCCGGACATCGCCGAGCTGGCCAGGCGCTCCGACGTGATCTTCTCGAGCTGCCCGCCGCACGCTGCGGTCGAGGTCGCGGTGCAGGTCGCGGCCGCGCTGGCCGGGTCGACCGACCCGCCGCTGTTCGTCGACGCCAACGCCGTCGCACCCGGCACCGTGGCGCGGATCGCGGACCTGCTGGGCCCCGGTACCGTCGTCGACGGCGCGGTGATCGGGCCGCCCGCCTGGGAACCGGGCCACACGGTGCTCTGGCTGTCCGGGCCGGCTGCGGACGTTGTCGCCGGCTTGTTCGCGGGCTCGCCGTTCGACGCCCGGGTGTTGGGCCCGGACCCCGGTGCGGCGAGCGCGCTCAAGGTGTGCGTCGGGCTGCAGCGCAAGGCGCTGCCCGCGATCTGGCTGGAGATCGCTGCCGCGGCCCACGCGTTCGGCGTCGAGGACGCGGTGCGCGGCGAGCTGACCCGTACCACCGGCGTCGACCTCGCCGCCGAGCTCGACGGGGTGGCGCGGCGGGCCGGGGCGAAGGCGCGACGCTGGGCGGGGGAGATGGACGGCACGCTGGACCCCGGCTAGCTCCGGTCGTCGGGTGTCGTGTCCCCGCTGGCGCGGTCGTCGAGCCGGGCCAGCGCGCGGGCCAGTGTCGACGCCGCGGCGCGGGCCGCCGTCGCGGCCTCGCACTCGCCGCGGGCTGCCGCCGCCGCGGCGTCGGCGGTCTCACGCTGCCGCTGCCGGGCCTGATCCAGTGCCGCGGTGAGCTCGGCGACCCGCTGCTGCGCCTCGGCCCGGCAGTGGTCGGCGTCCTCGCGCGCGGTTCGGCAGGTCGCGGTGCGTTCGTCGGCCCCGGCTGCCGTGCGGCGGGCTGCGGCGACCTCCTGCTCGGCCGCCGCCCGACGGGCCACGGCGACCTTCCGCTCGGCTGCCGCCCGACGGGCTGCGGTGACCTCCTGCTCGGCGTCCACGGCGGACCTTCCGGTGCCGTCGCCGCCCCCCGCAGCCGGCCCTGCCCGGCGCGGTTCGGCGTCGACCGCGACCTCCGGTCCGAATCCCGAGTAGCTGGCGGTCCGGGTGAGCCGCCCGGCCCGCACCTCCTGGGCGATCCCGGAATCGCCCAGCGCGGCCTCGAGGATGCCGCGCAGGTCACGCTCGGTTTCTCTGGTGACGGGGTGTCCGGTGCGTCCGGCAAGCCGCCGCGCCTCGTGGGCCATCGCCGACACCAACTTCTGGCGCTGCGCCGAGAGGGTCCGCAGCGCGGCGCTGTCGAGCGCGCGCTGCGCGTCGGCGAGCTCACTGGCCAGCTCGAGCAGGGCGGCGAGCTGGTCGGCGCGTTCCCTGGCGAGCAGGTTCGCCAGCCAGGCCGCCCTGGTCGGCCTGCGCAGCGTACCGATGGCGCGGGCCGCGGCCGGGTCACCGGACTCCCGTGTCACCGCGACCCGGGCGTCGCGGGCCGCGACAAAATCCTCGGGTGGCAGCCCGTACAGCTCCTCTGCGACGCCGGCGACCGGGTCGGGTTCTGGTTCGGCAGGCTCACCTCGTCGAGTCATGTTCACCCTGTTCAGTGTGTTGCACATCACAAATCAATAGTTCGCCTACGGATTGTCACTAGATGTGATCTGGGTAACCTGTCCCATGAACAGCACCGTACTCATCATAGTGATCATTGTGGTGGTGGTGATTCTGGTGGTGATCGCCGCAGCCGTCTACCTGACCCGGGGGCGGCGCCGCAGCGAGCGCCTCAAGGAGCGGTTCGGTCCCGAGTACGAGCGCACCGTTGCCGAGGCCGGGGATCGACGGACGGCCGAGGAGCAGCTCGCGGCGCGCGAGAAGCGACACCGCACGCTCAACCTGCGTACCCTCGACGACGACGAGCGGACACATTTCCACGACCGTTGGCTGTGCGTGCAGAGCGACTTCGTCGACGACCCGGACCGCGCGGTGGACCGGGCCGACGCACTCGTTGCGGAGCTCATGACCGCGCGTGGCTATCCGGCAGCGGACTTCGAGCGTCGGAGCGAGGACATCTCCGTCGAGCACCCGGTGGTCGTGGAGCACTACCGGGAGGCGCAGCGGATCTCGGCAGCCCACGCGCGCGGCCGGGTCGACACGGAGGAGCTGCGCCGGGCGGTGACGTCATACAAGTCGCTGGTGCAGGCCCTGCTCGACGAGGACTCGGGCGGGTCGCACGGGGGCCAGACCCAACCGAACACGAAGGAGACCCGGCCATGAACAGCATCGACGACCCGGACCTGCGCACCGCCGGCGAGCGTGCCGGCGGCATCGACACCCCGGGGAACGCTCCCGCAGACGATGCCAGGGCAGAGCGACGTGAACCCCGCGACGCCGGTGCGGACGTTCGGCCCGGCGACGCCGAGCACCGGGAACACGCCGGTCCACTCCGCCGGGTCGCCGACGCCCTGCTCGGTGACCGCCGATCGGACGAGGACATTCACACCGAGCAGCACGACACCGAGCAGCACGACACCGGGCATTCCGTGGGAAACGCCGACGCGGCGCGTGACCGCGGTGCCGTCCAGCAGGCTCCGGACCGCCGCGATCCCGACGTCGAGTTTCACGCTGATCCGGCCCAAAACGTGGCCGCGGAATCGGGCGCCGAGCACCGGCCCGACCACGACGACGAAGCTCGGGCGACGCTCATCCCGCATGGCCGGTCCGCGGAGTACCACGACCGGTGGGAGGCGCTGAAGGGCGGCTTCGTCGATGAGCCGCGCACTGCGGTCCGTCGCGCCGACGAGCTGGTCGGCGAGGTGCTCGACGAACTGGGCGAGCTGTTCCGGCGCCAGCGCGCCGAGCTCGAGCGCGACCTGCACGACGACCGGGCCTCGACCGAGGACCTGCGGATCGCACTCGGTCGCTACCGGAGCTTCTTCGATCGGTTGCTGTCGCTGTAGCCCACGGATACGCCGGGACCAGGACGCTCAGCTCAGCGCGACAACGGCATCCGGCTCGACCACCCGGAACGCGAAACTCTCCTCCAGGTAGAGGTACACCGTGTCGGCGTCGTGGTGCCGGTAGCCGATCGACAGGTCCTGCCCGACGTCGAGGCCCCGCGCTGGATGTCCTCGATCTCGCGCCGTCTCACCGTGAACGGGACCTGGAACTCGGCCATCGGCAGCACCCGGCGCTGCCGGGCCTGCACCCCCTCGGCCGAGATACCGGCCGGCAGCCCGTCGAGCTCGGTGGTACGCCCGATCGGTCATCGCGGATCGCCGCCAACCGCCGGGACCGACCCAGTCGGCCAACCGCCGCGCGGCGAGCATGGGGGTGAGGCGCTCGCGGGCCTCGTCGTCGATCTCCTTCCAGGATGTGGTCGGGATCGGTGCCAGACCGCGCAGCAGGTGGTCGGTGACGGTCACTGTGCTCATCGCCCCTTCAGGCTTCCGATGCCCAGCGAACCGGCGTCATCACCCGGGCGAGGTGATCTCGCGCTCGATGTCCTCGACGTACTCCTCGGGATCCTTGTCCGTGGTGTCGAGCCCGCGGGTGGTCGGATGCGAGTCCATGAAATCGGCGAACCGCTGGCCGAGCGACTCCCGTAGATCGGCCGTGGCATGGAGCCGGAAGTTTGCGAGGCCCTCGCGTTCCTCCTCGGCCATGTGGTCGTCGTTGGCCTTCCGGGCGCGGCCCACGGCCGCCCACCACGGGTCGCTGCCGACGATCTGACGGGCCGCATCGTGCACCCCGTCGCGGATGTCGTTGTGGTCGCCGATGGCGTCGAGCGTCTCGTCCTCGGGGTCCTCGCCGTGCGCGAGCAGCTGCGGGTAGAAGATCTCCTCTTCTGCGATCGCATGCACGTCGAGCCGGGCAGCGAGCGGTTCCCACACCTCCTGCACCGCGTCCGTGTCCAGGGGTACTCCGGCCTGCACGTCGTCGAGGGCGGCGAACTGCCGGCGGAACCACTCGTGGTCGTCGAGGATCAGCTCGGTGATGTCGGGCATGGTCGGCGACGGTAGCCCGTTCCGGTCCGCTCGGCCGGATGGGGGCACCGCGGCGGGGTCAGCCCTTGTTCTCGTACACCGGCGTGATGATCGCGCGTGCGAGCGTATGTCCGAACAGGTTGAACCCGAGGTACGCCGGCGTGGAGCTCTCCGGGATCCCTAGGCTCGGCACGTCCACGGCATGCACGACGAGGTAGTAGCGGTGCTCGCCGTGCCCGTCGGGCGGGGCGGCGCCGACGTAGCGTCGCAGGCTCGCGTCGTTGGCGAGCTGGAACGCGCCCGCCGGTAGCCCGGAACCGGTGTCGTCGCCCGCGCCGGCGTCCAGCGAGCTGACGTCGGCCGGAATGTCGGCGACCGCCCAGTGCCAGAAGCCGGACGCGGTCGGGGCGTCCGGGTCGTACATGGTGACCGCGAACGACCGGGTGCCCTCGGGGAAGCCGGTCCACGACAGCTGCGGTGACCGGTCCTCGCCGCCCGCGCCCATGACCCCGCTGAGGTGCGGCGTGGCTATCGTCTCGCCGTGCGCGACGTCGGTGCTGGCGACGGTGAAGCTCGGGACGGCGGGGAGTTCGTCGTAAGGATCGTTGCTCATCGGTGCGCTCCTCGAGGTCGGCGTGGCCCGTCGGGGTAGAGGCCACGCACGCTAGCGCCGGTCCGGGGCCTCCGCTGGACGGGCGGAGCTGCCGGGTCGGGCCACCCGTCCCGCGCCGCCGCTGACCACCGCGAGCAGCGGACGTGTGGCCTACAGCTGCGTCTGGAACGCCAGGTTGTGCGGGCGCAGGCTCGAGTCGGTACCGAAGTAGACGTGTTTGGACATGTCCGCCGAGTAACGGCTGGCCGGGGGAGTGCGGCCCAGCGTCTCGGCCATGCTGCGGACGTGGTGGGGCGCCGCTCCGCAGCACAGCCCGAAATACCGGACGCCGAGATCAGCCGCCTGACCGGTGAACTCCGCAATCTCGTACCGGCTGCAGATGAACGCTTCCAGCGCGGTCGGGAACGGCAGCTCCAACGGCATGGCCGGATCGCTGAGCGACTGCATGGTCGGCTTCGCTGCGTCAGTCCGGTACGTCACCGGCAGGGCCGCAACCGGTACGTCGACCGCGCGAATGATCTCGGGCAGCAGCGGCAGCATCGACGTCGGTCCGCGGGTGCAGTTGAGCCCGACGACATCGGCGCCGGCACCGGCCAACCGTCGGCACGCCTCGGCGGGGGAGTACACGTCCCGGGTTTCCGCGGAGCGATGCATCGCCAGGGTGATCACCGCGGGCTGCCCGTGGGCCCGGATGACGTCCAGCGCGATCAGCGCTTCGGCGAGATAGCTGAAGGTCTCCCCGACGACGAAGTCCACCCCCGCCTCGACCGCCCAGCCGACCTGCTCGTCGAACATCGTGCGCACCTGCGCGGCGGTGTCGGGATTATGCGGGTCGAAGATGTTCGTGTTGCAGATGTCCCCGGCGAACAACGTGCCGGTGTCCCTGGCGACCTCCTGGGCCAGCGCGAGCGCGTGGCGGTTGAGCGGCTCGAGCAGCGACTCTTTGCCGATGATCCGCAGCTTCTCGCGGTGGGTGTAGTAGGTGAACGCCTGAACGACATCCGAACCGGCGTGGACGAAGGCCCGGTGCAAGGAGGTGACCTCCTCCGGATGCTCGAGAACGACCTCCGGCACGAACGGTCCCGCTTGCAGGTAGCCACGCCGTTCCAGCTCGAACAGGTAGCCCTCCGCGCAGATGACCGGTCCTTCGGCCAGCCGCGCGACCAGACCCTGGGTGGCAGCCACGGGAGAGTGGGCAGCGTGGGTGGGCACGGCATCACCTTGTGGGTTCATCGTCGCCACCTTACGCGGAATCCGAGATCGCCCCGGGGGCCCGCATAGTGGTGGCCGGCCGGACCGTCATCGCGACAGCAGCCCGGCCAGCGCAGCGGGCTGGTCCGCCGCGGGGCAGGACAGATAGAGATTCGAGTGGTACCACCCCTCGGCCTCCTTCCCGGCGGGGTCGATCCCCATGCTCTCCAGCTCGCCGAGCACGTAGTCCCGCTCGGTGTCGTCGGCGAAGCGGCGGTGCCGGAACGTCCGTCCGAGCGTTTGTTCGGTAACCAGGCCGTGGTCGGCCAAAGTCTCGGCGATGCGTTCATACCGGGTCCAGCGAAGTACGAACGCCGCGACCCAACACCCGTTCTCGGCGTTCGTATACCGGAGCACGCGATCGAAACTACGTTCGGTGATGTACCCCACCCCGCCGGTGACAATGATCAGATCCACCCCGGTGAGCCGATCGGCCAGCACCGCGCCGGGGTCCTCCACCTCGAGGTTTGCACTGCTGCCCGCCCAGTGCAGGCCGACCCGTTGAGCGTAGGAAACGGCGTGCTCCGCCACGTCGACGCCCACCACTGTTGCCGGATGAGCGTGCCGGTGCTCGCCATAGAAGGCGCGGTCGGCCTCGACGAGCTCGTCGGTCGACAATGCGGCCAGCTCGGGTGAGCCGTAGCGGGCATAGAGGGTGTCGAGGGTGAGGTCATGGTTCAGCAAGGCGGCATTGACGCCGTAGGAACAACACAGATCGAGCACCACGACGTCGTCCCGGCCGAGTTGCGCACGCCGTCGTTGCACTAGACGGGCGAACACCTGCTCGCCGTGCGCGGGTGACTCGTAGCCCAGATCGCGCAGGGTCTGGAAGTACGCTCGCGGATCGGCCTGGTTGTAGATGTGACCGAACTGGGCCTTCCCGCTCTGGACGTGCTCGGCACCCTCGGACACAAAAGTTCCTTTCGTGATCGGGCGGCGCGGAACCAGCTGAGCTCGGATCGGGTCGGCGAGCCGGTCGCCCCGGTCATCAGCGGCGCCGGGGAGACGAGTCCCTCGGTGCTGCTCCGAGAGCCGCTCTCGCTCCGGCCGGAGGGGTCAGGGAGCGGGGGAGAGTTTGCGACCGACGACGGCGCGGTAGCTGAGCGGGTCGCCGGTGGTCGCGATCCGGTGCTGGTAGGTGGTCCGGGCGCACAGGTCGAGATGCCCGCCCTCGACCAGGGTCTTGACCAGCGCGGAGAAGCCCGATGTGTCGGCGTCGGAGAGGAAGCCGTCCTTGATCGTGAAGGCCACCCAGCCGCCGTCGGCGACGAGGTTGAAGGCCTCCCGGAACACCCCCGGCGGGATGTCGCCGAAGCCGAGGGCGGCCACACAGGCCAACGCGTTGAAACGGTGCCCGGCGAGCTGCTCGTGCTCAGCGTCGGTCAGGTCGGACATGTCCATCACGTGGTAGGCGGCGTAGACCTCGGGGCGGTCGCGCCGCGCCGCCTGCTCGGCGGCGGGAAGGAGATCGACCCCCACGACGTAGCCGACGCCTGCGCCGCGCAGCTCCTCGGCCATGATCCCGTTGCCAGCGCCGAGATCGAGCACCCGCAGGGTGGCGGGGTCGACCCCGGCCCGGTCGAGCTCGGCCCGCAGCAGCCGGCACACCGTCGGGGGCGACTGGCACTGCAGGATCTCGTAGAACAGCCGCTCGTAGAGGCCCGGGATGTCATAGATCAGGGCGTAGTCGTGGAAGCGGATCTCCCGCCAGCCGTCTCCCGTGTCGACGACGAACCACTCGGCGTCCTGGGCGTAGCTCCTGGCGGGGTCCGGCAGCGCGACGCGCACGTCGGTCGTGCCGGGCGTGGGCGGAAGATCGGTGGCCATGGTGCCTCCCTGGTCGTCGTCCATTGCCCGAACGCTAGCCGAACGCGAGGCATTCGACCGGTTGCGTGACCCGTGCCGGGGGTAAAACGGGCCCTGCCGTGGCGGGTACACGTATCGGATGGGTGAACCGGTCGGGGACGGCGCCACCGTTCGGGGCAACGAGGAGAACTGCATGTCGGACTCGCGCGCGTCCCTCTCCCGCGTCGCCGTCGTCACCGGCGCGGCGCGCGGCATCGGCGCGGCCACCGCGCAGCGGCTGGCCCTCGACGGGTTCGCCGTCGCCGTCCTCGACCTCGAGGAGTCGGCCGCCGGCGCCACCGTCGACGCGATCGGCGCGGCCGGCGGCCGTGGGCTCGCGGTGGGCGCGGACGTCAGCGACGCCGGGCAGGTCGACGTGGCCGTCGCCCGCGTCGCCGCGGAGCTCGGGGCCCCCACCGTGCTGGTCAACAACGCCGGCGTCACCCGGGACAACCTGCTGTTCAAGATGACCGAGCTCGACTGGGACACCGTGCTGAACGTGCATCTGCGCGGCTCGTTCCTGATGGCCAGGGCCGTCCAGAAGCACATGGTCGACGCCGGGTACGGCCGGATCGTCAACCTGTCCAGTACCGCGGCGCTGGGCAACCGTGGGCAGGCCAACTACTCCGCGGCGAAGGCGGGTCTGCAGGGTCTCACCAAGACCCTCGCCCTCGAGCTGGGCAAGTTCGGTGTGACCGCCAACGTCGTCGCGCCCGGGTTCATCGTGAGCGACATGACGAGGGCCACCGCCGAGCGGATCGGCGAGGACTGGGACACCTACGTCGCGGCCAGGGCCGCCCAGATCCCGGTGGGCCGGGCGGGGCAGGTCGAGGACATCGCGCATACGGTGTCGTTCCTGGTCAGCGAGGGTGCCGGCTTCGTCTCCGGGCAGGTCATCTACGTCGCGGGCGGCCCGAAGGCGTGACCCGGGCGCTCCGAATCACGGCGAACCCTGTGATCAGCGGTTCGGAAGCTTCCGCTGCGGTCGACGCGGTCGACGGCTCCGAAGCGGTGATCTTCGAACTTCGCACCCTAGACTCGGCAGGACCTCGGCCGGTGGAGGCCCCGCTGCCGCCGTGTCCCCTGCGTGGCGACGAACCGCGCGGCATCGCGGCCGCGCCAGGCCGGTGAGGAGTCCGGATGAGTACACCCCGGGTGCACACCGATGTGCTCGACAGCGGCGCCCCCGAGGAGCCCGACGAGCTGGTGCTGGCCGGCGAGTTCCCGGCCGCGAGCCGCGACGAGTGGGTCGCGGCGGTGGACGCGGTCCTGCGCAGGTCCGGGCGGATCGCGGCCGATGCACCCGCCGGGACCGGCGTCGAGAAGCTCACCTCGGCCACGCCGGACAATATTCCGGTGCGGCCGCTCTACACAGCGCAGGACTCGGTGCCGGTGCCGGGCCTGCCCGGCGCCCTCCCCTTCGTGCGGGGCTCCCGTGCCGCCGGCCACCTGCCCGGCGGCTGGGACGTGCGGCAGCGGCACGCCGACCCGGACCCGGCGGCCGCCAGGCTCGCCATCACCACCGACCTGGAGAACGGCGTCACCTCGATCTGGCTCGGGGCGGGTGCGCGGGGTACCGCGGTGGCCGACCTGCCCGCGGTGCTCGCGGACGTGCTGCT
This sequence comes from Mycobacteriales bacterium, assembly GCA_038254065.1. Classification (GTDB taxonomy): domain Bacteria; phylum Actinomycetota; class Actinomycetes; order Mycobacteriales; family Pseudonocardiaceae; genus Pseudonocardia. Next base: position 9,476 of record JBBSGM010000018.1, on the reverse strand, counting down.
CGACCTCGCCCCTGTCGTGCTCGACGCCGGATCGGACGCCGAGGCAGCCGCCGAGGCGTTCCTCGCGCTCGCCGCTGAGCGCGGGGTCGCCGACGACGCCCTGCTCGGCAACCTCGGGCTCGACCCGATCGGGCATCGCGCCCGAACCGGGGCCGGCCCGGACATCGACTCGGTGGTGTCGCCGGCCCGCCGGGTGGCCGAGGGGTTCCCGCGGCTGCGGGCGATCGTCGTCGACGCGCTGCCGGTGCACGAGGCGGGCGGATCCGACGCGCAGGAGCTCGGTTTCTCCCTCGCCGCGGGGCTCTCCTACCTGCGGGCGCTGACCGGGCCGAGCCGCGAAGGCCGGGCCGGGGCGGGACTCGACATCGCCACCGCCGCGCGGCTGCTGGAGTTCCGCTACGCCGCCACCGGTGAGCAGTTCCCGACGATGGCCAAGCTGCGCGCCGCGCGCCGGCTGTGGGGCCGGGTCACCGAGGTGTGCGGCGCCGCCGCGGGGCAGGCCCAGCACGCCGTCACCTCGTCGGTGATGCTGACCCGCCGCGACCCGTGGGTCAACCTGCTCCGCGGTACCGTGGCCGGGTTCGCCGCCGGGGTCGGGGGCGCCGACGCCGTGACCGTCGCCCCTTTCGACGCCGCGATCGGGCGCTCCGAACCGTTCTCCCGGCGCATCGCGCGCAACACCCAGACGCTGCTCGTCGAGGAGGCCCAGCTGGCCAGGGTGATCGACCCGGCGGGCGGCTCCTGGTACGTCGAACACCTCACCGACAGCCTCGCCCGCAAGGCATGGGAGTTTTTCCAGGAGATCGAGGCCGCCGGCGGTGCCGTCGCCGCGCTCGACGCCGGCCTGGTCGCCGAGCGGACCACGCAGGTGCGGGCCGCCCGCGAGCGGGGTGTCGCGACCCGGAAGGTGCCCCTCACCGGGGTCAGCGAGTTCCCTCACCTCGACGAGCAGCCGGTCGAGCGGGCCCCGCATCCGGGGGGTGAGTCCGGGGGACTACCGCTGTTCCGGCCGGCCCGGCCCTACGAGGCCTACCGGGACGGCTCCGACGCGACATTGGCCGAAGCCGGTGCGCGCCCGACCGCGTTCCTGGCCACCCTCGGCCCGCTCGCCGCCTACGCGACCCGCGCCGGCTTCGCCCGCAACCTGCTGAACGCCGGTGGCATCGCCGCTCCTGACTCCGGGCCGACCGAGTCGGCGGCGGAGGTCGCGAAGGCCTTCGCCGAGGCCGTAACGCCAGTGGCGGTGCTGTGCTCGACCGACCGGCTCTACGCCGAGCGTGGCGAGGTCACCGCGGCGGCGCTGCGCGCGGCCGGTGCGACGACGGTGCTGCTGGCGGGGCGGACCGACGTGCCCGGCGTCGACGGGTGCCTCTACGCCGGCTGCGACGCGCTGGCTGTGCTCGGCGACGTCTACGCCGCCCTGCCCCCGACAACGGCGCCGGTCGACCCGGCAGTCGGGGGCACGGGGCCGACGCCCGCCGGCGAGGAGACGACGTGAGCATTCCCGACTTCACCCAGGTCCCGCTGGACTCCGACGCCCGGCCCGCGCAGGACTGGGCCGCGGTCCTCGGTGGCACCGCGGCGCCGAGGACGTGGGAGGCGCCCGAGGGCATCGGCGTCAAGCCGCTCTACACCGCCGCTGACCTCACCGATGTCGACTTCCTGAACACCTACCCCGGCGTTGCCCCCTACCTGCGCGGGCCCTACCCGACGATGTACGTCACCCAGCCCTGGACCGTGCGCCAGTACGCCGGATTCTCCACCGCATCCGCGTCGAACGCCTTCTACCGCCGCAACCTCGCGGCGGGGCAGAAGGGTCTCTCGATCGCGTTCGACCTGGCCACCCACCGCGGCTACGACTCGGACCACCCGAGGGTGGGCGGTGACGTCGGCATGGCGGGTGTCGCGATCGACTCGATCTACGACATGCGTGAGCTGTTCGACGGCATCCCGCTGGACGAGATGTCGGTGTCGATGACGATGAACGGCGCCGTGTTGCCGGTGCTCGCGCTCTACATCGTGGCCGCGCGGGAGCAGGGCGTCGCGCCGGAGAAACTCACCGGGACCATCCAGAACGACATCCTCAAGGAGTTCATGGTCCGCAACACCTACATCTACCCGCCGCGGCCCTCGATACGGATCATCTCCGACATCTTCGGCTACACCTCGGAGCGGATGCCGAAGTTCAACTCGATCTCGATCTCCGGCTACCACATCCAGGAGGCCGGGGCCACCAACGACCTCGAGCTCGCCTACACCCTCGCTGACGGCGTGGAGTACCTGCGGGCCGGGCTCGACGCCGGGCTGGACATCGACGCGTTCGCGCCGCGGTTGAGCTTTTTCTGGGCAGTCGGGATGAACTTCTTCATGGAGGTCGCCAAGCTGCGGGCGGCCCGGCTGCTCTGGGCGAAGCTGGTGAACCAGTTCTCGCCCAAGAACCCCAAGTCACTCTCGCTTCGCGCACACTGCCAGACCTCGGGCTGGTCGCTGACCGCGCAGGACGTCTACAACAACGTCGTCCGCACCTGCGTCGAGGCGATGGCCGCCACCCAGGGGCACACCCAGAGCCTGCACACCAACGCCCTGGACGAGGCACTCGCGCTACCCACCGACTTCTCCGCCCGGATCGCCCGCAACACCCAGCTGATGCTGGCGCAGGAGTCGGGCACCACGAAGGTGATCGACCCGTGGGGCGGCAGCTACTACGTCGAGCGGCTCACCTACGACCTGGCGCGACGCGCCTGGGCGCATGTCACCGAGGTCGAGAAGGCGGGCGGGATGACCCGGGCGATCGACGCCGGCATCCCCAAGCTGCGCGTCGAGGAGGCCGCGGCCCGCACCCAGGCCCGGATCGACTCCGGCCACCAGCCGGTCATCGGCGTCAACAAGTACGTCGTCGCCCAGGACGAGCAGGTCGACGTGCGCAGGGTCGACAACGCCGGCGTGCGGCGCGAGCAGCTCGAGAAGCTGGCGAGGCTTCGTGCGGAGCGCGACCCGCGCGAGGTCGATGCAGCGCTCACCGCACTGACCGACGCCGCGGCGGCCGCGGCCGCCGGGGACGCCGCGCGGTCGGCGCAGCAGAACCTGCTGGCCCTGGCCGTCGACGCCGCCGCCGCGAAGGCCACCGTGGGGGAGATCTCCGATGCGCTGGAGAAGGTGTTCGGGCGGCACTCCGGCCAGGTCAGGATCATCTCCGGGGTGTACTCCGCAGCGGCCGGCACGAACCCGGTGATGGCGCGGGCCCGTGCGTTGGTCGAGGCGTTCGCCACGGAGGAGGGCCGCCAGCCGCGGATCCTTGTCGCGAAGATGGGCCAGGACGGCCACGACCGCGGCCAGAAGGTGATCGCGACGGCGTTCGCCGACCTCGGCTTCGACGTCGACGTCGGCCCGCTGTTCCAAACCCCGGCCGAGGTCGCGCGCCAAGCCGTCGAGGCCGACGTGCACGTCGTCGGGGTGAGCTCACTGGCCGCCGGACACCTCACCCTGGTGCCGGAGCTGCGCGCGGTGCTCGCGGCGCTGGACCGCCCGGACGTCATGATCGTGGTGGGTGGCGTGATTCCGCTCGCAGACCATCCGGCGCTGCGCGAGGCCGGTGCCGCGGCGGTGTTCGGCCCGGGCACGGTCATCGCGGAAGCCGCGGTGGACCTCCTGGAGCGACTGTCCGCGGCCCCTGCACAGCGACTAAAAGATAGGCGTCCGTGAAGGCGGTACATGTGGGATACCGTCCAAGGTTGCCGCATCACCGCAGTGCTACGTGTACCGCAGCCCCTTACGGCTACGTCCCTCCGGGTGCCAGTGAATACGCCACTGGTCCTTGCCATCTCGACCACGCAGCTTGTAGTGGTAGCTGCGTGTGGTCGCGCGGAACGGGTGTCCGAACCGGGCATCGGTTGATTGTTGCCCTACGGTGTGCGGCTATCGCACCAGGGGGACAGCGGCGACGACCTCGGAGAGGCCATCAAGGTCGTCTACGTCTGTACTGGCGTAGTCGCCTGCGTCCCAGCGCCGGAGGAACTCAGCGCCGCTGATCCCAAGCTCGCGGCGCACGATTCCGTCGAAGACCTCGCCGGCCTCGCGCTCGCTCATCAGCTCGACCTCGATGTCCTGCGCCGTCTTGCTGCTCATCGGTGCTCCCTCCCAGAACCACACTGTCGCACACACCCATGACAACAACCGAATGATTGATCGAATTGACGCTGTGTTGCTGATCCCGCTCCCCGGGTCGTCGGAGCCTAGCCGGGGAGCGGGATCGTCACGAACACCGCGGTCGCCTGCGAGCTCGCCGGCTGGTGCCGATCACTGGCCGTCCTGAACGGCTGACCCCCGCCCGGGACCACCACCGAGCCCGTCGAGCGGGGGTCTGTACAGGTAGATCTGTGCGTGGTGACCGTCCTGCGGTAGCCAACCCGCGAAGATCAGATTGACGACGTGGCGACACCGACACGCTCGGCACCACCACGCCATCCAGTCAACCGAAGCGGTGTCCACGGCGACGATCGTTGCTCGGCTCACGTGCTGTCGATACTCACTTCAGGATCGCGCTCCGCCGTCCTCTCCTCCAACGCCTCAAGCACCAGTTCCCAGTCGTACGGCCGCCCACCAGTCCCAGGCGGTCCGGGTTCGTAGACGCCCGGACCGTACAGCACGGTGATCCCCATCTCCCGCAGTGCCGCCACGCTGCGCTCGAACGCGAGGTGGGCGGCCTGGGCACTGTTCAAGGCCGGGGCCGCCACCAGCGGCAGGCCCAAGCCAATAGCTTCAGTGAGTATGGCCAGCGCCAAGGTGTCTGCCAGCCCGAACGCCCACTTGTTGATGGTGTTGAAGGTCGCCGGACAGACAAGCATGGCGTCGGGTGCCGGTAATGGGTCTGCCGTGCCGCCCGGCTCATACTCCGCCCGCACCGGATAACCCGTTTGCTCCTCGAGCGCTGGCCGGTCGACGAACTTCAGTGCCTGCGGTAAACATTCAGCCTGTTTGGAGGGCAGGCTTGATCGCCGGCTGGCCGGCTGGGCCTCCGCTGCGCGCTGTGCTGGGGTGCGGTCAGGTGGGCGCGGGTAGCGCGGGCATCCAGGGGTTGCCGGTGAGAGCGTCGCGTAGGACGGTGATCGCGTCGAGCCCGTGTTTGATCGCGGTGGAGACGTAGCCGCGGATGGTGTAGCGGTCGCGGGTGCGTTCTTCGCTGGTCAACCGCCCGGAGGTGTTCTGCTGGACCTTGGAAGGCCGCAGATCGCGCTCGGCGAGGTTGGAGGTGGGCGGCACCGCCAGGTCCCGGGCGAAGCGCAGTACGTCGTTGGGGCGGTCGCGCAGGACTTCGAGCAGGTTGCGGGCCTTGTTCTCCCCGGGCCGGGTGCCGTGGTTGCGGGTGTCGGACAGCCCGACCAGCACGCCGTGGCGGAACCGGGACAGCAGCGCGGCGCGGATGTCGGCGGCGATCGCGTCGAGCCCCTGCTCGCGAGCCAGGTTCGCTTCGTGGATCAACCCGCGCAGCGCTACGGCGATCTGGACGGGCCAGACCGCGTCGGGGTAGACCTGCGCGGCGCCGGCGAGATCGCGCAGCAGATGCGCGTTATGCCGATATCGGCATAATGCGCATTACCCCGACACCGTCGTTATGCCGACACCGGGTGGCCCGGCGCTGGCGGGCGGGGGTGACCGGGTCCGGGATATCGGCATAATCGAGCGCGCCGCGGCGTGACGCTGTCCTCTCCGGCTATCGGAGAGGACAGCGAGCATGGATGTTCTGTATGGGGTCCGCATGACGGGCCCGCTGGCGCCGCACGCAACGGGGCTGGCCGGTGAACTGGCCCGGCTGGGTTTCACGGAGATGTCAGCGCGGGCCCAGTTGGGGCTGGCCGCCCACCTGAGCCGGTGGCTTGCTGCTGCTGGGCTGGGCACGATGGCGCTGACCGCGCCGGTGGCAGAGGAGTATCTGGCGGCACGCCGGGCGGCCGGGTATACCGCCTACCTGACGCCGAAGGCGCTGGCGCCGCTGCTGGGCTACCTGCGAGAACTGGGCGTGGCTCCTGCGGCGGAGATCGCCGCGCCGACGACGCAGGCGGAGGCCTTGCTCGAGCGGTACCGGCGCTACCTGCTGACCGAGCGCGGCCTGCGGGAGAAGGTTGTCCGCGGCTATGTGGACTCGGTCCGGCCGTTCGTCGCCGGCCACGCCGCGGCCGGCGGCGCGGATCTGGGGTGGCTGACGGCGGGCGACGTCACGGCGTTCCTGACCGGCGAGTCGCGACGGCTGGCCCCGAAGACCGCTCAGCGGCTGGCGACGGCACTGCGCTCGCTGCTGCGGTTCTGGCACGTGGAGGGCCTGATCAGCGGGCCGCTCGACCGGGCGGTTCCCAAAGTGGCCAACCGGCGGCCGGGGCTTCCGCGGCCGCTGGAGCCGACGCAGGTGCGGGCCCTGCTGGCCTCGTGTGACCTTGGGACCGCAGCCGGGCGCCGTGATCTGGCGATGATGACGCTGCTGGCGCGGATGGGGCTGCGCGCGGGCGAGGTCGCCGGGCTGCGCCTAGACGACATCGACTGGCGGCGCGGCGAGATCACCATCGCCGGCAAGGGTAACCGCCGCGACCAGCTCCCATTGCCCGCCGACGCAGGTGAGGTAGTCGCGGGCTGGCTGCGGCATGGCCGGCCGCCCACGGCCCTGGACCGCAGTGTGTTCATCCGGATCAAGGCGCCGCACCGGGGCCTGACGGCCGGCGGGGTCACGATGGCTGTCTTCGCCGCCGGGCAGCGGGCCGGGCTGGGCACGATCTACGCGCACCGGCTGCGGCACAGTGCCGCCACCGCCATGTTCGCCGAGGGCGGGTCGCTGGCCGAGATCGGCCAGGTGCTGCGGCATCGGCGGCCCGCGACCACAGCGGCATACACCAAGGTCGACATCGAGGCGCTGCGCGCGCTCGCCCGCCCATGGCCGGGAGCCTCGTCGTGACCGGGCTGCGCCCGGCGCTGGCCGGCTACCTGGACCTACGCCGCGGACTGGGGTTCAAGCTGGACCGCGACGCCAAGCTGCTGGACCAGTTCATCACCTACCTGCAACAGCGCGGGATCGGCACGGTCACCGTGGCCGACGCGCTGGCCTGGGCCACGCTGCCCGCAAACGCCAGCCCAGGCTGGCTGCGGATGCGGATGACCGTGGTCCGCGGCTTCGCCGCCTACCTTGCCACTCTCGACCCGTCTGCCGAGGTGCCCCCGGCCAGCCTGCTACCGGGCGGAACCCGCCGTGCGGTTCCCTACCTGTACTCCGCCGCCGACATCGCGACGCTGCTCACCCAGGCGGGCCGGCTCAAGACGCCCCTGCGCCAGGAGACGATCAAGACGCTGATCGGCTTGATGGCAGTCACCGGCATGCGGGGCGGCGAGGTCGTCGCGCTCGATGATGAAGACTTCGATCCCGGCCGTGGCGTGCTGCTGGTGCGGCACGCCAAGCTCGGCAAGCACCGGCTGCTGCCGCTGCACGCCACCACCGTCATGGTGCTGCAGGCCTACCGGCAGCTACGTGAGCGGCGGTTCCCCGGCCCGGCCAGCCCGGCGCTGCTGGTATCCAGCGCCGGAACCCGGCTGCTTTACTACAACGTCGGCCAAACGTTCGCCAGGCTGGCCCGGCAGGCAAGCCTGCCCAGCCGATCAGGCAATTGCCGCCCCCGGCCGCATGATCTGAGGCACTCGTTCGCGGTCGCCACCTTGCTGGACTGGTGCCGCGACGGCGGTGACATCGCCTCCCGGATGCCGCTGCTATCGGCCTACCTGGGCCACGCATCCCCGGAGCACACCTACTGGTACCTCAGCGCCTCCCCGGAGCTGCTCGCCGAAGCCGCCCGCAGGCTCGCCGCGCCGGGAGCACCCCGGTGACCGCGGTCGCCGCCACCGTGCAGGCGTTCTTCACCGAGCGGCTGATCGGCCAGCGGCGGGCCAGCCCGCACACGGTCGCCGCCTACCGCGACGCCATCCGGCTGCTCCTTAACTTCTCAGCAGAGCACACCGGCGCCGTGCCATGCCGGCTCGACTTCACCGACCTGGACGCGCCAGCGATCAGCGCGTTCCTCGACCACATCGAGCGCGAGCGGGGCAACACCATCCGCAGCCGCAACGCCCGGCTGGCCGCGATCCACTCCCTGTTCAGCTTCGCAGCTCTGCGCCACCCCGAGCACGCCGCCGACATCGAACGTGTCCTGGCGATCCCTCCAAAACGGGCTGACCAGACGATCGTCACGTTCCTCACCGCCACCGAGACCGAGGCCCTGCTTGCCGCCCCAGACCGGTCAACCCGGACAGGCCGCCGTGACCATGCCTGGATGCTGCTCGCGGTCCAGACCGGGCTGCGGGCCTCCGAGCTCACCGCCCTGACCTGCCGCGATGTCCATCTCGGCGGCAGCGCCTACGTCGCCTGCCACGGCAAAGGCCGGAAAGACCGGATCACCCCGCTGAGCCCGGGCACTGTCGCCACCTTGCGGGCCTGGCTCGCCGAACACGCCGGGACACCAGACGACCCGTTGTTCACCACCATCCGCGGCGGGCCGATGAGCCGCGACGCCCTCCAACAGCGGCTCACCCTTTACACCACCGCGGCCGGAACATGCTGCCCCTCCCTGGCCAGCAAAAACGTCACCCCGGCACGTCCTGCGGCACTCAGCGGCCATGGCCTTGCTGCACGCCGGGAACGACATCACCATAATCGCGCTCTGGCTGGGCCACGACTCGGTCACCACCACACAGATCTACCTGCAAGCCGACATGGCCCTCAAGCAGCAAGCCCTCGACCGGACCACCCCGCCAGCAACCCAGCCCGGCCGCTACCAGCCGCCCGACCAGCTGCTGGCCTTCCTCGAAGCCCTGTGATTATGCCGATATCCCGGACCCGGTCACCCCCGCCCGCCAGCGCCGGGCCACCCGGTGTCGGCATAACGACGGTGTCGGGGTAATGCGCAGCGCACAACTGGTGGGCCAGGACGCCGAGCTCGGTGGAGTCGTAGTTCTGGTAGCGGTCATGCACGATGATCGCCGAGCCGTCGGGGCGGGCGCCGAGCTCGGTGAGCACCGAGTCGGTGAACGTCGCCAGCGACCGGTCGCCGAGCAGGTAGTGGGTGTAGGCCTCGGTGCAGAACACCAGCAGGTACCGCTCGGCCTTCTTCTTACCCGGCTTCGGCTTCTTGGGTCCGACCCGCAGCGGCGTCTCGTCGCAGCACACCGCGTAGGCCAGGGTGATCAGGGTGCGGATCCGGTCGTGCACCGCGGCGAGCATCCCGGCGGTGCGGTGGAGCATGCCGTGCACGAAACCCACCGAGGGCGCCGCCCCGGTCAGCGACTCCAGCAGCGCCACCACCCGGTGCGCGGGCAGGAAGTGGTGAAGTCGGCCCGGGGCGCGGTGCCGATCTTGCGACCGGCCCGTTTCCCCGGACCGCTTCCCGAACCCGGCGGGCACCTTTCGATGCACCGGGCTCTCCACAAGCCCCGTTGGGCGTTCAGGT
>JBBSGM010000017.1:0-45794 GCA_038254065.1 Mycobacteriales bacterium | reverse complement strand
CAGGTCGCGCTGGGACCGGAGCTGGATCCGCGGGCCCATCTGCTGCACCGGGCCTGGGTCGGGCCGGGGGGGGGGGGGGGCGGGGGGGGGCCCCGCCCCCCCCCCCCCCCCCCCCGGCTGGTGCCCCCCCCCCCCCGGCGGGGGGGGGGGGGCTCTCGGGCGGGGGGGGGGGGGGGGGGGCGGGCGCCCCCCCCCCCCCCCCCCCCCCCCCGGCCCGACCCAGGCCCGGTGCAGCAGATGGGCCTGCGGATCCAGCTCCGGTCCCAGCGCGACCTGCTTGTCCGCCTTGCGCACGAGGTCCGTCGCACCCACGAAGCGCAGCGGCAACCGGGCGGCGCCGACCCGCAGCTCGCCCCCGGCAACCTGGACCCGTGTCCGGCCCGACCAGAACAGCGCGGCCACCAGCAGCGGCACCGCGAGCGCGTAACCGACCCACGAGCGCACCCCCGGATAACCCAGGTGCACCTCGGCGCCCAGCAGCACCCCCACGCCGATCGCCGGCAGGAACCACCACCACGGCACCGACAACCGCTCGTCGAACTCAGGACGGCCGGACGTCGCAGACTCCGGGGGCGACGGATGTTCGCTCACGAGTAGCGAGGGTAACCTCGCGCGCCGTGGCCGGCCCCGATGCTCCCCCATCCGAACCGTCCGGCGCACCGTCCGTCGACGTGCTGCTGGCCCGCCTTGATCCCGACGTTCCCGCACCCGCCTACGCTCGCCCCGGTGACGCCGGCGCCGACCTCGTGACGACGAGTGACGTCGTGCTCGGACCGGGGGAGCGGACCGTCGTCGGCACCGGGGTCGCGATCGCGCTCCCGGCCGGGTTCGCCGGGTTCGTGCACCCGCGCTCGGGCCTCGCTGCGCGCGACGGGCTGTCCGTGGTCAACGCCCCCGGTACGGTCGATGCCGGGTACCGCGGCGAGATCCGGGTCTGCCTGATCAACCACGACCCACGTCACGAGGTTCGGCTGCGCCGCGGCGACCGGATCGCCCAGCTCGTCGTGCAGCGCGTCGAGCAAGCCCGCTTCACCGAGGTCGGTGAGCTGCCGGACTCCGAGCGCGGCGCCGGCGGATACGGGTCCACCGGTGGGTACCCGGCGGAGCCCGGGGGCTCGCCGTAGTGGGCCGCCGCAACCACGGCAATGGCGAGGCGCTACGGGTCGACGAGCACGGCGGAACGGTTGCCGCCCGAGCCTTCGGCCCATTCGATGTCGAGGAGGTCGACGAGGAGGATCCGGCCGCCGAGGGTCGGCTCGACTTCGGCGCCGTCCGGGTACCGCTGCCCGCGCGTGGGTCCGTCAGCGTGGAGCCCACCGGGAACGGCCGGATGCAGGCCGTCCACGTGATGGTGCCCGAAGGCAGGCTCTCGGTGAGCGCGCTGGCCGCGCCGCGCTCGTCGCCGCTGTGGCCCGAGCTGGTCAAGGAGATCGAGGCGTCCCTGCGTGACGGTGGGGCCAGGGTGCGGTCGTTCACCGGCGAGTGGGGCCGCGAGCTGCACGCCCGGTCGCAGGGGGCCGCCTCGGTGTTCATCGGGGTCAACGGTGCGCGCTGGATGCTCTACGGCGTCGCGACCGGGCCTGATCAGGACACCGGGGCACTCGACGTCGAGCTGCGCCGGATGCTGAAGGGCACCGTCGTGGTCCGCGGTAGCTCGCCGTACCCGCCGCGGACGGTGTTGCCGTTGACCGTGCCCGAGGACGTGGTGGCCGAGCAGGCCGAGCAGGAGAAGGTCGAGCTGGAGGCGGCGGCCGGGACCGACCCACCGACCGACCGGTTCCCGGTGCTGCGGGCCGCACCGGGCGACGAGCCCACCGCACCGTTGATCATCCTCGACCGTCCGGAACCGGTGGGCCTGCGCGGCAGGCACGCCCGTCGGGAGGCGGCGGACGTCGCGGCGTGGCCGGTGCAGGACCACAAGGGCAAGCCGGCGCTGGCCTTCCTGATGGACGACCCGATGAGCCTGTTCACCCCGGCGCAGGGAGCGGGACGGCATCGCCGTTTCGAGTGATCCACGGGCGACGTCGGTCGACGCGCGGCGCGTCGCGGGCGGACTCGTCCGTTCGAAGCAAAGGTGCCCTCACCGGGGCACAACTCAGGTTTCCGACGCGTTACGCTTGGCGGGGTAGCGACCGGATCGAGGGAGACGGCCCGCGCCCGAGCAGCCGAGGAGAGACATGGGCAGCACGGACGGCGGGCCCTTCCGCCGCATACTCCGGAAACTGACGAGCGACGTCGAGACGCTGGACGCGAACGACCTGTCCGAGGACTCCGAGCGCTCCGGCGCGCAGCGCGCCTGCGACTGCACCCGGGGCGAGGAGGTCACCGTCCTCGGTAGGCTGCGCAGCGTGGAGTTCTGTCCGGAGGGTGCGGACGCCTCGCTCGAGGCGGAGCTGTTCGACGGTACCGAGGGGGTCACGCTGATCTGGATGGGCCGGCGCCGGATCCCGGGTATCGAGGCGGGCCGGACGATGCGCGTCCACGGCCGAATCTCCGAGCGCGACGGGCACAAGGTGCTCTACAACCCGTACTACGAGATCTGTCAGGCGCAGTGACGGATTCCCACCGCGCCGGTCCCCGGTCTCGGCCCGCCGCCACCGACGGCGGCACCGCCGAGGTCTCAGCGGCCGACGAGGACGCCGCCCAGCGCACCACGCCCACCCTGCTCGAGCAGATGGGAGGGCCGTCCGGCATCGTCTACTCGACCATCCCGGTGGCCGTGTTCGTGGCCGTCAACCTGCTCGCCGAGCTGCGGCCGGCGCTGGTCGCGGCACTCGCGACCGGCGGCGCCATCGCGGTGTGGCGGCTGGTCCGCCGGGAGAAACTGCAGCCCGCGATCTCCGGGCTGATCGGCGTCGGCGTGTGCGCGTACCTCGCCAACCGCACCGGCGAGGCCCGCGACTTCTACCTGCCGGGGCTGCTCTACAGCGCGTTCTTCGCGCTGGCCTTTCTCGTCTCGGTGATCGTGCGCCGGCCGCTGGCCGGCGTCGTCTGGCACGGCATCAACGGCGACGGCCAGGGCTGGCGCCGCGATCCCCGGCTGCTGCGCGCCTACACGTTCGCCAGCCTGCTGTGGACGCTCGTGTTCGCCGCCAAGGTGGTCGTGCAGGGCTGGCTCTACAACGTCGACCAGACCACCTGGCTCGGCATCGCGCGGTTGGCGATGGGTTACCCGCTGTTCGGGTTGGCACTGCTCGGCACGATCCTGGCCGTGCGCCGGGCCCAGCGGGTGCCGGAGCCCATCGGGGGTTAGGCCGGGCTCACTTGTCCACCGCGGCCCGGATGTCCTCCTCGACGGCCGAGGTGGCCACGAAGAGCAGCTCGTCGCCGGGCTCCAGCCCGTCGTCGGGCTGCGGCACGATGACCCGGCCGCCGCGCAGGATCGCCACCAGCGCCGAGTCGACGGGCAGGTTGAGCGAGCGCACCGGGCGGCCGGCCAGCGGCGTGGTGTCGGGCAGCGTGACCTCGACGAGGTTGGCCTGGCCCTGGCGGAAGGTCAGCAGCCGGACCAGGTCGCCGACCGCGACGGCCTCCTCCACCAGCGCCGCGAGCAGCCGGGGGGTGGACACCGCGACGTCGACGCCCCAGTTCTCGTTGAACAGCCACTCGTTGCGCGGGTCGTTCACCCTGGCGACGATGCGGCGCACCGCGAACTCGGTCTTGGCCAGCAGTGACACCACGAGGTTCACCTTGTCGTCGCCGGTCGCGGCGATGACCACGTCGCAGTGCTCGAGCCCGGCCTCCTCCAGCGAGGCGAGCTCGCACGCGTCCGCCTGCACCCACTCGGCCGCCTCGATCGTCGACGGCTCGATGTTGCTGAGGTCCCGCTCGATGAGCATGACCTGGTGGGAGTTCTCGACGAGCTCGAGCGCGATGGAACGCCCGACCGCACCGGCCCCGGCGATCGCCACCCGCATGGGTGCTCAGCCTTCCTGCGGGGCCGCTGCGGCCGCCGCCGTCACGACGCTGACCGTGCCGGAGACCGCCGCCACGTACACCGTGTCCTCGGCCTGCACGGCCGTGTCGGGCCGCGGCAGCACCCCTCGCCCGAAGCGGACGATGAACGCCACCCGGGCACCGGTCGCCGCTTCGAGCTGGCGGATCGGGCGCCCGATCCAGTCCTGGTGGATCGGCAGCGGCAGGACCGCGACCGTCCCGGAGGGCTCGCGCCACGCGGTGGCCACCCCGTCGGGCAGCAGCATCCGCATCAGCCGGTCGGTGCTCCACGGTACGGTGGCGATGGTGGGAATGCCGAGCCGCTCGTAGACGGCGGCGCGCTTGGCGTCGTAGATCCGCGCGACGACCCGTTCAATGCCGAAGGTCTCCCTGGCGACCCTGGCCGCGATGATGTTGGAGTTGTCGCCGCTGGAGACCGCCGCGAAGGCCTGCGCCCGCTCCGCCCCGGCCTCCACCAGCACCTCGCGGTGGATGCCCGTCCCGATGACCTGCGTGCCGCGGAAGTCCGCGCTGAGCCTGCGGAACGCGATGGGGTCCAGGTCGATCACGGCGACCTCGTGGCCGAGCCGTTCCAGGCCGGCGGCGAGCGCGGAGCCCACCCGCCCGCACCCCATGATCACGACATGCATCGCGCTCCCCGTGCCGGCGTCTGGACTCGCGGACGCTACCGCGTCGTCCCGCGGTAGGAGAGCATAGGCTTCCATCGTGTCCAAGCTTGCCGTCGCGGTGAAGCGGATCGTGGTCGGGCGCCCGCAACGCAGCGACCGTCTTGCCCACACCTTGCTCCAGAAGCGGATCGCCCTGCCCGTGTTCGCCTCCGACGCCCTGTCGTCGGTCGCCTACGCGCCCGACGAGATCTTCCTGACCCTGTCGGTCGCCGGGGTCAGCGCCTACGCGCTCTCGCCATGGATCGGCCTCGCCGTCGTCGTGGTGCTGCTCACGGTGGTGACGAGCTACCGGCAGAACGTGCACGCCTACCCCTCGGGCGGGGGTGACTACGAGGTGGCGACGGTGAACCTCGGGCGCAACGCCGGGCTCACCGTGGCCAGCGCCCTGCTGGTGGACTACACGCTCACCGTCGCGGTGTCCATCTCCTCGGCGGCGGCCAACCTCGGCGCACTGCTCCCGTTCGTGGCCACCCACCGGGTCGGGTTCGCGGTGGTCGCGATCCTGGTGATCATGGCGGTGAACCTGCGCGGCATCCGGGAGTCGGGTGCCACGTTCGCGATCCCCGTCTACGCCTTCATGTTCGGCGTCATCGCCATGATCATCTGGGGGCTCACCCGGATCCTGCTGTTCGGCGACGAGGTCAGGGCGGCCAGTGCCGACCTGACGCTGGTGGCCGAGGGAGACGCGTTCACCGGGCTGGCGCTGGTGCTGCTCGTGCTCCGCTCGTTCACCCAGGGCGCCGCCGCGCTGACCGGCGTCGAGGCGATCAGCAACGGCGTCCCGGCGTTCCGCAAGCCCAAGTCCCGCAACGCGGCCACCACGCTGCTGCTGCTCGGCCTGATCTCGGTCTCGATGTTCATGGGCCTGATCGCGCTGGCCCGGCTGACCGGGGTCCAGATCGCCCAGGACCCGGCGACACAGTTCCCCGGCGCCCCCGGCTACCAGCAGCAGACGCTGGTCGCGCAGGTCGCCGACGCCGTGTTCGGCGACTTCCGGTTCGGGTTCTACTTCGTCGTCGTGTTCACCGCGCTGATCCTGGTGCTGGCCGCCAACACCGCGTTCAACGGCTTCCCGGTGCTCGGCTCGATCCTGTCCCAGGACCGCTACCTGCCGCGCCAGCTGCACACCCGCGGCGACCGGCTGGCCTTCTCCAACGGCATCGTCATCCTGGCCGCCTTCGCGATCGTGCTGGTGATCGGTTCCCAGGCCGAGGTGACCACCCTCATCCCGCTCTACACGGTCGGGGTGTTCGTGTCCTTCACGTTGAGCCAGACCGGCATGGTGCGACACTGGCGCCGGCTGCTGACGACCGAGACCGACCCGCGGGCCCGGCACCGGATGCGCCGCTCGCAGACCATCAACGGCTTCGGCGCCGTCCTGACCGGGCTCGTCCTGATCACCGTGCTGCTCACCAAGTTCCTGCTCGGCGCGTACATCGCGATCCTCGGGATGATCGGCTTCTTCCTGCTGATGAAGGCCATCCAGCGCCACTACGACCGGGTGACCGCCGAGTTGCTGGCCGGCGAGGCCGACGCGGTGCTGCCCTCGCGCAACCACGCGATCGTGCTGGTCTCCACCCTGCACAAGCCGGCGTTGCGGGCCGTCGCCTACGCTCGGGCGACCCGGCCCGACGTGCTCGAGGCGGTGACGGTCAACGTGGACGACGCCGACACCAGGCGGTTGCTCGCCAACTGGGACGAGCGCAAGCTGCCGGTACCGCTCAAGGTCATCGAGTCGCCGTACCGGGAGATCACCAAGCCGGTCCTGGACTACGTCAAACGGATCCGCAGCGACAACCCGCGCGACGTGGTGACGGTGTTCATCCCCGAGTACGTCGTCGGGCACTGGTGGGAGCAGATCCTGCACAACCAGAGCGCGCTGCGGCTCAAGGGCAGGCTGCTGTTCCAGCCCGGGGTGATGGTGACGTCCGTGCCGTGGCAGCTCGCCTCGTCCGAGCGGGTGGCCAGGCGTCGCCCGCCGTTCGCGCCGGGCGCGGCGCGACGCGGCTACCCGGCGCTGGCCCAGCTGCCCGCCGAACCGGTCGTTCCAGGTGCGAAGAACGGGGCGCGGGTCACCGTGAAGCAGGACGACAGTGCCCGCTGAGGCCCGCCCGCAGACCCTCGACTGGACCGACCGGGTGCTCGAGCTCGAGGTCGGTCCGGTCGCGCACGGCGGGCACTGCGTGGCCCGCCACGACGGGCGGGTGGTGTTCGTCCGGCACGCGCTGCCGGGGGAGCGGGTACGCGCCGTGGTCACCGAGGACGGTGGTGGCGCGTTCTGCCGTGCCGACGCGATCTCGGTGCCGGTGGCATCGCCGGACCGGGTGACCCCGCCCTGCCCCTGGGCGCGGGCGGGCGGCTGCGGGGGCTGCGACCTGCAGCATGCGACGCCCGCCGCGCAGCGCACGCTCAAGACCGCGGTGCTGCGCGAGCAGCTGCAGCGGCTGGCCGGCATCGCGTCGACGGTCGAGGTCGAGGAGCTGCCCGGGGGCGCGCTGGGCTGGCGGCAGCGGGTCCGGCTCGCCGTCGACGACGAGGGCCGCCCCGGGTTGCGCGCACACCGCAGTCGTGACGTGCTGCCCATAGGGGACTGCCCGCTCACCCCGGCCGGGACGTTGCCGCCGGTGCTGGCGCAGCGGTTCGCGCCGCACTCGGAGGTCGAGGTCGCCGTCGACGCGGACGGGTGGCGGGTGGTGGACGGGCCGGTCGTGGCGCGGGCCGCGGGCCGGGAGTGGCGGCTGTCGCCCGGCACCTTCTGGCAGGTGCACCCCGCCCTGGCCGACACGCTGGCCGCCGTCGTCGGGGAGTGGGCCGACGCCCCACCCGGCGGCACCGGGTGGGACCTCTACGGCGGGGTCGGGCTGTTCGCCGCGGTGCTGGCCGGGAAGGTCGGGCCAGCCGGCGCGGTCACCGTCGTCGACTCGTCCCGCCGCGCGGTCGACGACGGCCGCGCCGCGCTCGCCGACCTGCGCCAGGTGTCGTGGCGGGTCGGCCGGGTGGAGAACCTGCTCGGTGGCCTGGCCGGGCGCCCGGACGTCGTCGTCGCCGACCCGCCGCGCAAGGGGCTCGGCCGGGCGCTGGTCGACGCGCTGTGCGCCCGGGCTCCCGAGCGCGTCGTGCACATCGCGTGCGACCCCGCCGCGCTGGCCCGCGACGTCGCGCTGTTCGCTGCCCAGGGCTACGAGCTGGCCGGGTTGCGGGCGTTCGACGCCTTCCCGATGACCCATCACCTGGAGTGCGTGGCCCTGCTGGTCCGCGGAGCGCAGGCCCGGAGCTGATCGTGGCGCAGCGGTTCGACCCGCCCGACCTATGATCAGCTCGAGAGGGACATGAGCCGCATGGGCGCGGCTCATGTCCCTCAAATGTTGATCACAGATCCCCGGATACGCGCCACCCAGCGCGCGCCGGCCACCAGCGCCGCGCTCGCGGCGAGCACGGTACTCGGTGTCCTCACCTCGAGATGGACGCGTGTGGGCCTGCGCCGTCCCGGGCTGGAACGATGAGCCGGTGACCCTCTCCGTTGCGCAGCGGATCGCCGACGAGCTCGGCGTGCGCCACCACCAGGTCGTCGCGGCCGTCGACCTCCTCGACGGCGGCGCGACCGTCCCGTTCATCGCCCGGTACCGCAAGGAGGCCACCGGCACCCTCGACGACGCCCAGCTCCGCACCCTGGACGAGCGGCTGCGCTACCTGCGCGAGCTGGAGCAGCGCCGGGCCGCGGTGCTCACCGAGATCCGCGGCCAGGGCAAGCTCGACGGCGCCCTCGAGGCACGGATCCTGGCCGCCGACTCGAAGGCCCGGCTCGAGGACATCTACCTGCCCTACAAGCCCAAGCGCCGGACCAAGGCGATGATCGCCAGGGAGAACGGGCTGGAGCCGCTGGCCGGCGCACTGCTCGCCGACCCGTCGCTGGATCCGGCCGCGACGGCGCAGGGGTACCTGTCCGCGAACGTCGCCGACACCGCCGCCGCCCTGGAGGGCGCCCGGTCGATCCTCGTCGAGCGGTTCGCCGAGGACGCCGACCTCGTCGGCGGGCTGCGCGAGCGGATGTGGACCCGCGGCAGGCTGGTCTCGAAGGTCCGCGCCGGCAAGGAGACCGCCGGGGCCAAGTTCGCCGACTACTTCGACTTCGCCGAGGCGTTCACCACGCTCCCGTCGCACCGGATCCTCGCGGTGCTGCGGGGCGAGAAGGAGGAGGTCCTCGACATCACGCTCGAACCGGGCGCCGAGCCCGCGGAGCGGGGGGTGCCGACGGACTACGAGCGCACGATCGCGGCGAGCTTCGGTATCGCCGAGCGGGGCCGCGCGGCCGACAGCTGGCTTGCCGACGTCGTCACATGGGCCTGGCGCACCCGCATCCTGCTGCGTCTGGGCGTCGACCTCCGGATCCGGTTGCGCACCGCCGCCGAGGAGACGGCCATCGGCGTCTTCGCGACGAACCTGCGTGACCTGCTCCTCGCCGCGCCCGCGGGGACCCGCGCCACGATGGGCCTGGACCCCGGCCTGCGCACCGGTGTGAAGGTCGCCGTGGTGGACGGGACCGGCAAGGTCGTCACCACCGACACCATCTACCCGCACGAGCCGCGCCGGGACTGGAAGGGTGCGCTCGCCACGCTCACCAGGCTTGCCGCCGCGCACGACGTCGAGCTCGTCGCGATCGGGAACGGCACCGCGTCGCGGGAGACCGACACCCTCGCCGGAGAGCTGATCGCCGTGAACCCCGGCCTGAAGCTCACCAAGGCGATGGTGTCCGAGGCGGGCGCCTCGGTGTACTCGGCGTCGGCGTACGCGTCGGCCGAGTTGCCCGAGCTCGACGTGTCGCTGCGCGGCGCGGTCTCGATCGCCCGGCGGCTGCAGGACCCGCTCGCCGAGCTGGTCAAGATCGACCCGAGGTCGATCGGGGTCGGGCAGTACCAGCACGACCTGTCCGAGTCGGCGCTGTCCCGCTCGCTCGACGCCGTCGTCGAGGACTGCGTCAACGCCGTCGGGGTGGACCTCAACAGCGCGTCCCCGCCGTTGCTGCGCCGGGTCTCCGGGATCACCGAGTCGCTCGCGGCGGCCGTCGTGGCCCATCGCGACGCCCACGGCCCGTTCCGCACCCGGACCGCGCTGGCCGGCGTTTCGCGGCTGGGTCCCAAGGCATTCGAGCAGTGCGCGGGGTTCCTGCGCATCCGCGGCGGGGACGAGCCGCTCGACGCCTCCGGGGTGCACCCGGAGGCGTATCCCGTGGTGCGCCGGATGGTCGAGACGGTGCGGACCGACGTCGCGGGGTTGCTCGGCGACGCGGCGAGGGTGCGGGCGCTGCGGCCGAAGGACTTCGTCGACGAGACGTTCGGGCTGCCCACCGTGACCGACATCCTCGCCGAGCTGGAGAAGCCCGGCCGCGACCCGCGTCCGGCGTTCCGTACCGCGAGGTTCGCCGAGGGCGTGCACCGGATTGCCGACCTGCGGCCGGGGATGCTGCTGGAGGGCGTGGTCACGAATGTGGCGGCGTTCGGCGCGTTCGTCGACGTCGGGGTGCACCAGGACGGGCTGGTGCACGTCTCGGCGATGTCGACGAGCTTCGTGTCAGACCCGCGCGAGGTCGTCAGGTCCGGTGCGGTCGTGCGGGTGAAGGTGCGTGAGGTCGACGAGGTGCGCAAGCGGATCTCGCTGACCCTGCGCCTCGACGACGAGCCAGGGGCCGGCCGGGCTCCCAAGCAGGACCAGCCGGCGGGGGAGCGGCCGCGGGACGGGCGGCCGGGGGGCGAGCAGCCGAGCCGGGACCGCGGTCCACGCGGTGGTGGTGACCGGTCCGGCGGTAGTGGTGACCGGCGCGGCGGCAGGGGCGAGCGGCGCGCCGGCAAGCCCGGCGGTCGGGAGGGCGGCGGCTCGGGCGGCGGACCGGACAACAGCGCAATGGCCGACGCGCTGCGCCGCGCGGGCTTCGACAAGAAGTAACCGCCTCCGTTGCCCCGCCGCCTCCCGCGTCCCGCCCTCGCGTCCCGCGCCTCGCTCCACCGCCCCCCGCCGCTGGAGCAGTGCCGGTGACCGCGTCCGGGAACACCTGGGTTCGCGATGCGGTTGAGACCAGACAGCGGTGGGTCCGGCGCTGGTACGGGTGATCGGCATCCGCCGCCCCATGTGATCTCCCGCGTCCCACCGTGAGACACTGGGGAAGTCGGCTGACAGTCGAGGTCAGCCGTGAGCCCCATTGGTCCACATCCGGCTCCTTGCCGTCCGGGCCCGCGGGCTTCCCCTGCGGGTGCGCCGTCCGAACCTGGCCGGCCACCCCGCTGCGACAAGGACATCTGTGAGCACTTTGTTGGACCTGCCCCACCTGGACGACGAACTGACCGCCGAGACCTACGACATCGACGCCGACGACACCGAGGACGAGGCCGTCGGCCCGAGCTTCGCCGACCTGGACCTGGCCCCCGAGCTGCGGCGAGTGCTCGACGAGTTGGGCTACGTGATCCCCACCCCCATCCAGGTCGAGGCCATCACGCCGCTGATCGGGGGCCGCGACCTGATCGGGCAGGCCGCCACCGGCACCGGCAAGACGGCCGCGTTCGCGCTGCCGATGCTGCAGCGCCTCGCCCGGGAACGTCCCGGCGGCGGTGACCGGGTCCCGTTCGGCCTGGTGCTGGCGCCGACCCGGGAGCTCACCATGCAGGTCACCGAGGCCGTCGCCCGCTACGGCAAGGGGGTCGGGGCCCGGGTGCTGGCCGTCTACGGTGGCGCCCCGATCGGCCCGCAGCTGGGCGCGCTCAAGCGCGGCGTCGACATCGTGGTCGCCACTCCCGGGCGGGCCATCGACCTGATCAACCGCGGTGCGCTCACCCTCGACGCGATCGAGGTCGTCGTGCTCGACGAGGCCGACGAGATGCTCGACATGGGCTTCGTCGAGGACATCGAGACGATCCTGGAGTCCACCCCGGACACCCGGCAGACCGTGCTGTTCTCGGCCACGATCCCGCACCGGATCGAGGTGTTGGCCCGTACCTACCTGCGCGAGCCGGTGACCGTGCGGATCCGGCGCGAGGAGGTGCCGGCGGGGGAGGCGCCCCGGGTTCGGCAGACCGCCTACCTGGTCCCGCGCACGCACACCACCGCGGCGCTCGGCCGGATCCTGGAGCTCGAACGGCCCGCCGCGGCGATCGTGTTCTGCCGCACCCGGGTCGACGTCGACGCGGTCACCGAGACCCTGACCGGCCGCGGGCTGCGCGCCGAGGCGCTGCACGGCGGGATGGACCAGGAGCACCGCACCCGGGTGGTCGAGCGGCTGCGCAGCGGCCGCACCGACCTGCTCGTGGCCACCGACGTCGCCGCGCGCGGGCTCGACATCGAGCAGCTCTCCCACGTCGTCAACCATGACGTGCCGAAATCGCCCGACGCCTACGTGCACCGGATCGGCCGCATCGGCCGGGCCGGCCGGGAGGGCGTCGCGATCACCCTGGTGGCCCCGGCATCGGTGCGACACCTGCGCAACATCGAGCGGCTGACCGGCAGCCCGATCGTGGTCGCCCCGGTCCCCACGGTCGCCGACCTGCGGGCCGCCCGGCTGGACCGGACGTGTGCGCTGCTGCGGGAGAGGCTGGTCGGGGACCTGGTGTCCGACGCCGACGGCGTCCGCGCGATGATCGCGTCGCTGGCCGCCGAGTTCGATCCGGTCGACGTGGGGGCGGCGGCGGTGCGGCT
This sequence comes from Mycobacteriales bacterium, assembly GCA_038254065.1. GTDB lineage: Bacteria > Actinomycetota > Actinomycetes > Mycobacteriales > Pseudonocardiaceae > Pseudonocardia. The sequence continues at coordinate 33,489 of JBBSGM010000017.1, read as the reverse complement.
GGCCCAGGACGTCTCGGGCGCTCCCGAGGACGGGACCGACATCCCGGTCGTCACCGCGCCGCGGGAGGGTCGGGTCTCGGGCCCGCGCCGTGAGCCCGGCAGCCGGGGCCAGGGCGACCGGCCGCCGAAGGCCGGCACGACACGGCTGTTCGTCTCCGCCGGCCGTGCCGCCGGAGTGCGCCCGCAGGACATCGTGGGTGCGCTGGCCAACGAGTCCCGGTTGTCGGGGCGCGACATCGGTGCGATCCAGATCCACGAGCGGCATGCGCTGGTCGAGGTACCCGAGCACGCCGCCGACGACGTGCTGCGCTCGCTGCGTGGAGCCACGACCCTCAAGGGCAGGCGGGCCAACGTCCGCCGGGACCGCGAGTTCACCCCCGCGGGCCGGCCAGGTCGGTAGGCTTCCCCGCGCGGACCGGGTCTGCCGTCGTGTGACGGCGGGCCTGCCGTCGTGGTGCGGCCCGGCGGGGGACGGGTTGCGGCCCGTCGCGCGGGAGACGCGGCACGCGTCAGTGCACCTGGACCTCGTCGCCCACCTCGAGGTCCTGGTAGAACGCCACCGCGGCGTCGTGGGCGAGGTGCACGCACCCGGCCGAGGCGTTGCTCGGGTTGCCCTCGTGGAACGCGATGCCGCCGGGGGCGAAGAACACCGAGTAGGGCATCGCCGCGTCGTCGAACTCGGCGCTGTGGTGGTGTTCGTCCTTCCACTGCACGGCGAACGTGCCGGTGGGGGTCTCCTCGCCAGCCGCGCCGTGGCTGATCGAGACCGGGCCGTAGCCGACCGTGCCGTCGTGGATCAGCCACGCCTTGTTGGCGCCCAGGTCCACGCAGGCGCGGGCCGACCCGGTACACGGCGTCCCCTCGACCATGCCGTCCGCGGACGCCAGTGCGGGCCCGGCGAAGGTCACCGCCGTCAGCACACTCACCGCGGCTACCGCACCGACCCGCCGCGCGCCGGTGAACTGTCGCCCCGGTCGGATGCTGCGCTCGCCCATGTACGTCCTCTCGTGTGCTCCCGTGCGCGCAACGAACGGGTCGCCCGGCGGTGACGGGCACCGGCGAACGGTCCGAATGATCGACTTCGGGTCGGCTGGGGCTTCTGCGGTGCGCCGTGCGGTTCGTCCCCATCGCCGCGGGGCCGTGGCGGGAAGCGGTACGGGACGCTGCCCTGGACCGGAACCGCCTGCGTCAGGCCGGGAGTCGCGCCAGTTCGTCGACGAGGATCTCCCTCAGAACGCCACCGCCACCGCGACCGCGCGCCGGCCCTTGCGGGCGCGTTGGAGCTCAGCGGGTCCCCATGGCGTCGATCCGGCGGGTCAGCAGGTAGGTCGGCAACGCGGACACCCCGACCATGAGTGCGGCGTAGGGAGCGGCGGCGCCGTAGGCCAGGCCGCTGGTGTAGACCCAGAACTGGGTGGCCAGGGTCTGTAGGCCGGTGGGGCGCAGCAACAGGGTGGCGGTGAGCTCGGTGGCGGTGGACAGGAACACCAGGGCCGCCGCAGCCGCCAGACCAGGGCCGAGCAGCGGCAACGTGACCCTGGCGAGCACGGTGACCGGGCGCAGGCCGAGACTGCGCCCCGTCTCGGCGAGTGCGGGCGGGATCTGGGTCAACGCGGCGCGGACCGCGACCAGCGCCAACGGCAGGAACAGCACCGCGTAGGCCAGGACCAGCAGTGGGACGCTCTGGTAGACGATCTGGGCGTAGCGCAGCGCGAAGAACACCAGCGCGAGTGCCACCACCACCCCGGGCAGGGCCCGGGCCAGGTAGGTGCTGCGTTCGAGCAGGACGGTGAGCCGGCTGCGGTGGCGGACCGCGAGCAGCGCCACCGGCAGCGTGAGCAGGATGGTCGCCGCGGCGGCCGCCGTGGCGAGGAGCAGGGTGTGCCCGGCGGCGGCCCAGATCGACGCCGGAGGTAGCGTCGTCGAGCCGCCACGGATCAGCCAGTAGCCCAGCGACCCGATCGGTACCCCCAGCGCGAGCGTGCTCAGCCCGACGAACCCGGCCAGCACCACCGCGGTGAGCCGGCCCAGCCGCGCCGGCGCGGCGGCGCGGGCGGCGCCCGCACCGATCCGGGCCTGCCGCGCGGTACCGGTCAAGCGGGCCTCACCGCCCAGCAGCACCACGCACAGCACGACCAGCACCATGGACAGCAGTGCCGCGGCCGCGGGGTCGAACCCGAGTTTGTACTCGGTGAAGATCTGGGTGGCGAACGTCGGGTAGCGCACGATCGCGAACGTCCCGTACTCCCCGAGCAGGTGCAGACCCACGATCAGCGCGCCGCCGAGCAGCGCCGGGCGGATCTGGGGCAGCGTGACCCGCGCGAACGCCGCCGCCGGTCCCAACCCGAGGGAGCGGGCGACGTCGTCCTGAGCGGGGTCGCGCCCGCGCAGCATCGCCGCGACCGGCAGGTACACCAGCGGGTACAGCGACAGCGTGGAGATCAGGACCGCGCCGCCGAACCCCCGCACGAAGGACGTGAGCGACACCCAGGAGTAGCCGCTGACGAACTCCGGGATCGCCACCGGCAACACCACCAGAACCCGCCACGCCCCCGCCCCGGGTAGGTCGGTGCGTTCGGTGGCCCACGCCGCCCCCACCCCGATGACGGCGCTGAGCACGGTGACGGCCAGCACGAGCCGCGCCGTGCTGCCCAGCAGCTCCAGCACCGTCGGGCGGATCAGCAGCAGCCTGGCCTGCTCCCAGCCCACGCCGAGGGCCTGCGCGACCACGAACACCACCGGCACCGCCACCACCGCGGCGGTCACCAGTCCCGCCGCGACCAGCGCGAGCGGGACCCGCCGGTGCCGCCGCCGCGTCCGCCACCGCGGCGACCGCAGTGACGCCGGTCGGGCCGGGTTCGCGGTGGCGGTCACCGCCGACCCGCCCGGGCCGGTGCCCGGGTGACCGGGAGGGTCACAGCAGGCCGGCCTGCTGGAGCATCGCGAGGGCGGACTGGCCGTCGCCGAGGTCGTCGACGGTCAGCGCCGGTGGGTGCAGCTCGCTCAACGGGCGCAGCGGCTCGCTGCTGGTCACCCCGGACCCGAGCGGGTACTCGTAGCTGTCGGACGTGCCGATGATGGTCTGGGCCGGCTTGCCGACCAGGTAGGCCAGGAACTTCTGGGCCGCCGCCTGGTGCGTGCTGGAGGCCAGCACGGCCGCGCCGGAGACGTCGACCAGGCTGCCGGGGTCACCAGGACCGAAGTAGTGCAGCGCCGAGGTGGTCTTGTCCGGGCCGAGCTCGCGCTGCAGCCGGTACCAGTAGTAGTGGTCGATCAGCCCGGTGGCGATCTCCCCGCTGTTGACCGCGGCGACCAGCGTCTCGTTGTCCGGATAGACCTTCGCGTCGGCCTTCAGGTCGGCCAGCCACTTGGCTGCGACGTCGGCACCCTTCAGCTTGGCCACCGCGGTGAGGACCGGCTGGAAGTCGGTCTCGGTCGGGGCGAACCCGAACTTGGCCGACCACGCCGGGCCGGCCATGTCCAGCACGCTGGCCGGCAGCTGCGCGTCGCTGGTCGCGGCGGTGTTGAACACCAGCGCCGCGCTGCGCGCCGACACCCCCACCCACTGGCCCTGCGGGGAGTTGTAGGCCGCGGGCACGGCGGCCAGGGTGGCCGGATCCACCGGCGCGAGCAGCCCCCTGGCACGCAGCGCCTCGAGCGCGGGTGGGTTCTCGGCATAGAACACGTCCGCCGGCGACGCGGCGCCTTCCTGCAGGATCTGGTTCGCGAGCTCGTCCTCCCCGCCGGACCGCAGGTCGACCTTGATCCCGGTGGCCTCGGTGAACCCAGCCGCCAGCATCGTCGCGGTCTGCTCATGCTGGCCGCTGTAGACCGTGATCGTCTGTCCCGCGGTGTCCTGCGCATCGGCGCCGGCCGCAGGTTTGCTCGCGGAGTCGGTGGTCGACGCCCCGCCGCAACCCGCCAGCACCAGTACGGCGACCGCCAGCAAAGCAGCACCGGCAGCCCGGCCGGCCCGGATGCGGATCCTCGTCGTCATCGGCTGAGCTCCTTACCTACACTCGGCCACCCGGGTGGGCAGCATGCCCAGAAGGGTGACTGTAAGCGGATAGCCTCACCTTAGGTAAGGCAGGCTGTCAATAGCTGAGGAGGACGGAGTGCACCGGCTCGGTCGGACTACCCGAGGTGGCTGATCGAGCCGCCGATCCGATCACCCCGGCGCGGACGAAGACCGTGCACACCCCACCCGGCGGAGGAGTATCGATGCTCGCGGAGACGTCGTTCGACAGCCACGGCACGCGCTGCGCCGCCTGGCACCTGCCCGCGCGCTGTGCGGCGCTGACCGGTGCCCGCGGCCGCCCGTGCGTCGTGCTGGGGCACGGCTTCGGCGCGACCCGCGACGCCGGGCTGCTGCCATTCGCGGAGCGGTTCGCCCAGGCGGGTGCGGACGTGCTCGTCTTCGACTACCGCGGCTACGGCACCAGCGCCGGCACGCTCCGGCAGAACGTCGCGCACCGCAAGCACCGGCAGGACTACCACTGCGCGATCGCGCACGCCCGGGCGCTGGCCGGTGTCGACCCGGAGCGGATCGTGCTGTGGGGCAGCTCCTACTCCGGCGGCCACGTCGTGCCGGTGGCCGCCGAGGACGGCAGGATCGCGGCGGTGATCTCGCAGGGCGCCGCGATGGACGGGCTCGTGGCGCTGCTGGAGATCGCGCGGTACGCCGGCGTCGGGCAGTTGCTGAAGCTCACCGCGCATGGTCTGTTCGACGCCGTGGGCGCGCTGCTGGGCCGCCCGCCGCACCTCATCCCGGTGGTCGGTCCGCCCGGCACGCTCGCCGCGATCACCGCCGAGGGGGCGGCGAGCGGCTACCGGTCGATCATGGGGCCGACCTTCCGGAACGAGATGTGTGCCCGCGGGGCGCTGATCATCCCGTTGAACCGCCCGGTGACGGCAGCGGCGAAGGTCCGCTGCCCGATGCTGCTGGTGCTGGCCGAGGACGACAACATCTGCCCACCCAAGTCCGTGCGGCAGGTGGCCATCAAGGCCCCGCACGCGGAGCTGCTCGCGCTGCCGTCGGGACACTTCGACATCTACACCGGTGCCATGTTCGCCCGCTCCGTCGCGGCGCAGGTCGATTTCCTCACCCGCACCCTGGCCGTCAGCCGGTCCGCCGCCTGAGGGCGCGATCGGGTCGCTGTCCCCGCCCGTGCTCGAACCCGCCGTGATCGGCATTTCGGTAGCCGTAACCGCGCTCATCGCGGCCCCGCGGCTCCCAACCGCTGATCATGGGGAGAATGCGGGCTGCGCCACTGCGCTATACAAGCTCAGACCGCGCAGCTGCCGTCGGCGCAGGATCCGCTCGACTCCGGCTCGGCCGGGGTGAGCACCTCCAGCGGATGTGCCTGCGCCCATGCGGTGTCCAGCGCCTGGCGCAGTACCGGGACCGGCTGGGCGCCGGACACCCCGTAGCGCTCGTCGATCACGAAGAACGGGACGGCGGTGATGCCGTAGCGCTGCGCCTGCAGCTCGTCGGTGCGGACCTCGTCGGCAAAGCGGTCGCCGTCGAGCACCGCGCGGGCCGCCTCGGCGTCGAGGCCGACCTCGGTGGCCACCCGGAACAGCATGGCCGGGTCACCGATCGGCTCGCCGTCGGTCAGGTAGGCGCGGAACAGCCGCTCCTTGAGCGTGTCCTGCCGCCCCCGACCGCCGCTGTGCAGGGCCAGGTGCAGCAGCCGGTGCGCGTCGAACGTGTTACCGGAGCGGGCCCGCTCGAAATGGAACTCGAGGCCCTCGTCGGCCGCGGCGCGGGCCATCTGCGCGTGCATCCCGCGCGCGTTCTCCAGGCTGACGCCGTACTTGGCGGCGAGGTGCTCGCCGAGGTCGCCGGCCAGCTCGCGGGGGGCCTGCGGGTCGAGCTCGAAGCTGCGCCAGGTCACCTGCACGTCGTCGCGGTGCGGGAAGCCGGCGAGCGCCGACTCGAACCGCACACGGCCGATCGCGCACCAGGGACAGACGATGTCGGACCAGATGTCCACCTTCACCACAGTGTCAACAGCGGGACCGATACGAGGCATTCCGGTGCGGGCGTTCCGACGGCGGGGCATCCAGCGGTCGCGCATCCAGCGGTCGCGCTTCCGCGTCCTCAGGTTCGCAGCACGCTGCGCTCCACCGAGCGCACGGCCCGACCGTCGACGAGCAGCAGCAGCGGGCCGTCGCCGGTGGCGAGCCGGGCCAGCGCGCCCACCACCGACTCGCCGGCCCCGACGGTCGGGAGCGGCGTACCCAGCTGCTCGGCCACCGGGCGATGCGCCACCGCCGGGTCGGCCTCGACCGCCGCCCGCAGCAGGTCGAGCCCGACCGACCCGACGACGTCGCCGACCGACCAGCTCGCGGCGTCGGTGCGCCGGGGCGCCACCACCGGCACGGAGCCCGACCCGCCCGCTGCGGCAAGGACGGCGCCGACCGGGTCGGTGGCCACCGCGACGACCAGCCCCGGCGGCGCGGCACCGACGACGTCGCGCACCCGCGGTCCCGCCGGCGCGTCGAGGAAGCCCAGTTGGGTGAGCCAGTCGTCGTCGAAGTACTTGGACAGGTAGGCACGCCCGGAGTCCGGCGCCACCGCCACCACGACGCCGTCCGGGCCCAGACCGGCCGCGACCCGCAGTGCCGCCGCGATCGCGGTACCGGCCGAGCCGCCGACCAGCAGGCCCTCCTCGCGGGCGAGCCGGCGTACGGTGCGCAGCGACTCCCCGTCGTCGATGCGCTCGAACCGGTCCACGACGCCGGTGTCGTAGACCGCAGGCCAGTCGTCCTGCGCGGTCCCGGGGTGCAGGTAGTGCCCCACGGCCTCGACGTAGTACGGGCTGCCGTCCCCGCCTGAGTACCGGGAGGTTTCCGGGTCGGCGCCGACCACCATGACCCGCCCGTCGCTGACTGCGTGCAGGTACCGGCCGGTGCCGCTGATCGTGCCGCCGGTCCCGACCCCGGCCACGAGATGGGTGATCCGGCCTTCGGTCTGCGCCCAGATCTCCGGGCCCGTGGTGAGCTCGTGCACCCGCGGGTTGGCCGGGTTGGCGTACTGGTCGGCCAACCACCCGCCCGGCGTCTCGTCGGTGATCCGGCGGGCGAGCAGCTGCACATGCCGCGGGTCCTCGCGCGGCACGGTCCCCGGGGTGAGCACGACCTCGGCGCCGTAGGCCCGCAGCAGGGCGATCTTCTCCCGCGCCGTCCGGTCCGGCACCACCACGACGCAGCGATAACCGGAGCGGGCCGCGACCATGGCCAGGCCCATCCCGGTGTTTCCCGAGGTCCCTTCGACGACGGTGCCACCCGGACCCAGGGCGCCCGTCCGCTCGGCCTCCCGGATCATCGCGAGCGCGGCGCGGTCCTTAACGCTGCCGCCGGGGTTCGCGAACTCCGCCTTGACGTAGACCGCGGCGGCCAGGCCGGCGGTGACCCTGGTGAGCCGGATCAGCGGGGTCGCGCCGACCGCGTCGAGCAGCGACTCGTACACCGGGCCAGGGTTCACGGCGCTGTTCAACGATGACCTCGCACGCTCGCTCACGGTTCCGATCCTGCCGCACGCCTAGACTGCTGCCGTGTCCTCTCGCGCGCCAGGCCTGCCCGACGACTGGAGCCGCTGGCGCGACCAGGTCGACCTCGGCGACTACGACCAGCGCTGGGCCCGGATGGCCGCGGCCGGCCACAACCCGCACGGCGAGGCCGACCTCGTCATGTCCTTCGTGCCAGGGTCGGTGCTCGACGGCGGCTGCGGCACCGGCCGGGTAGGGATCGAGCTGGCCCGCCGCGGGGTGCACGTGGTCGGTGTGGACAACGACCCGGACATGATCGCGGCCGCCAGGGCCAAGGCGCCGGAGCTGGCCTGGCATCACGTGGGCCTCGACGGGATGGACCTCGGCGAGCGGTTCGACGTCGTCGTGCTCGCCGGCAACGTCGTGCCCTACGTGGCACCGGACGCGCGGGCGGCCGCGGTCGCGAGCTGCGCCCGGCACCTGCGACCGGGCGGGCGGCTGATCGCCGGGTTCTCGCTGCGGGCGGGCTGGCCCGGCCTCGACGAGTACGACGGCTGGTGCGCCGCCGCCGGCCTGGCCCCCGACGGCCGCTGGGCGACCTGGGACCGGCAGCCCTACACCGGCGGCGAATACGCGGTATCCATCCACGCCTGTGAGCGGTAGGCAGTCGATCTCGGACGCGGTTCGTCGGTGGCGGGGGGCCGCGGTTCACCAACTGTCGGCAGGTCGTTCTGTCGGCAGGTCGTTCCGGCTGTCACCCTGCCTGCGGCCCACCGGGAATAGGCGGTGGCGAGGTCGACGAACTGCCGGACGGTGCCGTACGTCGGCCGGAAGTCGACGTAGTCGAGGTGTTGCCGGGCGAACGCGGCGCGGGCCTCGTGCTGCCCCCGCCCGTAGAGGCCGTCGCGCCTCAGGACTCTTTCGCAGCCGCTAGCACCTCGTCGTTGAGCACCGCGAACCAGCCGTCCGGGTGGGCGGCCCAGTCCCGGTCGTGACACCACGCCGACGCCGAGACCGTGACTTCGGTGAACCCGGGCCGCCCGGACCCCCGGCCAGCAGCATTTGGCCGCGGCGGGTTCGGCGTGGTTGCCGCGCGACTCGGCTGCACGGTGCGGGTCCAGGACTCAGCCGTCGAGCGTCCTAGCACCAACAGGCGCTCGGTGACGGTATGCTGCTTCATATGCAGAAGGAGCGCATCACCGTAAGTCTGGACAGTGGCGTGGCCGCCCGGGTGCGCCAGTGTGGGGCTACATCCCGTGGCGGGGCCTCCGGCTACCTGGAGCGTCTCGTCCGCCAGGACGAGACGCGGGAAGCCGTCGACGCCATGGCGCGGTGGTACGCACAGCACCCCGAGTACCTGGAGGACACCGAGGCCGAGCGCATTGCGGCGGCGGAAGAGCTGGGCGAAACTGCGTGAAGCGCGGTGAAATCTGGCGTTACGAGCCGGTGATCAACCGGCCGGGCCGACCGACGGCACGGTTGATCGTGTCCTCGGATTCGATCAACCGCAACGAGGCACTGCCGGTCGTGTACGTCATGCAGGTCGCCACCAACGACCCGGGCTCGCTGCTGGCCGTGCCGGTCGAAGGTCACGGCTGGGCCATTGCCACGTAGATCGACAGACCCATTCGTAAGCGTCTGACCGAGCGAATGGGGGAAGCGACGGCCGAGGAGATGGAGCAGGTCGACAATGCGATTCGAGCGACCTTCGACGTGTAGCTAGGCGACTCGGCCCGATTACCGAGCTTCGGACGGAAGTCCAGTCCTCGTGCCGGCACGAGGTGCAGCTGTATCGTGCGGGCACGCCCCAAGACGTCCTCCTTCGACTCCAGCGAGGCGTGCCACCGGGGCTCGTCGATGAGCGTCGCGCACAGCGCGTCGACTTCACCGGCGGCCGGCAGCGCCGTGGTGTCGCCGGTCATCCGCTGCTCCGGGCGAGCACCGCGGCGTCGAGTGCGGCCCGCATGGCGTCGACCGGCCCGGGCCGACCGGTCATCAGCTCGACCTGGGCGACGGCCTGGTGCAGCAGCATCGCCAGCCCGCTGACCACCGTGGCGCCGTCCGTTGCGGCGGACGCGGCGAGTGGGGTGGGCCAGGGTGCGTAGACGACGTCGAGCACGATCGTCGTCGGCGCCCAGCGCGCAGCGGCGAATGCGTCCGCGGCGCCCGCGGGCAGGGTGGAGAGCACCACGTCGGCGCCGGCGAGCGCGGCGAGGGCCCGGGCCGGGTCGGCGAGGTCGGCGCTGAGGGTGGGCACCACCCCGAGCCGCCCGGCGGCGGCGCGCAGCTCACCGGCCCGGCCGGTGTCGCGGACCAGCACCAGCGGGTCGGACGTGCCGAGCTCGCGCAGCGCGGCGAGTGCGGCCTGCGCGGTGCCACCGGCTCCGAGCACGACCGCCCGCCCGGCCGTGCGCACCCCCGCCGCGCGTAGCGCGGCGACGATGCCGAGCACGTCGGTGTTCTCGGCGACCCGCCCCGGCGATCCGAGGACCAGGGTGTTGGCCGCCCCGATCGCCGCGGCGAGCGGGCTCACCCGGTCGGCGACGTCGAGTGCCACCCGCTTGAGCGGCATCGTCAGCGACAGCCCCGCCCACTCCGGACCGAGACCCTCGACGAACCCGCGCAACCCGGCCTCGTCGCATTCGTGCGCGTCGTAGCGCCAGCTGTCGAGGCCGAGCGCGGTGTAGGCGGCGCGGTGCAGCACCGGGGACAGCGAGTGCCGGATGGGGGAGCCGAGCACGGCGGCCCTTCGGGCGGCGGTCATCGGACCAGTATGCGAGCCGGGTTCCAGGTGCCCGACACCGTGCGCCACACTCGCCCGGTGGGCGCGACGGTGCTGGTGCTGGGTGGGCGCAGCGAGATCGGGGTCGCGGTGGCCGAGCGGCTCGGGGCGCAGACCGTCGTGCTGGCCGCGCGGCGCAGCGGCACTCTCGACGCCGAGGAGCAACGAGTGCGCGCGGCCGGCGCCCGGGTCGTCGAGCGGGTCGAGTTCGACGCCGACGACCTGGCCGCGCACCGCCCGCTGCTCGACGGCGTGCTCGCCCGGCACGGCAGGCTCGACATGGTCGTCGTCGCGTTCGGGATCCTCGGCGACCAGGCCCGTGCCGAGGTCGATGCCGGCCACGCGGTGCAGATCGTGCACACCGACTACGTGTCCCATGTGCACCTGCTCACGCATGTGGCGCAGCTGCTCCGAGCGCAGGGGAGCGGCACGCTGGTGATCTTCTCCTCGGTGGCGGGGGTGCGGGTGCGGCAGGCGAACTACGTCTACGGCTCGGCGAAGGCAGGCCTCGACGGTTTCGCGTCCGGCCTCGCCGACGCACTGCACGGCAGCGGGGTGCGGCTGCTGCTGGTCCGGCCGGGGTTCGTCGTCGGGCGGATGACCGCGGGCATGTCGCCGGCCCCGCTGTCGAGCACCCCCGACCAAGTCGCCGACGCGACCGTCCGCGCGTGGGAGCGCGGCCGCGGTGAGGTGTGGGTGCCGGCGGCGCTGCGACCGGTGTTCGTCGGCATGCGGCTGCTGCCGCGCGCGGTGTGGCGGCGGCTGCCCCGGTGAGTGAGGACTTCGAGGAGTTCGAGCGGACGGGGTGGCGGGAGCGCAGCGCCACCGACGTGGGCGCCACCCAGGCCGCGGTGCCGGACGGCCCGCCGTCGGTCGGCTACTCCACGTCTGGGTCGCTCGGGGCGTTGCTGTCCGGCGCGGGGCTCATCGACGTGCGGGTGGATCGGGTGGGGTGGACGCACCGGGTCGCGCCCGGCCGCTGGTGGGACGACCTGCTCGGGGGAATGCAACCGCTATTGGTCTTGTGACGTCGCCCAGGTGGATGACACAGTACCGGCACGATGAACTTCTTCCACTACTTGGCGTCCCGTGGGGACCACCTCCTCGCGCTCGCGCTGGCGCACGCGATCGTCACCGCGGTGGCGGTTCTGATCGCGACCGTGGTCGGGGTCGGGCTGGGCGTCGCGACCTACCGGACGCAGCGCCCCCGGCAGGTGGTGCTCGCCGTGAGCGCGGTGTTCCTCACGATCCCATCGCTCGCGCTCTTCGGCCTGCTCATCGGCCTGCTCGGGCTGGGCGCGCGGCCGGTGATCGTGGCGCTGGTGATGTACTCGCTGCTGCCGATCGTGGCGAACACGATCGTCGGGCTGCGCGGGGTGGACCCGGCGGTCGTCGAGTCCGCGCAGGGCATGGGGATGGGCGCGGCGATGCGGCTGCTGCGGATCGAGCTGCCGCTGGCCTGGCCGGTGATCCTCACCGGGATGCGGGTCGCGACGCTGCTGACCATCGGCATCGCCGCCATCGGCGCGTATGTCGACGGGCCGGGGCTGGGCAACGACATCTTCAACGGGCTGGCCCGCATCGGCAGCCCGATCGCGCTGAACCTCGTGCTCGGCGGCGTGCTCGGGGTGGTCGTCCTCGCCGTCCTCTTCGACCTGCTCTACGTCCTGGTCAACCGGCTCACGACCGCACCGGGGATCCGGTGACCGCCGCGGACGGCAGCCGGGTGAAGATCCGGCTCGAGAAGCTGACGAAGACGTTCCCGGGGCAGCCCGAGCCCGCGGTGCAGGAGCTGTCGCTGGAGATCCCCGAGGGCGAGATCGTGATCCTCGTCGGGCCGTCCGGGTGCGGAAAGACCACCACCATGAAGCTGGTCAACCGGCTGATCGAGCCCACCTCGGGACGGATCTTCCTCGACGACGAGGACGTCACCGAGGTCGACCCCGACCAGCTGCGGCGCCGGATCGGCTATGTCATCCAGCAGATCGGGCTGTTCCCGCACATGACGATCGCGGAGAACATCGCGACCGTCCCCAAGCTGCTGAGATGGGACCGCAAACGGGTCGCCGAGCGGGTGGACGAGCTGCTCCGGACGGTCGGCATGGACCCTGAGGTCTACCGCGACCGCTATCCCAAGCAGCTCTCGGGCGGGCAGCGCCAGCGGATCGGGGTGGCCCGTGCGATGAGCGCCGACCCCGATGTCATGCTGATGGACGAACCGTTCGGCGCGATCGACCCCATCACCCGCGACCGGCTGCAGAACGAGTTCCTCCGGTTGCAGGCCGAGATCTGCAAGACCATCGTGTTCGTCACCCACGACATCGACGAGGCGATCAAGATGGGAGACCGGATCGCGATCCTGCGCGACCGTTCCCGCATCGCCCAGTACGACACCCCGGAGCGGATCCTGCTGAACCCGGCCGACGAGTTCGTCGCGGACTTCATCGGCCGGGGTGCGTCGCTCAAACGGCTGAGCCTGAGCCGGGTCCGCGACATCGCGCTCGGTAGCTGGCCGACCGTCCGCGACGGCACCGGCCGGGACGAGGTGCGCCGGATCCTGGCAGCAGGCGACCGGAGCTGCGTGCTCGTGCTCGACGACCAGGGCCGGCCGAGGACCTGGGTCGACGAGGATCAGCTGGCCCGCCCCGACGGCCGGACGCTCACCGAGATCGGGCTGCCGCCGGCGGTCGTCGAGCCGCGGGCCACGCTCAGCGACACGCTGAACGAGATGCTCACCGCCCGGTACAGCACCGCCGTCGTGGTCGACGAGTCCGGCGCCTACCTGGGTGTGGTCGAGATCGACACGATCAACGAGGCCATCCGCGGGATGCGCAGGGCCGAGCACGGCCGGCTGCGCGGTGGGCGCGACCTCGCGGACGGCGTCGAGGCGGTCTCCTGACCATGTCGATCGCGCTGACCGAGCAGACCGCCGAGCTCCGCGACGTCCGCTCGCGGCGGCGGCGGTCACTCGCCGGTCATCTCGTCGTGCCGCTGCTGCTCGGCGCGGTGCTGCTCGTCCTCGCTCTGTACGTGCGCAGCCGCCACCTCGACAGCGTCGAGGCGCGCCGGGTCAACCTGAGCTTCATCGGCGCCGCCGCCCTCGAGCACCTCCGGCTTACCGTGGTGTCCACGATCCTGGTGCTGCTGATCGCCATCCCGGTCGGCGTCGCGCTGACCCGGCCGGCCGCCCGGCGGGTCACCCCGCCGGCGCTCGCGGTCTTCAACATCGGGCAGGCCGTCCCGTCGATCGGCCTGGTCGTGCTGTTCGCGGTGGCGTGGACGATCGGTTTCTGGCCGGCCGTCGTGTCACTGGTCGCCTACTCTGCCCTGCCGGTGCTGCGCAACACGATGATCGGCCTGCGCCAGGTCGACAGCGCGGTCATCGAGTCCGGGCGCGGGATGGGGATGAGCAGGTCCGGGGTGCTGACCCGGATCGAGCTGCCGCTCGCCGTGCCCGTCATCCTCGCCGGCGTCCGGGTCGCACTGGTGATCAACGTCGGCACCGCCACGCTCGCCACCTTCATCAACGCCGGCGGGTTCGGTGACATCATCAACGCCGGGATCGTGCAGAACCGGCCGCTGGTCACCGTCGTCGGCAGTGTGCTCACCGCCGTGCTGGCCCTGCTGATCGACTACCTGGCGAGCATCGCCGAGGACGTGCTGAGGCCACGAGGACTCTGAGGGCCCCACGGTCTCCGGGACAGGTCACCACCCCGCCGGCGTCGCCCCGACGCCGGCCCGACGACGAAGGCGAGACACCATGCGCCACTCGAGGGCCCAGCTGGCCCGGTTCTTGACGCTGCTGGTGGCGGCGGCGCTCACGGTCACCGCCTGTGGTGGAGGAAGCGGGGGTGGCAACGCCAGTGGTGGGTCGCTCGGCGCCGTGAACCTGTCCGGGACCTCGTTCAAGGTGGGCTCCAAGGAGTTCACCGAGCAGCTCATCCTCGGCCAGATCGCCGCCCAGGCGTTGCGCGCGACCGGCGCCAACGTCGGTGATCCCACGTCCGTCACCGGTAGCTCGAACGTCCGCACCGCCCTGACCTCGGGTGCGATCGACATGTACTGGGAGTACACCGGGACGGGCTGGACGACCGACCTGCAGCACACCGCATCCGAGGCGCCGAAGGGCTCCGAGCCCCTCTACCAGGCCGTCGCCATGGAGGACCTGCAGAAGAACCAGATCAAATGGCTCCAACCGGCACCGCTGAACGACACCTATGCCATCGCCACCGCGCATGGCCGTGGCCAGCAGCTCGGCGTCAGCACCCTGTCCGACTACGCGAAGCTGGCCAACACCGACCCGGCGAAGGCGTCGTTCTGCGGTGCCACGGAGTTCCTGACCCGCGACGACGGCTGGCCGGGCGTCCAGCAGGCCTACGGCTTCAGCCTCCCCCCGGGCAACGTCGCCGAGGTGGACACGGGCTTGGTGTACACGAAGGTGCCGACGGGCGACCCGTGCAACTTCGGTGAGGTCTTCGCCACCGACGGCCGGATCCTCGCCAACAACCTGGACATCATCCCGGACGACAAGGAGTTCTTCGTCAAGTACAACGTGGCGATGACCATGCGCCAGGACGTGTTCGCCAAGAACCCCACGCTGGCCGACGTGTTCAACCCGATCTCCGCGAAGCTCACCAACGACGTCATGCTGGACCTCAGTCAGCGGGTGACCATCAAGGGTGAGCTGCCCGAGGACGTCGCAAAAGACTTCCTCCAAAAAACCGGCTTCATCGGCTAACCCCCACCCCCTCCCGCGAGTCGCGGTATTTGTGCGAGTGAGTCGCGCTGTTTGTGCGAGTGCGTCATGCAGCGACTCGATCGCACAGATCGCGCGACTCGATCGCACAGATCGCGCGACTCGGTCGCACAGATCGCGCGACTCGCGGGCGCGGTGGTGGTGGCCTCACGGGGGGCAGAGGGTGCCGTTCGCCGGGAGGGTCCCGTCCAGGATCGTCGTGTCGACGGCGCCGGTGACGCACGGCGTCCGGGGGTAGGCCCCGGTGCCGGCGCCCGCCCAGCTGAGCAGCCGCGCGGTCCGCAGGCTCGCGGCGGCCTGCTTGCTGCCCTCCAGCGGCGCCCGCGGGTCGTGCGCGGTGGCCAGCACCAGGATCGGGAGTGCGCCGGGGACCTGGTCGGCGGTCGCCGTGGTGGGGACCACCGGCCAGGGTGCGCATGCCAGCAGGCGCTGGGCGAACGTGGCGCCGAACAGCAGGTGGTCAGCGCTCCAGCGCGTGACGAGCTCGCCCACCTCGGGCGGGGTGAGCCGGCGCTGGGTGTCGTTGCAGGTGGTGGCGAGCGCGGCGTCGAACCGGCCTTCGGGACCCAGGACTGGGTCGAGCAGTGCGAGCACGCCGTCCGGGTTGCCGGCGGCCGCCTGCGCGAGTGCCGCCGCCAGGCCCGGCCAGCCGGCGGGCTGTGACAACCCGACCAGGATGGCGTCGACGGTCGCGCCGGCGCTGAGCCTGCTCCCGTCGGTGGCGGTCAGGGGCCGGCTGCGCAGCCTCTCGACCAGTGCCGTGACCATGCCGCGCGGGTCGGGGCCCAGCGGGCAGGCACCGGTGCCGAGGCAACCGGTGGCGAACGCGTCGAAGGTGCCCTCGGCGGCGGCCGCCCTGGTCTGCGCCCGGTCGGGCTGGTCCAGGGCAGGGTCGGGGGGTCCGTCGAGGACCAGCCGTCCGACGTTGTGCGGGTGCGCCGTCGCCCACCTCGCGAGCGCGCCCGCCCCGTCGCCCACCCCGATCGCGGACAACCGCGCCACTCCGAGCACTCCACGGACCTGCTCGATGTCGGCCGCGGTGCTGGCCGACCGGTAGGAGCTCAGCGATCCGGAGAGCAGCAGGTAGCAGTCCTGCACGATGGAGCGGGCGCTCTCGAGCAGCGAGGTCAGGCCGGCGTCGGTGGTCGTGCGCGGGTCGGCGTCGACGAGCGCGGCGCGGGCCGCGGGCGGCGCGCAGTCCAGCGCGTCGGCGCCGGTGCCGCGCCGGTCGAGGCCGACGAGCTGGTAGCGGGCGAGGACGGCGGGGGAGACCTCGGTGGCCAGCCGGGCGGCGTGGCGGGCCGAAGGGTCGGTGCCGCTGTCACCGACGACGAGCAACGCGGGCCGGTCGTCGGGTGCGTCGGCGACGGCCGCCCGGACGAGACCGAGCCGGGTGCGGCCGAGTCCCGGCTGGTCGGGGTCGGTGGCGACGTCGACCTCGCCGCAGCCGAACCGGAGGTCCCGGCCGGCCGCGACGGTCGTCCCCTGGACCGCGAGCGCGGCCACCGTGTCCGCGGTGCAGTCGGCGAACTGGGCCGCGAGGTCCAGCGGCTCCGGGACCGGCAGCACGTTCGGGGACCGCGGGGCGGGCGTCGACGGCGGGGGCGCGGGCAGCTGCTCGCCGCGCACGGCCACCGGCGGACGCTGCGACGGCCCGACACTGCAACCGGCCAGCACGGCCACGCATGCGAGGACCACCGGCAACGCACGTCGCGACACGCGGGCAGCGTGGCGCGTCGCGGGTGTGACCCCGGTGAACGTGGGTTCATGGTTGTGGCGGCGACCGTGCGCACACGCTCGTCACGTCACCGCGCCGTCCACCCGCCGTCCTGGGACAGCGACGTGCCGGTGATCGACGCGGACGCCGGCCCGTAGAGCACCGCGGCGAGCTCGGCGACCTCGTCGGGCTCGACCAGCCGCTTCACCGCCACCGGTGTGAGCATGATTTTCTCGACGACCTCGTCCTCGGCGATGCCGTGCGTCCGCGCCTGGGCGGTGATCTGGGCCTCCACCAGCGGGGTGCGCACGTAAGCGGGGTTGAGGCAGTTGCTGGTGACGCCGTGCTCGGCGCCTTCCAGGGCGGCCACTTTGGACAGTCCCTCGAGCCCGTGCTTCGCGGTGACGTAGGCCGACTTGAAGGGGCTGGCCCGCAGCCCGTGCGCGCTGGAGATGTTGATGATCCGACCCCAACCCCGCGCGTACATCGTGGGCAGCGCGGCCCGGATCAGCCGGAACGGTGCCTCGAGCATGATCGTGAGGAGCTGGCTGAAGACCGCCGGGTCGAACTCGTGCAGCGGGGCAACGTGTTGGCGCCCGGCGTTGTTGACCAGCACGTCGACCCCGGCCGGCAGCGCGTCCACGGCGTCGAGATCGCAGAGGTCGCAGAGCCGCGGGCGGACCGACCCGGCACCGCGGCGGTCCGACAGCGCCTTCGACAGGTCCTCGACGAGCCCCTCCAGCCCCGCTGCGTCGACGTCGACAGCGGTGACGGCCGCACCG
Organism: Mycobacteriales bacterium; assembly: GCA_038254065.1. Taxonomy (GTDB): domain Bacteria; phylum Actinomycetota; class Actinomycetes; order Mycobacteriales; family Pseudonocardiaceae; genus Pseudonocardia. The sequence goes on along the minus strand of JBBSGM010000017.1, from coordinate 15,959 downwards.
TCGAACGCCAGGCGCCGGGTGAGGGCGGCACCGATCCCACTGGCGGCCCCGGTGACCAGGGCTCGCTTTCCGGCCAGGGGCAGCACGCTCAGGCCACCCTCGGAGTGCTGTCCGAACGGTCCAGCTCCAACCGCACGGCGACGGGTAGCTCGTCGATGCCGAGGCAGCCGCGGGCCTGCGCGAGCACCTGCTCGTCGAGCAGCCGGCAGACCTCGGCGACGTCGGCGTTCTCGGCGAGCCACACGCTCACCCGCAACGCCGGTGTCCGGTCGGCGCCGACCAGCCGGGCCCGCGCCCTGGCCACCCCGGGCAGCCGGCCCGCGTGCTCGCCGACAGCGTCCGCCGCGGCGGCGGCGGTGACCACGATGGCCGTGTCCGGACCACGGTCGAGCACCAGGTCGGGACGGCGCTCGGGGCGCAGCGACCGGGTGGCCCACAGCAGCCCGATCGCGGTCAGCAGCACCCCCACGGCGATGCCGATGATCCGGGACGGCAACGGGTACGCGCGCAGCGTGTCGACGACGACCGGGTCGAGCAGTGGGCGCCGCGCCCGGCCGGTGCCGAAGATCCCGTAGGACAACAGCGTGGCCAGGGCGCCGGCTCCGAGCAGGACCAGGCCGAGCAGCACGGTCAGCGAGCGGTCACCCGCGGCGGAGCGCGCGACGGCGCGCCGCGACCGTCGTCGCACCCGCGCCGGCGGGCGCGGGCGGTCGACCGTCGGGACAGCGGTGGTGTCGGTGCTCATCAGGGTCCCTTCCGGCCTCGGACGGACACCGCGACCCGCGGGCGGCGGGCCAGCGGCAGCTCGTCGAGCAGCTCGTCGACGCGGGCGCGCACCGCGCGGCTCAGGTCCGGGTTGCTCGCGGCGTCGCTGCTCCAGCCCTCGGCGCGGACCGCGAGCTTACGTGCGGACGCACTGACCGAGGCGGCGGCGACGTCGTCGGTGGAACGGACGCGACGCCCGACGATCCGGGCGAGCACCCGCGGCGAGGTGGTCACGGTGATCTCGGGGGACGGCGCGGACAGCAGGACGTCGTGGCGCCGCGCCACCAGCCCGAGCAGCAACAGGAGCAGCCCGACCACCCCGACCCCGATCGCGCCGTAGCGCACCGGGTTGTCCTGCCAGGTCAGCTGCTCCAGCGTGGTGCGCCAGCTCACCCAGGGCACGAGTAGGCCCCGGCCACTGACCGGCCGCACCCACGCGGCGACGACCTCGATGACGGTGAGCACGCCCACCGCGGCCAACCCGACGCCGAGCAGCGGGGCGAGCACCCGCAAGAGTACACGCACGAGATCTCCTCCTGTCCTACGTGAGCCCTGTCCTACTGGATCCGGGGCGGGGCCGGCTCGCCGCGCAGTCCGGAGACGGTCACGGCGAGCGTGCCGATCCGGTAGCCGGCGAGCCGCGCGAGGTCGTCGCCGATCCGGGTGCGGACCGCATCGACGACCGAGCGCACCGGGCCGGGATAGCACAGGGTCACCTCGATCCGGACGTCCACGGCGTCGGGTCCGCTGGCCCCGACATTGATCTTGGCGCTGGCGCCGGACTCGCCGACGATGCCCGCCAGCTTGCGTTCGCTCCGCAGCGTCCCGGGAACCTCGTCGGCTGCGTGTTCGACGATCTTGCGCAGCACGGTGGGATGGATGTCCAGCCGGCCCCGGTCGGCGGCGTCGGCGAGCCGGTGGGTCGGCGGGCTCGATGGGCTCGGCGGTGCTTCGGTCGCGGTCACCGGTCCCGGCCCCGGCCGAGGACGCCGCCGAGGTCGAGCTCGCCGTCCAGCGCACGGCCGATCACGAGGCCGATCGCGCCGAGCACCAGCGCGATGAGGAAGACGGTGAACCCGCCGAAGGCGCCGGCGGCGCCGAGGATGATGCCTGCCAACAGGCCGGTCTGCGTTGCGTTCATCTGGCTCTCCTGGTGTGCGTGGATGGGGTGGGGTTCAGTCGACGCGGGTGCGACGGTGCCTGCGGACCGTGCGGATCAGCGCGACGGCGACCCGCACCGGGAACGGCAGGTCCGCGACGATCTCCACCGGGGCGTCGTAGCGGGGGTCCTGGTCGGGTGGCGGCCCGGACCCGGCCGCGCGGAAGCGGGCCAACCCCTCGACGAACACGTCGGGGTCACCGCCCCGGTCCGGATGATGGGTCCGGACGAAGGCCCGGTAGGCGGCTCTTTCCCCGGGAGTCATGCCCGGCTCCGGCGCAGGCTCGTCCGGGGGCAGGCTCACGGGTACCAGTCGGTCTCGACGTCGGCGACGGTGATGTCCACCGCCGCGCCGCCGCAGAGCGCGGCGACCTCCCGGCGCAGCGCGACCACCACCTCGGGGAACGGTCGGTCGAGGTGGAGCACCACCGCCAGCTCGACCGGCTCGTCCTGGCGCCCGATCCGGACGCCGACCAGGCGCCGACCGGGCAGGTAGGTGGCCACCGCCCCGAACATGCCGCCGTCCAGCCGGGCGACCGCCGGATGGGCGGACACCACGGCCGCAACCCGCTCGGCCAGTTCGGGGCCGTGCGGAGAGATCCGGGTTGCCGGCATCGGTGACCCGGACAGCTCGGACCTGGGCGGCTGGGACCCGGGCGGCTGGGACATCGGGACCCGGGCGGTGGTCGGGCTCACTCGACGCGGGACGTGACGACGGCGGGCTGCTCGCCGCCCTGGTCGGTGTCGGGCAGGTGGATGTCGTTGACGGCGATGTTGACCTCGATGACCTCGAGCCCGGTCATCCGCTCCACCGCGCCGATCACATTGCGACGCACCGCACGTGCCAGCTCGACGATCGAGGCGCCGTACTCGACCACGACGTCCAGGTCGACGGCGGCCTGCTTCTCGCCGACCTCGACCTGCACACCCGCAATGTTCGCCTGTCCGGTGCCGCCGCCGGGGATCCGCTCGCGGATCGCGCCGAACGCGCGGGACAAGCCACCGCCCATCGAGTACACGCCGGAGATCTCGCGGGCCGCGATGCCGGCGATCTTCTGGACGACGGACGCCGCGATCGTGGTGCGGCCCTGGCTCGTGTCCTCGGCCAGCCGGGCCGGGCTTGCGCTCGCGGGGGTCGTCGGGGTGCTCGCCGTGCTCTGTGTCATCTCGCGCTCCTCTGATGGCGTGCGGTCATCGGTGCGGCCGGTTCGGCCCACCTGACATGAGATGCAGGTACCCGCCGAGTCGTCACGCCATACCACCCGGACGTGGCGCAGCTCACCGTGGCCTTCGTACCACAGCAGCCGGACGTCGTCCGCGGACCGAACGCCGACCAGCACCTCGGCCCCCCGTTCTCAGCCGGGCAGTCCGGCGTAGCGCCGGGCGCGCTCGGCGGCGGAGGTGCGCGGGCAGGTGGAGCAGGCGGTGTTGTCGGCGGACACCCGGTAGTAGAAGCAACACGACATCCGGCGCCGGGAGAGCCAGCCGCGGTCGAGGTCGTCGTGGAAGGGGTGCAGCGTCGACGGCTCGGCGAACTCGGGGGTGCCGCCGGGCAGCACCAGTGCCGCCTCGCCGAGCAGGGTGGCCACGGCGGGTGCGTCGCGGCCGCTGGGCGAACCGCCGCCGCCACGCCAGACGCCGGTGTCGAGGGCGTCGAAGAACGCCCCGAGCAGGGCGCGGTGGGGGAGCCGGGAGCCGGGTCGGTAGCCGGCCAGGAACTCGTCGGCGTGCCCCCGGACCTGAGCGCGCAGCACTGCGGCGAGCTCGGCCTCGTCGGCGACGGCGGTGGCGGCCGGGTCGGCGATGTCGGGGTCGCCGGGCAGGCACCAGAAATGGTCGTCGAGCAGCGCGGTGGCCACCGGGATCGGGTTGCCGGCGGCGAGCCGGAAGGCGAGCGCGTCGCAGTCGAGCCGGGGCACCCGGCGGGCGTGCCGGAACACCGCGGCCCCGGTGCGCCCCGGGATGCTCGCGTACCAGTGCAGGACGAACGCGCTGGCCGTCCTCGGGTCGCCAGCCGTTCCGTACCAGCCGGGCAGCGCGTCGGCCGCGGCGCGCTCCCAGCGGCTGACGAACCCGGCGTCGATCTCGGCGCAGCGGGTCCAGCCCGGTTCCGTCGGCGGCGCTCCCACCCGTACCTCGAGGGCGTCGACGGCGGCGGACACCTGCGCCGCGGTCCGCGCGAGCGGGCGGTCGCCCAGCGGGTCGGAGAGCGAACGGATCATGTCAGTAACGGTCCTCACTCGACGCTGGTCGGTGGCGTCGCCATCAGGGTTGCCTCACTTGGGGCAAGTGTCGCCGAAGGTCACCCGATGGGGCGACACGAGATCGCACAACGACCCCGACTCACTCGCACAGCCGGCGCGACTCGCGGGGCGGTGGGACGGCTCCATCGGCGCGGTTACCCTGCAGATATGCCGATCATCGCGCGCGCGATGTTCCGGGTGTCCCGCAGCGCCCGGGCCGCCATCGCCGTCGCACTGCTGGGCACGCTGCTCGCCGGCTGCGCCGGCGGGAGTGCGGCACCCGTGTCGTCGAGTGCCGGGCCCACGCCGTCGAACGCCGGGCCGGCGAGCCCCGTCCCGTCCGGTGCCGGGCCCGTCGACCCGGACGCGGTGGCCTGCCAGGAGCAGGTGGGCGCTGCCAAGGCGGTGCGCAACGTGGTCGGCGCGATCAAAGTGGGGCCGGTGCTTCCCGCGGGGGTCGCCTACTTCCTGCTCGGCGCGCGTGACACCTATGCGGCACCGGGCGTGCGGGACGCCGGGCTCGCCGCGGCCCGCCGCGAGGTGGTCGCCGCGATCGACGACCTGGACAGCCAGGGCAAGGCGAAGCTGCCGCCCGGCGGTGACCCGTTGAAGGATCCGGTGCAGCTCGACCCGGCCAGGGTGGTCGCGGCGGTGAACGCCGTCGACCGGGAGTGCGCGGGCCGGATCTGACTCCCACCGCGGTGCCCGCCGAGGCCAGGGTGAACAGGCCGTCCGGGCCGGGTGTGCCCAGCAGGGGCACCCGGCGCCGGACCGAGGTGTTGACTGGAGGACATGCGTTATCTGGAGGGCATCGACACGACCAAGCGGTACTCGGCGATCGGGCTCGGCACCTGGCAGTTCGGCTCCCGTGAGTGGGGTTACGGCACGGACTACGCCGGACGGGAGGCCGGGCGGATCGTCGCCAGGGCCCGTGAGCTCGGGGTCACCGTGTTCGACACCGCGGAGATCTACGGGTTCGGGCGCAGCGAGCGGATCCTCGGTGCCGCGCTGCGGGACACCGGCGGCGCCGAGGACGTCGTCGTCGCGTCGAAGGTGCTCCCGGTGCTGCCGAGCGCCGCGGTCGTGGCGCAGCGTGGGATGGCCAGCGCGCAGCGCCTCGGTGTTCGACGCCTCGACCTGTACCAGGTGCATCAGCCCAACCCGGTGGTCGCCGACTCGACGACGATGCGCGGGATGCGGACCCTGCGCGACGTCGGGATCGTCGACGAGGTGGGCGTCTCGAACTACTCGCTGCAGCGGTGGCAGCGCAGCGAGCCGGCGCTGGGCTCGCGGGTGCTGTCGAACCAGGTGCAGCTCAGCCTGGTCGCCCGCGGGCCGATGGCCGAGATGCTGCCGTGGGCGCAGCGCACCGGACACCTCGTGATCGCCTACAGCCCGCTCGCGCAGGGCCTGCTGTCCGGCCGCTACGACGCGACCAACCGGCCGACCGGCGGGATCCGCGCGGCGAACGCACTGTTCCTGGCGGAGAACCTCGACGCGGCCGCCCCGCTGCTCGACGTGCTGCGCGACGTCGCCAGTGCCCATGACGCCACCCCGGCACAGGTCGCGCTGGCCTGGGTGGTGCACTTTCCGAACGTGGTGGCGATCCCGGGCGCGTCGAGTGTGGCACAGATGGAGAGCAACGCGGCCGCCGCCGAGATCGCCCTGACCGACGACGAGCACGCCGCGCTCACCGTCACCGCCGAACGCTTCCATCCGGTGACCGGTGGTGCGGCGCTGCCGAAGCTGGTGGCCGCGAGAGCCCGCCGGGGGTAGCTCCCGGTCGCGGTGCGGGTGACGGTGCGGGTGACATTGCGCGACGGACCCACCCGAGGCTGGGCAGCCCGACGATCGAGCGTTAGCGTCGGTCCAATGAGTACCCCCGTCACCTCCGTGCCCGCCGCCGAGCATGCGGAGACCGTCGCCGACCTCGTGCGGCGCTACCGGGAGGTGCCGGCGGGGACACCGGTCCGGCTCGGCAAGCAGACCTCCAACCTGTTCCGGTTCGGCTCCGGCGTGTCGAACGCGCAGCGACTGGACCCGGCCGGGCTGACCGGTGTGATCAACGTCGACACCCGCGCCCGGACCGCCGAGGTGCAGGGCATGACGACGTATGAGGACCTCGTCGACGCCACCCTCGCGCACGGGCTGATGCCGCTCGTCGTCCCCCAGCTCAAGACGATCACGCTGGGCGGTGCGGTCGCAGGGCTCGGCATCGAGTCGACGAGCTTCCGGCACGGCCTGCCGCACGAGTCGGTGCTGGAGATGGACGTGCTCACCGGCGCCGGCGAGCTCGTCACGGCGACCCCGGACAACGAGCACGCCGAGCTGTTCGCCGCGTTCCCGAACTCCTACGGCACCCTGGGCTATGCATTGCGCCTGGTCATCGAGTTGGTGCCGGTGACGCCCTACGTCCGGCTCACCCACCGCCGCTATCCCGACGCCGAGCTGGTCACCGCCGCGATCGAGCGGCTCAGCGGCACCGGGATCGACTTCCTGGACGGCACCGTCTTCGCGCCCGGCGAGCAGTACCTGACCGTCGGTGAGTTCGTCGACGCCCCGCCGGCGGGCGCGCAACTGTCCGACTACACCGGCCAGCAGATCTACTACCGGTCGCTGCGCCGGCGCCCGGTCGACCACCTGCGGGTGCGCGACTACCTCTGGCGCTGGGACACCGACTGGTTCTGGTGCTCGCGGGCGTTCGGGGCGCAACATCCGCTGGTGCGCAGGCTGTGGCCGGCCCGGTACCGGCGCTCGGACGTGTACCGCCGGCTCGTCGCGCTCGACCGGCGTACCGGGCTCAGCAACCGGATGCGCAGGCTGGCCGGCGCGCCGCCCGAGGAGCCGGTGATCCAGGACGTGGAGCTCCCGGTCGCGCGGCTGCCGGAGTTTCTCACCGCGTTCCACCGCGACATCGGGATCTCCCCGGTATGGCTGTGCCCGCTGCGGCTGCGCGGGCAGCGCGCCTGGCCGCTGTACCCGATGGTGCCCGGCGAGCTCTACGTCAACGTGGGGTTCTGGTCGACGGTGCCGCAGCGTGACGGTGACCCGCCCGATGCGCACAACCGGCTCATCGAGAACCTGGTCGCCGAGCTGGGCGGCCACAAGTCGCTGTACTCCACGGTGCACTACACCGAGGACGAGTTCTGGGAGCGCTACAACGGCCCCGCCTACCGGGCGGTGAAGGGCCGGTACGACCCGGGGGCCCGGCTCCCCGGGCTCTTCGAGAAGGTCGCTGGGGGACGAGCATGAGTGGGATACGGTTCGCGGAGATCCTGTCGGAAGTGCTCGGTGCCGACGCTCCGATCCGGCTGATCGGTTACGACGGCAGCAAGGCGGGTCCGGACGGCGCGGAGGTGGCGCTGCGTGTCGAGTCGCCGCGGGCCCTGGCCCGGCTGGCGTCGGCACCCGGCTCGCTGGGCCTGGCGAGGGCCTACGTGATGGGGGAGATCGAGGTCGAGGGCGACCTGTACACCGCCCTTGACGCGCTCGCCGAGGTCACGCTGCACTCGATCCCGCCGCGGGACGCGGTACGGCTCGCCCGGCGGCTGTTCCCGGTGTGGCTCCGCCACCGGGTCCCGCCGCCCGACCTGGAGGTGCGACCGCGCGGGCGGCTGCACTCCAAGGCCCGTGACCGCAACGCGATCTCGCATCACTACGACGTGTCCAACCGGTTCTACGAGTGGGTGCTCGGCCCGTCGATGGCGTACACCTGCGCGTGCTACCCGAGCGCGGCGGCCACCCTGGAGGAGGCGCAGGCGGCCAAGCACGAGCTCGTCGCGCAGAAGCTCGACCTGCAGCCCGGGATGCGACTGCTCGACGTGGGCTGCGGCTGGGGCGGCATGGTGATGCATGCTGCGGCCGAGCACGGGGTCACGGCGCTGGGTGTGACGTTGTCGCGCAACCAGGCCGAATGGGCGCAGGCCGAGATTGTCCGGCGCGGGCTCGGCGGGCTGGCCGAGGTCCGGCACCTGGACTACCGCGACGTCACCGAGACCGGCTTCGACGCGGTCAGCTCCATCGGGCTGACCGAGCACCTCGGTACGGCGCAGCTGCCGTCCTACTTCGGATCACTGCTGGGAAAGCTGCGCCCCGAGGGTCGGCTGCTCAACCACTGCATCACCCAGCCGCGGACGCCCCCCACACCGAAGGCGGACCCGTTCATCGCCCGCTACGTCTTCCCCGACGGCCAGCTGGAGCCCATCGGGCACCTGATCTCGGTCATGAACGACGCCGGCTTCGAGATCCGGCACGAGGAGAACCTGCGTGAGCACTACGCGCGGACCCTGGCCGCGTGGGGGACGAACCTGGAGGACAACTGGGCGGCCGCAGTGGCCGAGGTCGGCCCGGGCCGGGCCCGGGTGTGGCGGCTGTACATGGCGGCGAGCAGGCTCGGGTTCGTGCGCGACAACATCGCGCTCCACCAGGTGCTGGGGGTCCGCGTCGGCGAGCACGGGTCGTCGGGGTTCCCGCTGCGCGGGTGGCGTCGCGCCGCCCGGTAACCCGGTACGCAGAGCCATAGGTCGCGCAGGACCCATAGGTCAGGTCGGGCGGACGAGCACCGTGCGCTGCCGGTACGGACCGGGACTGACGTGCACCCGGTTCACCGTAGGGTGCTGATCCATGGCAGACACCCTCCGCCACCACGGCGACGTCGACGCCCAGCCCGGCCTGCTCGACTTCGCCGTCAACGTGCAGGGGCCCGCGCCGCCGCGCTGGCTGCGCGACCGGCTGGCCGCGGCGCTGGACGGGCTGGCCCACTATCCCGGTGCCGACCACGACGCGGCGGCCCGGACCGCTGTCGCGGCGCGGCACGGTCGGCGTCCGGAGGAGGTGCTGGTGCTGGCCGGCAGCGCGGAGGGGTTCGCGCTGCTGCCGGGGCTGCGCCCCCGTCGCCCGGTGGTGGTACACCCGGGGTTCACCGAGCCGGAGGCGGCGTTGCGCGCGGCCGGGCTGGCGGTCACCAGGGTGTTCACCGACCCCGCCGACGGGCATCGGTTGGCGCCCGGGGCGATCCCCGCCGACGCCGACCTGGTGGTGATCGGCAACCCGACGAACCCGACCGGGGTGCTGCACCCGGCCATGGCACTGTGCGCGCTGGCCCGGCCGGGCCGGGTCCTCGTCGTCGACGAGGCGTTCGCCGACGCCCTGCCGGGGGAGCCCGAGTCACTGGCCGGGGCGTCGGACGTGCCGGGACTGCTCGTGCTGCGCAGCCTCACCAAGACCTGGGCGCTGGCCGGGCTGCGGGCCGGCTATGCCCTCGGCGACCCCGCCCTGCTCGCCCGCCTCGCCGCGCCGCGCCCGCCGTGGCCGGTCGGCACCCTCGGGTTGGAGGCGGTGCTCGCCTGCAGCGAGCCGGCCGCGGTCGCGCGGGCCCGGCGGGTGGCGCGCCGGCTCGTCGGGCAGCGGGCCGCGCAGGCCGAGGCCCTCGCCGCGGTCGACGGGGTCACCGTGCTGCCCGGGGTGGCGCCCTACCTGTTGCTGCGGCTGCCGGCCGGGCACGGAGAACGGGTCCGCGTCGGGCTGCGCGCCGCGGGAGTGGCCGTCCGTCGCGGCGACACGTTCCCCGGCCTCGACGCCGACCACCTGCGCGTCGCCGTCCGCCCGCCCGACCAGGTCGCGGTACTCGTCGACGCCCTGCGCGCGGTGCTGCGCGGGAACGGGATCCCCGTCGATGCGTCCACTGCCGCACAGGCGACGTCGTGACCACCCGGCTGGCCGACGTCATCGCCGCGCTGGAGGCCGCGTACCCGCCAGCGCTCGCCCAGGACTGGGACGCCGTCGGGCTGGTCTGCGGCGACCCGGACGGGCCGGTCGAGCGGGTGCTGTTCGCCGTCGACCCGGTTCCCGAGACTGTGGCCGAGGCAATCGAGAGCGGTGCCCAGCTGCTCGTCACCCACCATCCGCTGCTGCTGCGCGGGGTGCACGGGGTCGGCGCGGACACCCCGAAGGGCGCACTGCTGCACCGGCTGATCCGGGCCGGGACGGGCCTGTTCACCGCGCACACCAACGCCGACTCGGCCGACCCCGGGGTCTCCGACGCGCTGGCCGCCGCCCTGCACCTCGACGTCGAGGGGCCGCTGCAGCCCGCGCCGGCCGAACCGCTCGACAAGATCGTGGCGTTCGTGCCGGTCGGCCCGGCAATCGCCGCGGTGCACGACGCGCTGGCCGCGGCGGGAGCCGGGCAGATCGGCGGTTACAGCCACTGTTCGTTCGCCACGGCCGGCACCGGGCAGTTCCTCCCGCACGAGGGGGCGAACCCGGCCATCGGGCAGGTCGGCAGGCTGGAGCGGGTGGCCGAGACGCGGCTGGAGATGGTCTTGCCGCGGGGCCGCCGGGCGGCCGTCGTCGCCGCACTGCGGGCCGCGCACCCCTACGAGGAGCCGGCGTTCGACCTGCTGGAGCAGGCCGAGCTGCCGTCGTCGCGCGGGCTGGGTCGGATCGGGACGCTGTCGACCGCGGAGCCCCTCGAGCGGTTCACCGCGCGGGCCGCCGCCGCGCTGCCGGCGACAGCCTGGGGCGTCCGCGCGGCCGGGGACCCGGGCCGCCCGGTGCGGCGGGTCGCGGTGTGCGGCGGGGCGGGTGACTCCGCGCTCGGTGCCGCGGTCACCGCCGGGGTCGACGCCTATCTCACCGCCGATCTGCGCCACCACCCGGCGTCCGAGCACCTGCTGGCCGGGTCGCTGCCGGGCGGGCCCACCCCGGCCCTGGTGGACGTCGCGCACTGGGCGTCGGAATGGCCGTGGTGCGCGCAGGCGGCCACTGTGGTGCACGGGGCGCTGGGGGGTAGCGTCGAGGTCCACGTCTCGCGGCTGCGGACCGACCCGTGGACCATCGGAAGACGCTGACATGGGAGAGGGGGGACATGGGAGAGGGCGGCATCGTGAAGGCCGATCCCGCCGTCCAGCGCCGGCTGCTCGACCTCGCCGAGATCGACGCCGAGCTGAACCGGCTCGCGCACCGGCGGCGCACCCTGTCCGAGCACGTCGAGCTGTCCCATGCCGAGACCGCGGTCCGGGCGGGCAAGGACAAGCTCGTCGAGACCGAGACGGCCGCGGGCGACCTGGACCGCGACATCCGCCGCCTGGAACGCGACGTCGAGGGTGTGCGAGCCCGCACCGAACGCGACCGGGCATTGCTGGCCGGCGCCGGGGTCGGGGCGAAGCAGGCCGCCGACCTGCAGCACGAGCTGGAGACCCTGGCCCGGCGCCGAGCTGTGCTGGAGGACGAGCAGCTCGAGGTGATGGAGCGCCGCGAGGCGCTGGGCATCGACCTCGAGCACGCGCGCGGCGTGCTCGCCGAGGCCGAACAGAAGCTCTCGGCGGTCACCGAGCGCCGCGACACCGCGCTGGCCGACATCGACGCGAGCGAGGCGGGCCGACGACGGGCCAGGGCCGAGCTGGTCGCGGCACTGCCCGCCGATGTGCTCGGCATCTACGAGCGGCGCCGCGAGCAGGGCAAGATGGGGGCGACGTTGCTGCGCGACCATCGTTGCGGGGCGTGTCGCCTCGAGCTGGACCGCACGTTCCTCGCCCGGCTGCGCACGGCGGCCCCGGACGAGTTGGTGCGTTGCGAGGAGTGCGGGACGATCCTGGTGCGGACGAAGGAGTCGGGGCTGTGAAGGTCGCCGGATGAAGGTCGCCTCGTGAAGGTCATTGTCGAGGCCGACGGCGGGTCGCGCGGCAACCCCGGGCCGGCCGGCTACGGTGCGGTCGTGCTCGACGCGGCCACCGAGGAGGTGCTCCTCGAACGCCGCGAGGGGCTGGGCGTCACGACCAACAACGTGGCGGAGTACCGCGGGCTCATCGCGGGCCTGGAAGCCGCCCGCGCGCTGGGGGCCACCGTCGTCGAGGTGCGGATGGACTCCAAGCTCGTCGTCGAGCAGATGTCCGGGCGCTGGCAGATCAAGCACCCGGCGCTGCGCGCACTGGCCGCGGAGGCGGGCCGGCTGGTGCGCCAGCTGGACGGGGTGTCGTTCGGCTGGATCCCCCGGGCCCGCAACAGCCGGGCCGACGCGCTGGCCAACAAGGCGATGGACGACCAGGCAGCAGGGTGAGCGCCGGGCCGCGCTCGGCGACGACCGCCTGGGCCGGCCGGCTCGGCGAACCCACCCGGCTGTTGCTGCTGCGGCATGGCCAGACCGCGCTGTCGGTGGGCCGGCGCTACTCCGGACGCGGCGATCCCGAGCTCACCGAGCTGGGACGCGTCCAGGCCGCGGCCGCGGCCGCCCGGTTGGCCGCGGTCGGCGGGATCTCGGCGGTGCTCAGCTCACCGTTGCGCAGGGCCACCCGAACCGCGGCGGTGGTGGCCGAGGCGACGTCCGCGCCGTTGCGGGTGCACTGCGGGCTGATCGAGACCGACTTCGGGCGGTGGGAGGGGCTGACCTTCGACGAGGCCACGATCCGCGACCCGGAGCTGCACGCGGTGTGGCTCGGCTCAGCGGACGTCGCTCCGCCCGGCGGGGAGTCGTTCGCCCAGGTGCGCCACCGGGTCGCCGCGGAGTGCGCCGAGATCGTCGCGAGGTACCCGGGCGAGACGGTGGTGGTGGTCAGCCACGTCACCCCGATCAAGATGCTGCTGTGCGAGGCGCTGGCCGCGGGCCCGTCGATCCTCTACCGGCTGCACCTGGACCTGGCGTCGCTGTGCATCGCCGAGTTCTACCCGGACGGGGGCGCCTCGGTGCGGCTGGTGAACGACACGTCCCACCTCCCGCCCGATGTCACAGCACCAGCCACAGCGCCAGCACCGACGCCGCGAGCGCCGGCGGCACCGTGAGCACGCCCAACCGGACGAAGTCGCGAAGCTCGGGTGGCTCGCCGTGCTCGGTGAGCACGCGGCGCCACAGCAGGGTGGCCAGCGAGCCGACATAGGTCAGGTTGGGGCCGATGTTCACCCCCAGCAGCACGGCCAGCACCAACCCGGGGTGCGGGGCCCGGCCCAGCGCGTCGAGCAGCACCAGGGTGGCGGGCAGGTTGTTGACCAGGTTCGCGAGCACCGCGGCGACCCCGGCAACCGCGAGCAGCCCGACCAGTGACGTCCGGTCCGGCACGACCACGGCCAGCGTGGCGCTCAGCCCGTGGGCGTTGACCGCGGCGACGACCACCCCGAGCGCCAGGACGAACAGGCAGAACAGCGGCGCCGCGGCCTGCACCACACCGACCGGGGTGATCGTCTCTCGGACCAGCGCCCGAACGACCAGCACCCCGGCCCCGACCGCGGCGACCCACACCGGCTCGACCCCGAGCAGCGACGACGCGCCGAACCCCACCAGGGTCAGCGCCAGCACGCCGAGAGCGAACCGCGGGGCCCCGGCCGCCCCGTCGACGGCCTCGGCGGTCGCACCCTCCTGGCCGGCCGCGCCGGGCGCCGGGGCGGGAATGCGCAGGTCGGCGGCGAAGTAGCCACGCAGCACGACGTACTCGACGACGAGCGTGACCAGCCACGGCAGCGCCATCAGCGCGGCGAAGCCGAGGAAGGACAGCCCGGATGCGGAGAACGCAAGCAGGTTGGTGAGGTTCGACACCGGCAGCAGGCTGGAGCCGGCGTTCGACAGGTGCACGCACGCGTAGACGTGGGGCCGCGACCGTTGCCGTAGCCGGGTCGCGGTCGCGAACACGACCGGGGTCAGCAGCACCACCGTCGCATCGAGGCTGAGCACGGCCGTCGTGCCGGCCGCCGCGGCGAACACCAGCCCGAGCAGCCGGATGGGTCGGCCCTGGGAGGTGCCCGCGAGCCGGGTGCCGACCCAGCCGAACACCCCCTCGGCATCGGCGAGCCGACCGAGCAGCAGGATCGCCGCGAGGAACCCGACGGTGGCGCCGAGCTCGCGGACCTCGGTCAGCGCGGCGTGCGGCGTGATCAGCCCGACGGCGACGGCCAGCGCGGCGGCCGGGACCGCCGCCACCGCTTCGGGCAGCCCGCGCGGCGCGGTCGTGGCGACCACCAGGACGACGACCAGCAGCGCGATCGCGGCGGCGGCGAGCACCAGCTCAGGTGACGATCAGCCAGCAGCCGACGGCGATGCCCAGCGCCACGACGCACCAGCGCAGCACGGTCTCCGGGAGCCGCTGGGCGAGCTTGGCCCCGAGGAAGCCGCCGACGAGCGTGGTCGGGGCGAGCAGCGCGACGGCCGGCCAGTCGACGGGTGCCCCGAGGGAGAACACCACCACCGTCACGCTGGCGACGACGAGGGACAGCAGACCCTTGAGCGCATTGAGCCGGACCAGCCGGTCGTGAGCGCACAGCGACAGCGTGGCGATGAGGATGACCCCGAGCGCGCCGCCGAAGTACCCCCCGTAGACCGAGGCGATGAACACCGCGGGGAGCAGCACCGCGAGCCGGTCGGGGGCACCGGGTGCGGGACGGCCGATCCAGCGCTCGACCCACGGTTGCAGCCCGAGCAGCCCGCTGGCCAGCAACACCAGCGCGGGCACCACGGCGTCGAACACCACACCCGGCAGGATGAGCAGCAGCACGGCACCGACGGCGGCGCCGACGATCCCGACCGCCGAGGTCAGCAGGATCCGGCGGCGCTGCTCGCGCAGGTCGCGCCGAGCCCCGACGACGAGCCCGAGGTAGCCGGGCCACTGGGCCACCGAGTTCGTCACGTTCGCGTTCAGCGGCGGGAAGCCCACGGCGAGCAGCGCGGGGAACACCAGCAGGGAACCACCGCCCGCGACGGCGTTGACCGCGCCGGCGAGCAGCCCGGTGGCGAGCAGGAACGCCAGCGTTCCCGGCGACGCGTCGACCACGAGCCGCAACGGTAGCCCGCGCCGTCCCCGGCGGCCGGGTGACCCGGTAGGATCGCGTCGCGGACGAGTTGGCCGGGCGGCCGCGTCGGCGATCCTGGGGTCGCCGCCGAGGAAAGTCCGGACTCCGCAGGGCAGGGTGGTTGTCAACGGCAACCCGGGGTGACCCGCGGGACAGTGCCACAGAGAACAGACCGCCTCCCACGCCGACGACTGCCGGGGTGGGAGGTAAGGGTGAAACGGTGGTGTAAGAGACCACCAGCACTCCGGGTGACCGGGGTGGCTCGGTAAACCCCACCCGGAGCAAGGCCAAGAGGCGCCCGCCTCCAGGGGTGGGCGCTGCGCAGGCGTTCGAGGGCGGCCCGTCCGAGTCTGCGGGTAGGCCGCACGGAACCCGCCGGCGACGGCGGGTCGAGATGGATGGTCGCCGAACGGAGCGCCGCGAGGCGCCCGGGAACAGGATCCGGCTTACAGGCCAGCTCGTCCCACTCAACCGGTCTGAGCTGCGGAAACGCGGTTCAAGATCGCAGAAATGGCACACAGATGGCACAAGGTTCAGCGATCTTGTGCAGCGGAGATCAACTCAGCGTCGGGCCGCCGTGGCTCGGGCGTGGTCGGTCGGCCGTCCGCGGCGCGGCCACCGGGCGGGGCGTGCCCTGCGTCGGCGTGGTCGGTCGGAGGACGGCGTCGATCGCGGCGCGGGTGCGGTCCTCGGAGTCCGGCCAGAGGTGGACGTAGGTGTCGAGCGTCTCCGCGGCGGTGGCGTGCCCGAGCCGTCGCTGCACGGTCTTCACCGACTCGCCGTGCCGGAAACTGGTCGCGACGGTGAACGTGTGCCTCAGGTCATGCAGCCTCGGGGCGCGCCGTCCGGGCGGGGCCTGAATTCCGGCCGCCGCGACAAGCACGGCTGACGTTCCGCACTTCTCGGGGCTGATTTGCGCCCCCACCCCGCTGGTGCCTCGCTGAGCCTGAGCGGTCAGCGGGGTTGGGTGGGCGGGAGTTCGCGGGCCTGGCTGGAGACCTGTTCCATCTCGGTGATCAGCT